>JAKACV010000015.1 GCA_021821085.1 Bacillota bacterium | reverse complement strand
GGCGCAGGGCTTCGGCTTGTGCTGGACATGCGTGCTCATGTCCCACCTATCGTACACTCCGCGCGCATGTCCAGACTTCACCAAACCCCTGCTTGCATCTTACCTCAACCCTTTTTGAACAGGCTCTATAAGGTGAAATCGCCGCAAGAAATTTTATGCGTTTTGCATATTCTCGATCCAACTGGGGCACTTCTATTCTTTGAATGACTCACTTTAACCCTTTTTGAGGTGGTTTCCTTCATGGTGCCAATCAGTACCGTGCTTGCGTACGGAGCGTTAGCAATGCTTACTACAGCATCCGCCGTCGCTCACAGTGACTTCCATCACACGCAGTCACAGTGCATAGTCAGTGAATCACCGCAGCATCGCACACTTGATAAGCACTACTCTTTGCATGAGAAGAGTTTGTCCCATCATCAAGCGCACGCGAACCATGTGCATGAATCGCAGCGGCGCATGCTGTCAAATATCCAAGCAATTGAGGCCATGGCCGCCTTAAATCCAGTTCTCCCCACAGCCGAAGCCCTTGGCCGGCTTGCAGTGGTTCACACCTACGACTGCAAATTAACTGCGTATAGCGCAGGATTTGAGTCTACAGGGAAAAATCCCGGCGATCCGGGATATGGTATCACTGCAACTGGCAAGATGGCTAAACCCCGGCACACCATCGCAGTTGATCCCAATTTAATTCCTCTCGGATCCCTTGTCTACATCGATGGGATTGGGTATCGAGTAGCAGAAGATATCGGCGGCGCCATAAAAGGTTCGCATATTGATGTCTTCTACCCGGATGAAAATGACGCAAAAATATTCGGTGTTAAGAAACATGTCAAAGTATACGTTTTTGGTCACAATCGACAAAACCATAGAGCATAAACAACCTGGCGGAAATATTCCGCCAGGTTGTTTATGCTTTTATAGTATCCTCCAAATAACTTCTCATTTAGGTTATTTGTATTGTTACAGAATTACCCAAATAGCTTCTCAACTGTTCAATAAACCGCTCAATGAAATCCGCATTTTCAGCATACGAGCGAATTTCCAGCGCGTGTGCACTCGTATAATCCTGCATGAGCATCCGCCGAAACTCAACCATCGGTCGCAAAGCTCCAGCCACATCTGTCGAAATCACCCTTTCATCCTCGAGAATATCCACGATATCTGCGTAACTCGCCGGATCCCGCATAATTAATGTGTCAATGAGTAAATTCCCAATATCCGTAATCGCTTCGATGGCAATATGAACTAATCGCTCTAACGCTTTGTTAAGTAATTGCGAATTTAACCCATCTAGCAACACCGCTTGTTGTAAAACTGCTTCCTTCATTAAAAGCGCAGACTCCTGCAAAGCATCTGCCAATACAAAAACCTTTGTTTGCAACTCCTCTGTAATAAAAATATCGCACGCCCCCTGACCTGACCTGACATGAACGTGACCTCGTTCATGATAACCTGTTCGCTGACCACTTCGGCCTAACTACAGGATGAATAATAGCAAATAGCGTAGCACAACTTCCCATTTTTTTCATCTTATTTTAAAGTGAAAAATCACTTTTACTCTCTCGCTCCCCTTGATCCACACCTAAATCTTTTGACGAGTCGATACTACTCTTAAATTTCCTATGAAAAAAGAGAAAACAGGGCTTCATTTCGTTTGCTCATCGGGTATAATAAAACGTGAAGAGATCCTATGGATCGGTGGATTAGTCCATGACAACTGGGATAGCGGGGAGGAGATTGCAGTGAACCGCTCAGTCATTCGCAAGAATGGAATCCCACTTTACGTTCAGGTGAAGGAGCGAATTATCTCTGACATCCGGGCTGGTGTATATCAAGCTGGCGATAAGTTGCCGACAGAACGCGAACTGTCTGCAGTCATCGGCGTGAGTCGTAATACCATTAGTCAAGCGTATCACGAACTTGAACATGAAGGTGTGATCACATCCGCTCAAGGACGTGGCACTTTTGTATGTGATCGTGACGACAAAGTCAGATTGGGCAATCGTCGTGACTTACTTCAAAGGGTCATCGACGTCGCTTTGGAAGAATGCCTCCAACTCGGTTTTACCCTTGACGATTTCCTACAGTTCGCATCTGCTCGTGTTAAAGAAAAGGCAGTTTTATTGGACCAATCCCAAATTGTCTTTATTGAATGCAATCGCGAGCAAGTCGAGTATTTCTCACGCAAACTAGAGTTTGGAGGTGTACACATCACCCCAGTGATTATCGATGAACTACGCGATCAAGAACGGGGTGCACTACTGCAAGTAGAATCCGCCGACCTCATTATTACGACTTTTTTTCATTTTGATGAAGTTCAACAATTACTAGGTGAGGATCGAGATGTACTTGCGATTTCTCTTGACCCAGAATTGGAGACGATCGTAAAAATTGCGCGGATTCCTGAACAAAGTGAAGTGGGACTTGTTTGCCGCAGCGAACGATTCGCAGGAAAAATTCGCTCAGCTTTGCGTCAAGCAGGACTTGATAGTTTTAGACTACGCGTGACAACAACCGCCGATGCGCAAGAACTTTCACATTTTGTAAAGGACTTGCATGCAGTGATTGTTTCACCTAGCCGCCGCCGTGAAGTGGAGAAGTCCTGTACAACACGTCAGTCTATGATTGAATTTGTCTTTCGACCCGATGCATCATCCGTGAATTTACTCCGCGCAGCTGTAGCTGATGTTCGCCGAGAACGGTGACCAGTACTCCTGTGCGTTACGCTAGAGGGAGTGACAATCTATGTTACAAGAACTGTCCTGGAAGGTTGGGGGACAACAAGGCGAGGGTATTGATTCCACTGGTAAAACATTTTCTACCTCGCTAAACCGCATGGGATATTATATTTATTCCTATCGACATTTTTCTTCACGAATTAAAGGTGGTCATACGAACGACAACGTTCGCGTCACAACTGAACCAAAATCGGCAAGTGCAGATTACCTTGATATCCTTGTCGCTTTTGATCAAGAGACAATCGACTTAAATGGTGGTGAATTGCGGGATGGCGGAATTGTCATCGCCGATGCAAAATTCAACCCAAATTTACCTGATACTCTTTCTTCCAATGTGAAGCTTGTTGTCATGCCCTTTACAAAAATCGCCGAAGAGCATGGCGCAGTGATCATGAAGAACATGGTTGCACTTGGCGCAACAGCTCGTCTTGTGGGACTAGAAGCTAATTTTTGCGCATCTGTCTTACAGAGTCGATTTGGACGCAAGAGCCAAAAAATCGTCGATCAAAACCTAGAGGCTGTTAAGGCTGGTTACGACACTATGAGTAATGAACAAATCGACTTTTCTGCATTCAAACTCGCACCAACTACTCCAGACAAACACTTGTTTATGATAGGCAACGACGCGATTGGATTCGGAGCTTTAGCTGCTGGCGCGCGTGTAATGCCAGCATACCCAATCACCCCAGCATCCGACGTAATGGAATATCTCATCAAAAAACTACCTAAAGTTGGCGGTGTCGTTGTACAGACCGAGGATGAAATTGCCGCTTTAAATATGACAATTGGCGCATCCTATGCAGGTGCTCGCGCCTTAACTGCAACTTCAGGCCCCGGACTTGCACTTATGATGGAGGCTCTTGGACTTGCAGGAATGACAGAAACTCCAGTTGTGATTATAGATACCCAACGCGGTGGCCCGAGTACAGGTTTACCAACCAAACACGAACAGAGCGATATGTATGCGGTCTTATTTGGCAACCACGGTGAGATCGGAAAAATCGTTTTAACTCCTTCCACGCCTGAAGAAAGTTTTTATGCAACGGTTGACGCCTTCAACTATGCAGAGAAATATCAATGTCCAGTCATCATTATGACAGACTTGGCGCTTTCTTTAGCCAGTCAATCTGTTCGACCATTTAACTATGATGCGGTGACGATTGATCGCGGTCGCCTTGCCACGCAGGAACAACTTGATCAAGTACCTACTGGTCAAATGTTTAAACGGTACGAACGTACGGAAGATGGGATCTCTCCACGAGTATTTCCTGGGCAACGCGGCGGATTGCACCATGTGACGGGCGTTGAACACAGTGAAATTGGCCGCCCTGATGAAGGGAAAAAAAATCACGTTCTCATGATGAATAAACGTTTGAATAAGTTTAATGGCACGGAATTGCCAAACAGCGTCTCCTACACAGGTGATAAAAATCCAGATATACTCTTGATCGGAGTTGGCTCATCGATCGGAGCCATCGATGAAGGAACAGAACGCTTACGCAAACAAGGACTTAAAGTGGGGCATGTTCAAATCAAGGTTCTTTCACCTTTCCCCATCAATACGCTTACTTCATACGTAAACAGCGCCAAACAGACCATGGTCATTGAGAGCAATGGAACTGGTCAACTATTTCATTTAATTCAGTTCTTCGGACTCACGCATCCTGAAATGAAGAGCTACCTCAAATATGATGGAACGCCATTTTTACCAAAGGAAATCGAAGCTCACGTGAAAGGATCGATGATCGCATGGCAACGGTAAAGGAATTCCGCAATAACATAAGACCAAACTGGTGCCCAGGATGTGGTGATTTTGCTGTTCAGGCGTCGATCCAACGCGCTCTAGGAAACCTCGATTTAGAACCGGAAAATGTAGCGATTATTTCCGGAATTGGCTGTTCTGGTCGGATTTCAGGATATGTGAATGCTTACGGGTTTCATGGTGTCCATGGTCGCTCCTTACCAGTTGCCCAGGGGGTTAAATTAGCAAACCGCAACTTGACTGTATTAGCTGCAGGCGGCGACGGGGACGGTTTCGGGATTGGACTTGGGCATTTCATGCATGCTGCACGTCGCAATATGGACATCACCTACATTGTCATGGACAACTCGATCTACGGACTAACAAAAGGTCAGCACTCACCAACGAGCGCATTTGGATTCAAAGCGAAAACGACACCTGCAGGAAATATCGAAAACGCCATCAGCCCGTTACAGATCGCACTCGCTGCAGGTATTGGCTTTTTAGCACAAGGCTTTTCACATGACGTAAGTCAACTGACCGAACTAATTCAAGCTGGAATTCGACACAAAGGCTTTTCACTTATTAACGTTTTTAGTCCTTGTGTTACGTACAACAAAGTGAACACTTATGAATGGTACAAGGAACACACCATCAGCTTGGAGCAGTTCCCTGACTACGATCCAACCAATCGCAAAATGGCCATGGAAAAAGTTGCCGATACAGACGGTCTCTGCACAGGCCTTATTTTTGAAGATAAGAACAAGCAACCATTTGATTCACTAGTTGAAGGTTTTAAAGAGACGCCAGTTGTTCATCAAGACATTCACATTGATCGTGATTTCTTTGAAAAAACCATGGAGGAATTTGCGTAGCCTTGATCGTCTCAAAGAGATTGTCATAAAACTATAACCAAATAAAGAGTCGGGAGAGCTCTCCCGACTCTTTATTTGACGAATGGAGACTCTATCCTTGTGTAGAACTGCGGCCTACAAAGCTATTTAAAATTTGCTTTGCACTACTTTGATCAGAAGCTGGCAGGTATACATCAACACGAATTGAGCCGCCTGAACTCAAATTTGCCATAATACCACGATCCTGATACGGATTTACTGGATTTGATTGCGTATATGACAAAATTTGATTCGGTACGATCCAGTGAGCAGTTCCTGCCGATTGAGAATTATAGAAAGACTGTAAATTGCGATCAGAGGGCATCACAACTTCACTAATCATATCCGAAGGATCAGACGGATTCACTAGTTTTAAACTTGTCCCTCCGCTCCCAAGGGAATTCGTTTGCAACTGCCAACCAGATGGCAGTAAAATAGATGTAACCGCAGAAGACACGGGTACAAATGTATTTCCAGTTCCTGTTTCACTCACACTGACAGAAGAAAGTGCTAACGCGGTCGTGCTAGTCTGCGCTGTACTCCCTTTTGGGTTGTTAGTCGACGTTTTACCTGTGGTTGAACTTTTACTTGTTGACGGAGCATTCGAGCCGGTTGTAGAAGTACCACTTGACTGTACAGAAGCACTCTTTGTTTGTGGAATTGGTTGTGAGACAGGCCCACCCCCACTATTCGATGTACCACAACCACTTAAAGCAATTGAACTTAACGCTACAAGGAGAAGAGAAGCGCGCTTAACACGTTTAGTCATACCTATCACACCTTTTGGAGAGATCATAGAATGCGAGCAACCATGCGTGTGGCTTTTGCCATATCCGTTAGTATAACATTTGGCACCATGATTTTTTTTACGGCAAGTGTTGCTCCAACTCTTTTTAGCGTGCTATCACTCAACTCAGCTGGTCGAGTATTAGACGAGCTGTTCCCTATTTACTATACACTTACTGGGCTACTTTGTGTAATCGCATTTATCACAGCCTTTTGGTTGTATGCCCAGAGACCCCCTAAACGGGCACGTATAATCCAAAGTCTCGTAGGCATCACGACATTACTCACCCTCATTGCATGGTTAATTATCCTTCCGCGAATGGCTGACCTCACATCACGCATTCCTACGTTTGCAGGACCGAGGACACCTTTGATTAACCAATTCTTCATGTACCACGGCATTTCCATGTTATTTAATTTAATTGGGATTATCGCATTGCTTATTGTCATTGCGTTATGGGCCTCGAGCCATCCATTCGCCCCAATCAACACGCTGAAAAGTGAGGAATGATCAATGTCAGATTCGTGGAAGTCAATTCCCCTTAGAAAAGATGCAGAACTCTTGCGCAAAGAGACCTATAGTTATCAGGTAGGCAGTGAATCCTATCAAATCGAACTGTTCGAGACGATGACAGATAAATTCTATGCAATTGGAACTCCGACGACAAGTGACCAACTTTACATCTATGGCAGTGCTGTCGTAGGAACGCCAGAACTCGCACTCGAACAGGCGATTAAAAAAATAAATCGCGAACATGATCAAGCAGAGATCCAACAGATCGGTGAGGATGTCCACGATCTTTCAGATGAGACGTAATGAGGATCTGCCGCTGGCAGATCCTCATTACGTCTTTGCATCATCATCATAATCGTACAAAAATCCGTCTTTGACTACTGCTGGCAGCTCATAAATGCGATCCAATACTGCCTGATAGCGAACTCGCTCCTCTGGTGTCTCAGCTCGCAATAACGCACTGTGCAACGCTCTTTGAACAGTTTCCATATCTCGTACGGACAATCGCATTGAACTCTCCCCTTGTCATCGATCATTCACATGACTAACGAGCAGCGATGACTCCAATTACAATTCCCAAAATAGAACCCATGAATACTTCAATCGGTTGATGTCCTAACATCTCTTTCAATTTCTTTTGATACTCTTCATGCCGTCCAAGTGGCCATCGATCAATATATTTCCCAATTTCCTCTTCGAGTTTATTGATGGCAATCGCCTGTTCTCCCGCATGTCTCCTTATTCCGGCAGCATCATACATTACGATAATGGCAAAAACCACAGCAGTTGCAAACAACATAGACCCAGAACCCTCACGGATGGCAATTACCGTCGATAGTGAGGATACGGCAGCCGAGTGAGAACTCGGCATACCACCTGTGGACATCATTTTTGATAAATCCCATTTTCTATTCGTTGCATAGAAAATGGGAACTTTGATCACTTGTGCTACGAGGATTGACACCAGAGCGGCCATCAGAGCCGGATTATGTGAAATACCTCGTAAAAACACAGAAAACCACACCAGTCGGCCCCTCCTTTAGATGACACCACAATACCTAGGGCTTAACAACCATCAGCCAATCATCATCGCGCTCTTCGACTACTTGGTCATGAAGCAAATATACGTTTGCCGTGCCCGCCCCAGCAGCGTACACATAAACGAGATAATAGCGCTTTGCATCCTGTATTTCAACGTCAGGAAATAAAAACGGAATCGCTCCAATTGCTGCTCGATCAATCACGATACGCTTTTCGAGATGATGTGGTTTTACAAATAATCGATCATCTGTCAATTCAATTCTTTGATTGTTTTCTACCAAAAGTGAACGAACCAAATGTAATTGTAATCCATGCGAAATCTCCGGATCCCACCACAAATTACGTGGTCTCAGCTTCTCGCGTAATAAATAGTCAGCATGCAGCAAAATTTCCAAAGTTTCATCGAAGAATCCTTCTAACTGCAAAAATGACCGTAGTCGAAAGACCAAATCCAGCGGTTGATGCCCAATGCGCGACCAGCCCCTTGAATTCCACATTTCACTAAATGATTGAAAAAAAACAAAAGCTGACTCATAGCAGTGTCGCATCAGATATTCAATCGTTAATTTAAACCATCCCGAGTTATAGTATTTTTCTAAAATATCCTCCATGTACTTCAAGCGCAATACATCCGAAAACGACAAGCAATGATTTGAGAGAATTTCGTAAGGTGCAGTATCCATGAAAACATAGCCGAATTTATCAGCCATACGGCGAAGTCCAGTACCCTTTAATAATTTCAAAAAACCAAGTTGCAATTCATCTGGTCGCAGCGCAAACACATCGTCAAATGTCTTTTGAAAACTTCTATAGTCTTCTTCTGGCAATCCAGCAATGAGGTCTAAGTGTTGCAAGATACGGCCTGACTCCTTAATATTTCGTACGGTCTCAGAAAGACGGGTAAAATTCTGACGTCGCTGCACAATATCATTTGTAATATCATTGGTGGATTGAACCCCTATTTCAAAGCGAAACAGACCAGGGGGTGCATTCGTACACAGCCATTGTACAATATCAGGCTTCAAGATGTCGCCCGTGATTTCAAAATGAAACGTTGTAATCCCCTTTGTTTGAATCAAAAACTCGAAAATCTTAATTGCATACTCTTTATGCAGATTAAATGTTCGGTCGACAAACTTAATCTGCCTGACTCCAGCATCAATCAACCGTTGTAAATCATCGATCACACGATCTAAACTAAAATAGCGCACGGTATCTTCAATTGAAGATAAACAAAACTGACAATGAAAAGGACATCCACGACTTGCTTCAAAATACACGATTCGTTGATGCAATTCATGCATCGTATCCTCCCTGTAGGGAGAAGGAACAGCATCTAGCACCAATTTTTCACCAGGGCCCGTTCGCTCGATCACTTGTTGAGCATTTCTAAAGCAGATCCCAGGAACTCGAATCCAAGAAGTTCGATCGCCTAAGACCGCTAGAAAATCGCGAAAAGATCCCTCCCCCTCACCTATAACTACAACATCGACCGATGGATTTGCCTCCATGAATTCTCTCGTTTCATAGGAGACTTCTGGACCGCCGAGTACAATCACAGTATCAGGAAATATCTTCTTTACCAAGGGCAATAAACGTTTGATCTCTTCTATGTTCCATATATAACAGCTAAATCCAATCACATCTGGTGCAGCCTCGTATATGCGCCCTAAAATATGTTGTGCTGGATCATGTATAGTAAATTCATCCATGACCACCTCATGCGTATTCGAAATCATCGCACGAAGATATCTAAGCGCAAGAGACGAGTGAACAAATTTAGCGTTCAATGTCGTCAAAAAGACTCGCGCCATACACATGTCACCTCAAATATCAGTATAGCCAATTCAAGAAATATTGACACCCAGACCATCTTCAATCCATATGCTAACTGAAAAAGGAGGTCTGCTTCCAAATGATAACCGTAACTCCATTAATGATTGATGATTATCCATGTGTAGCCACCACAGTTACTTTGCCAAAAACGCAACTTGTCATGGTGTCAACGGAAATCGGCTACATTATGTGTGGAGCACTTGACATTGCTTTACTCAATACACGACTTCACAATCGCCGCATCATCGCTGGGCGTGCAGTCGGCGTGAAGACGGTAGATGAATTGCTAACGGCACCACTTGAATCGGTAACTGACGAAGCGCGCGCAATTGGCGTTACTACTGGAATGCTCGGAAAGGATGCCATCCGGATCATGTCTCAAGCGATCACTGCCTAAAGGCTTTGTTCGCGCCCTTTACGGCAAGGCTCGCGACAGAGAAATTCCCTACCGCGAGCCTCACGTCAGACCCTATCGCAATCGCATATCATCTAAATGAATAGCGCGCGTGTGCACCGTATGCTTCCACACTCTGTTATGCCGAGTAAAAAGGGCAATAGATGTGACTGGGAACCACGTAAACATAAAAAACGGAAAAAGCGGTAATCCCAAATAAGCTCTCCACGGAATGCGATCCATGATCATCGCTAAAGGCATTTGAAATAAAATAAAGAGATTGACCATCACCCAAAACCACGTAGGTAGTAATTCCGTTGCGATATTCATCGTCCATGCAACTGGTGCTCCCAATTGAAACAGCAACATAAATCCTGTGAAAAATAAAATCAAAAATCTCATCGGTTGAAAGAGATAAATCGCAGCGTCTAACTTGCCCAAACTTCGTTCCACGATGCTTGCCTTCAAAAGGGGTATCATATATTGCTGTGCACAATTGAAATGCCCTTGCATCCAACGCAATCGTTGCCGCATCGAGGCTCGTAAAGAAATGGGTTTTTCATCATACACACGTGCATCATGCGCCCAAACCGGATACACTCCAACGGAGACACACTTCGCCCCAAACTCCACATCCTCTGTGAGTCCAGTTGCTTCCCATCCCAAACGCTGTAAGAGCCCCATGTCGATGCACAAACCTGTACCGCCAAGTGCACAAGATAATCCCAGATTGTATCTTGCCAATTGCCACATTCTATTCGTATACCAATACGAAATTGCCATAGAGATTGTAACCCAAGAATCATACGGGTTCTTGATATCCAAATAACCTTGTATCACTTTTTTACCAGCCATTAGTCGATCATTCATGACCTGCAAAAAATTAGTGGCAACTAAATTGTCAGCATCAAACATGACCACAGCGTCATAGCTCTGGTCAGATTCATAGAGCCGTTCTAACATCCATCGAATAGCAAACCCTTTACCGCGCTCTTCCTCATTACATCGTTCAGCGACCTTAACTCCAGAGGCCCTAGCGATTTCAGCCGTATTATCTGTACAATTATCTGCAATCACGTAAATATCATACAAGTGACTAGGGTACCTCATCCTCTTCAAGTTATCGAGCAATGGACAAATCACCTGTGCTTCATTATGCGCCGCAACGAGTACTGCAAATCGTTTGCGTGGTTTAAACTGAATATCTTTTTTCCGATAGTACAGTCCAAACACAGATAAGATCATTTGGTAGCCACCGATGAGCCCGGTAATCGCCTGCAGGGCAATGAACGCTCCATCTAACACTGCGTTCCAGAAACCCAATCGTAGTCTCTCCCGTCATGTCTCGACATTGCGAGCGTAAAGTCCTCATTACTATATCATGTATGTGAATCAAAGGACAAGTAGACTAGTGTTCTCTCACCTTGTATACTGTATTCTACAAAGTTGCTTTTCAGTGAGAAAGGGGTATCACATGCAAGGTCTTTCCCTTGTCCTTGAACACGTTATTCGCCATTATGGCATAATCGCAATTTTCATCACGATGACTTTGGAAAGCTCCTGTATCCCACTCCCCAGTGAACTAATCATGACCTTTGCTGGTTTCGAAGCTTGGCAGGGAAATATCAGCTTTACAGCGGCTGTTTTCGCAGGTGTTATCGGCAATATAGTAGGCTCTCTCGTTGCCTACTATGCAGGAAGTATTGGCGGTCGTCCCCTCTTGTTGCGTTATGGGAAATACATTTTTTTCTCAAAAAAACATTTTAACTCTGCCGAACACTGGTTCGCACGATATGGTTCCATCACCGTTCTCATCGCTCGGGTTCTACCCGCAATCCGCACGTTTATTTCACTACCGGCGGGTATCGCGAATATGAAATTAACAAAGTTTCTCCTATTCACGACAATCGGAAGCATTCCGTGGGTCTACATTTTGACACTGCTTGGTTACCAACTAGGTGGGCACTGGTCAAGCATTGATCAGCATACGTCTGCGTTGCCCTACGTGTTTGCCACCCTACTCATAGTAATCCTTGTCGTTTTCTTTTTGCGCAATCGTCCCACAACAAGACAGAGCAAAAAGAACTAGCATCCAGACTAAAAGGAGTGGACTCTTTGTCGGAGTCCACTCCTTTTAGTCATATCAAACCTATGAACAACTACCAGGTGTTCCCGGATCATCTTTGGTATGAAAACTTGAGCCACAACCACAACTTGATACCGCGTTTGGATTTACAATCTTAAATCCTTTGCCAGACAAGCCACTTACATAGTCAATTTCCGATCCATCAATATAAGGAAAACTAACTTCGTCTACAAGTACGGGAACGCCTTCTTGCATCAGGAGTAAATCTGATTCCTTCTTCATATCAAGTGCCATACCATAACTAAAACCTGAACATCCTCCAGGTTTTACGAAAATCCGCAATCCCATAGCGTCATCCTTATCAGACAAAAGATCTTTGACTACATTCGCCGCTTCCACTGTAAGTGTTACCATCGCTAACTCCTCCTTGCCATCCTATTTCCATTTTACAACGCCTACCACAAGAGCGCCACTTTTTCCGCAAGTCACCCGTTAAACAAAGAGAGCATTTTGCGCTGACCTCTTTTCCTTGATTCGTCCTGTCGGCCAACGCCCGCATCACGCAGAGCGCCAATTCACAGCGCATCTGCATCTTCGCAAACCCATACATCATATGGATTTCAAACCCAAACGATTCTTCTAACCAACTATTCACTCGCTCAACCGCTGTCCATTTTTTGTACGCTCGTTTCCACTTGTAACTACTGCGGTCAATCGGTGTAAAAATCTTATGATTTTCACGTCATAAAGTTTGGGGTGGATTTTTTCGATAACGGGTCTTACGTTTCAATGCAAACGTTAAACATGTGTACTGTAATACGGATAAATTACAATGTGAAGTGATAATTATACTGACTTATCCGCGCATTGAACAGATAGCATTTTAAAGAGGTATTTTAATGTGAACAAAAATAGTTCACCTATTACCGGTGTTATAAATATTTATAAGAAATTACTTTTCATTCCTAAAAACCTATATATATCCACTATCATGCAAGTGGTCAATCATCATGATAAAAATGCATATCAAGCACATAAGAACTACCATTCATTTGTCTTCAAAGCATAACTACCTTTAATTATCCAATTTCTAGTGAGCAATTTACTTCGCTGTGAATATTTCAGGACTCATACTATTGACTGCCATCTTACACGGGGTGCCAAAGAAGATTTAAGTTGAGCAGCAGAAATTGGCGTAAGTAAACTCTATTTTACATCAAAAAAGACTCCTTTAAGAGGTTGTTTAAAAAGGGTCGAGAACTCTGCGGCGCAGGGCTTCGGCTTGTACTGGACATGCGTGCTCATGTACCACCTATCGTACACTCCGCGCGCATGTCCAGACTTCACCAAACCCCTGCTTGCATCTTACCTCAACCCTTTTTGAACAGGCTCTTTAACAAGCCTACTCCCAAGCCTGTTAAAGGAGACCTTTTCATATCAGTTGCTTCAAGTCGCTAAGAACCTTAGCCGCGTGTCCATCAACTTTCACTTTTGGATAAACACGCGCAATATCGCCCTTTGCATCAATCAGAAAAGTTGTGCGTTCAATTCCCATATATGCCCGACCGTACATTTTCTTTTCCTTATACACCCCATACACTGTGCATACAGTAGCGTCCGGATCGGACAATAGCGGATAGGTTAAATTGTACTTTTGCACAAATTTTTCGTGTGATGTCATACTATCTGTGCTAAGCCCTAGCACAATGGCTCCGAGTTCAGAGTACTCTGCTAAGAGTGCCTGAAACTCATTTGCCTCCTGAGTTCAACCAGGAGTCATGTCTTTCGGATAGAAAAATAACACAACTGGATGTCCTTTTTGATCCGAAAGTTGAATTGACTGCGCACCCGTTGCTTCGAGCGTAAAGTCTGGTGCAGCTTGTCCTTCTTTCATCTCCATTGGTTTCCTCCTTCTGATCGTGTAGTCATCTAGAGTATACCTAATTTACTTTGAAATCACCTGTACTTTGATATTTTCTATGCCAAATTGATTCGCTTGACTCGCTGTAGGAAGAAAAATATCCAGTCGATTGCCCTTTATTGCACCACCTACATCATTCGCCGTAGCATAGAATCCACCACGTGGCAATGCTGGATCAGAATAGCCACTGATAAACAATTTCGATCCTAAAGGAATCACTGACGGATCGACTGCAACATCACCAAACTGCAATGGTTTCCCGAAATAGTTAACAGCGCCCCAAGGTCCATTACTAGCTGCAGACGCATCATATGAAGTGGCAACCATATTCACTGCCTGCGTGGAACTAGGCGCGGCGATCTGCGACTGAGGAGTCACGACACTACGTGCAACGGCGGAAACTTGCGGGGAAGCAGAGTTACTGCTGTCTGTTGCTGACGGAGACGAAGTCTGCGCAGAGGTATTTTGCTGATCTCCACTTATCGATTCACCTGCGTTTGTCGTAGGTGACATCGCATGACTACCGCTCGCGACCAAAAGCGTCTGACCAGGGAAAATCAAAGTAGATGTGAGTCCGTTTAGTTGTTTAATAGATGCCACAGTCGTATTATAATGGTTGGCAATATACCACAAACTGTCTCCAGGGTTTACAGAGTAAAGGAACGGTATCGCCACCGCTTCACCGGGGTAAATTTCGCTGGCACTTGTAAGATGATTGACCTTCTCAAAATTTTGCAGTGAGACTTGTGTTTGCAAGGCAATTGCATATGGAGACTGGTTCGCTTGCACAACGTATGGACCCATTGGGATCGTCGCTGCAAATGCACTTACACTGGAACCAAATAAAACTCCTGCTCCGACAAGTGTCATCATCGACTTCTTTACAATAGCCAAATCAAACTTCATACGCTATTTGCCTCCTTGGCTTCCGGAGTTAGCTGACGGGTTCGGGCGAAGGTTGCCCGCTCACAGTCGTGAGTTCACCCCAAAGCACACGGTTCCTCCGTACGCATGTTTGCATGCGATTCAGCTTATGTGATGTCTCGTAGACTATACATGACATCATATAAACTTGCCAAGATGTAAATCATTCCATGCCAATAATCACCTGTTTTTCACGACGCGAACAGTCGCAATCGTAGGATCGTCGGGTCCCTGTACAGGCAGACCTGCTCGCAAGTTTTCTTCGATATACGCCACGTTGTCTGCGGTCACGATTTCTCCTGGCAATAGGACAGGAATCCCAGGTGGATAGACTTTAATTACATCCGCAATAATTCGCCCAATAGACGCCTCAAGCTGTACGACCTCAGTATCAGCATAAAACGCATCACGAGGATTCATGGCAAGCACAGGTGTTGAAGGCACAACGATTTGAATCTTGTGATGGTGTTGTAATAATTCTCGATTGGCAATCTCCGCGATGGCTGATACAAGCATTGAGACGTTTGCCTCCGTGTCCCCAAATGAAATTACACATAGCACATTATATAAATCAGATAATTCCACTTCAATGTTATATTTTTCACGCAGTATGACCTCCACTTCAAAGCCAGATAATCCAATATCAGCTACCCGAATCGTCAATTTAAGAGGATCAAACGCGAAAGTTGCCGACGACTGCAGAATTTCATTACCGAAACAATAAATACCTGGTATTTCATTTAATTGTTCACGTGCTTTTTTGGCTAACACAATGGCTCGATCCAACATTCCTCTCCCCCGAGTAGCCAATTGACGTCGTGCTGCATCTAAGGAAGCTAACAAAATATAGGACGTGGATGTCGTAGTCAACAAGGACAATATAGAATGCACATGACGTGCACGCACAAGTCCTTCGCGCACATTCAACACAGAGCTTTGCGTGAGCGACCCACCTAACTTATGAACACTTGTTGCGGCTAAATCACACCCCGAGTCCATAGCCGATGGCGGCAACTCCTCATGAAAATGTGTGTGTACACCATGTGCCTCATCAACTAAAACAACCACACCACGTTCATGCGCCAGTTGCGCAACGGTTCGCAAATCAGTCGCAACACCAAAATAGGTTGGATTAATCAGCATAATTGCTTTTACATTTGGATGCCGATCCAATCCATCCCTAACTGATTCAATGCGCACCCCATGAGCAATCCCGAGTTGAAGATCAATTTCCGGTTGCAAAAAATAGGGACGTGCACCTGATAAAATAATTGCCGATAAGACAGACGTATGAATATTACGCGGCACCAAAATCTCATCATCTGGTCCAACGACTGACATAATCATTGCCATAATCGCCCCACTTGTACCTTGCACGGAAAAAAAGGTCGCATCTGCCCCAAATGCTTTTGCAGCGAGTTTTTGCGCCTGATCAATAATTCCTGTTGGATGATGCAAGTCATCAAGCGGACCAATATTAATAAGGTCAATACTCAGCGCTTGCTCCCCAATGAAATCGCGAAATTCAGGATCCATAGCAAGTCCGGTCTTGTGACCTGGAATGTGAAATTGTAAGGGATGACGTGCAGCATGTTTGCGCAACGCCGTGAAAAGCGGTGTTTGAGATTGATCTGACAAAAAATCCACTTCCTTACTTTTGCGCAGACGATGACTCATCAGAAAATGCTTGCAAGAAAGCCTCAGAAGCATTTTCATATAAGTCCGGTCTAAATTCACGCACAAACTTTTTCAACAATGCATACTCCTCTGTATCTAAATGAGAGAGGTCAACCTTCCCTTTTACCGCCTTCTCCATCTGGTTGACGTGCGTAGCCAACTGTTTAAACCCTTTTGCCTGATCCTCGTCAATAAAAGATTCGCAACTGGCAGCTCCGTTAAATCCTTGACCACCTGTAGCTCGATACAAGGTTAACCAAACGATTGCCACCTTGCGCCCGTTTGGAACGTTCTCACTAACTGTGTCATAGTGAATCCCTTGATCAATTTTAGCCTTTCCGTGAATAGCCCCGTTATCTAAATAGATCTCTCCACGATCGATAATAAGAGACGATAGTGTGGACAATCCCTCTGGTGCACGGTGTTGATTTGTACCAGTCAATCTCAATTCTTCCACATTGAAACTCCCCTTCTCACTCAGTATATTGCCTACACATCATTTTACCTTCAAACAAAGATTTCACAAGCAAAAACGCATGATATTAGCGAGATAGGGAATGAATACAGCAAGTATTTTCATTCGAAGACGCAACGGAGGTGTCACGATCCTTGTCTAAAATTCAGCAGCTATCGTTCTTTGGAACACTTGGATTCCTAATATGTGGAATGCTATCTGCAAGCTTTCCGACTCAGTTCGCAAAAGCCCAAACAGGTGCAGTTGGCTCTACTTCCTTCCCCAGCACCATTCGTGTAGCTATTCGCGAAAATAACGCTTCTGGCGAACCCGATTCACGAGGACGGATCATCTATGTCTCTAACGTCAATTTCGATCAATACTGTCGTGATGTACTGCCAAATGAATGGTTCCCAAATTGGAATCAATCATCACTTGAAGCGGGCGCCATCGCAGTAAAAATGTTCGCCTGGTTTCACCACCTTCATCCCGTCACAATCGACGGCTTTACGTTCGATGTTGACAACACGGTCAATTTCCAGACCTATCGTGCCGAGTCTGATCAACCAACCACAGATCAAGCCTATTATTCCACGCGCAACTTGGCCTTTGTTAAAACAGACAGTGAAATCCTTGAATTGAATTATCGCGCAGGTTATGAAAATAACCCCAACTGGCAATACCGTAATGCCGGAATCATGGCACAATGGGGATCTGAATATTGGGCAACACAAGGGAGAACTCCAGTGCAAATTCTCGAGTTTTATTACATGGGACGCATGATTCGAACAATACCAGGTGTTGGAAGGGGTTAACATAATGAAGCAATCATACGTACAGAAACTCATTCGAAAACGATTCGCAGCATATATCGTGGTGCTTACTTTATTACCATTTAGCACGTGCTCCGCAGCGACTCATAGCGCCTCTGACACAAAAGCACCCTATAGTAAATATGATCCTGTAATGATTGGGAAAGGGTACGGGAATTTGCGAGTAAAAGTCATAGATGGACGCACACAAAAACCTCTAGAGGGTGCAGAGATTGTCGTACTTGAAACAGAAAGGCGCTACAAGACAGACGTTAACGGACTAACCCCTTGGATCAAAGCACCTGTCATTCGTAGCTCACGCTATCGCTTTCTGGTTAATGAACTCCATGGCCAACTTACTTTAATCTCTTATAAGAATGGGTACCGCGATTCAATTCATATGGGTGTTCGTATGAATGAAGGCGCTGTAAACAAAACAACTATTTGGCAATATCAAATAGCCCCTGGGTTGGATCGTCGCATTGAACCAGTTGTCTATATAGAACCTTATCATCGACTTTGGTTGATCCAACTAGCTGATCGTTTTCGTCGACCCTCCCAACTTGGCGAAGGCTATGAGCGACCCTAACATGGGCATCTGTATCCGAAACGGAGGACCACAGAATCTACGCAAGACCTCTTACGTGTGCTAATATAAGAGGTTGAATAGACTAGAGTAGATTGGAATGGAGAACAGCATGCAAATGAAAATTGCCCATGGCATAAAAGTTGGAGTAATGATCGTATCTGGCTGTATGGCTCTATCAGGATGCGGTGCCATACAATCTTCTGATGCTCTTCATGAGCAGAGACACAGCGTCACACATCCATCATCCGTCTCATCCATTAAATCAAAATTTATCTCCCAAATGGCAAATTTCAAACTACATAGCGTTTTTCCCGAAATGGTTGCCACGATGCACCGTAACATACTACAAGTAGCCAATATGACTGCCACAGGGAAAATCGTGGTAAACCATACGACTTATCAAATCAATTTACCTGCTCACACAAAACTCATGTATACGTTGAGTGGGAATGGGGTCTTATGGACAATTTATCCAGATACTACGTTCAATATACCAATCCAATTAATAGGTTCACTCTATCTTACACCGTATGTCTCTTCCTCATTCGCGCAACGCGCCATCCCCAAAAGTAATGTCGCATTAGAGAACAATTCAACATTGCTTTTTCGCGATAATACATCCTATAGCACAGCACATATAAAGGCGAACGCCATCACCTTATATAAAGACCCATCTGCTACGCTCTTTTCTTATCCTATGATGGTCAATGGACAAAGAGTTTCTCAATTCGCCGCTTTGATCGAGAACAATAAGACCGTTCAGTTGCTTGGGCAATACCCTGCAGATCAGCCGCCTGAAATTGCGCCGACCACAAACGGTGTCTTTTATGCTCGCATGAACACTTTAACGAAAAATTCCAACATGGTATGGATATACCATAATTTTATCACTGACTCTTCTACAGTCATTCACACAAATTTTACACCGCAGGCTTTTTATTCGGATGCGTCAAATGCCGCCATCATTGCTGGACCAGATTTATATCACATCGATGCAAAAGCAAAAATCCAAGTAGAACACACCCCTCCACTAGCAAATAGCAGTGCATTCACTGCGATGTTGGATCGATTGCAACTTCCATCACTATATGTTCCCTCACTCGCCTTTCATTCAGCGAGTAGTCCATCAGTTCTCGTGAAATTATCCATAACCAGTCCTACTTCATACCACGTGATGTGGCATGAAACCCAATCTCAAGCACCATTAACAGTGTCCGTTTCGAATGTCACTTTCTCTGCGACACATGCTTATCAAATTCCGATTCAACATAAGGGCGCAAAAGATTTTGTCCTTCCATCGAAAAATCTTTCTACGCAACCGATCATGACCATCCCCGATTATTTTGGGAAGTATAAAGTTCAATCGACGATGATCCTCAGTTCGTCTCAAGGCCCTTACGTAGAATGGCTCAATGCGACGCCGCTTAACAAAACATCAGGAGTCAAAAAAGGAAGTGCACCTTCTACATGGTTCGCCGCATTCGCAGTTGGGAGTTGGACTTATATACTCGGCCCTTTTAGTAGCCCTGCAAATCCAACGCAAACGAAGCGCCTATCTGCATTGATAACAGCCGCAACACAGTCACCGTTGCCAAGCTTACCTTCCCGTGGTCTTATCACACTCAAGATGACGCAGAATAATAACACAAGTACCACTCTTCAATCAAGTAGGCTTGACTTCAATCCAAAAAGGGGACTCTTTGTTCGTATCAGTGGGCCTGGTCTTATCCCCATCAAACAATTATCGTTATGGACTGTTACGAATGTTTCAACAACTACATAGATATTACGCGTAATTTTCACTCACTTTCTTGCTTCCCATCTCCTTCTGCCGGCAGTTCATTCGTTTCGCCGCGCAATAGAGCAATTTCATGTTTATACAATCCTCCCGGCGTTTCTAAAATCAAAGGAATTTCCTGCAACACTTCATGCTGTACAATATATCGCAACGCATCAAGTCCTAATGATCCGCGACCAATATTGGCATGGCGGTCCTTGTGCGATTTGAATGCCGTCTTGGAGTCGTTAATATGAGCAACCTTCAATCTCTCTAATCCAATAAGATCATCAAATTGCTGTAGAAATCCATCAAAGTTGTGCACAATATCATACCCAGCACTATAGTTGTGACATGTATCAATACATACACCCAGCTTCTCTTTATGCTTTACAAGTGAAATAATCTCCGCGATTTCCTCGAGGCGATTCCCCACCTTCGATCCATCACCCGCCATCGTTTCAAGACATAGAAACAAAGACTCGTCACCCTGCAAAATATGATTTAAACCTTCTGCAATGCGTACGATTCCCGTATCTATTCCTGTGCCGACATGACTACCAGGATGCATCACAATGTAGCGAAACCCCAAATACTGCACGCGCTTTATTTCCTCTGTCAAAATCATGATTCCATACTCAAAAGTATCCTCCTTAGGACTAGCCAGGTTCACCAGGTAAGATAAATGCACAACCGGATCGCTCACATGATGTTCTCTCATCATATCTAGCGCTTCATCTCTGTGAAACTGTTCAATTGGTTTTGCGGCTCCACCACGATTACTTCGAGTATAGACCATATAAGTATCTGAGTCATAAGCAATAGCTTCTTCAACTGCATGCAATAAACCGGTTTTTGCAATCGAAACGTTTGCTCCTATCTTCAATACAATCACCCTTTCCAACTACTACCGAATACAGTTATCACGATTTTAACGATAGCTTATCCCATAAAAGCAACGCAATGAAAAGATACACATACATAAGATAACAGTCAAAAGGCGCCCTAAAGGGCGCCCTCAATGATTCCATTTCATTCTAGAGGTCAAAGTACATCAGAAATTCATGTGGATGTGGACGAATCGCAAGCGGTTGTATCTCAGTCGTACGTTTAAACTCGATCCACGTCTCGATGAAGTCGCGATCAAATACTCCGCCTTCCAACAAAAATTCATGATCTTCTTCAAGCGCTGTCAATACTTCATCAAGCGAACCTGGTACACTGCGAATTTTTTGCTTATCTTTTGAAGACAATTCATAGATGTTTTTATCTACTGGTCCATATCCGTTCGCCGTAGGATCGATTTCACGACGAATTCCATCGAGCCCTGCTAGCAACATCGCGGAAAAAGCAAGATACGGGTTGGCAGTTGCATCTGGTGTGCGAAATTCAATCCGTGCCGACTTCGGTGTCACTGCAGCCAATGGAACCCGCACAGCCGCACTTCGATTACCCTTCGAAAAGACGAGGTTTACTGGAGCTTCATAGCCTGGTACCAACCTTTTAAACGAATTTGTACTTGGTGTCGCAAATGCCAATAATGCTGGTGCGTGATGAAGAATTCCACCGATATAATGAAGCGCCAGTTTACTCATGTTACCATAGCTTCCTTCTTCGAAAAACAAAGGTTTATCACCATCGAAGATACTTTGATGCACATGCATGCCAGAACCGTTATCACCAAATATCGGTTTTGGCATAAAGGTTGCCACTTTACCATACCTTTTGGACACATTGCGCACAATATATTTGTACAACAACACGGTATCTGCAACATTGGCCAATGTATCAAAGCGGAAATTGATCTCAGCCTGACCTGCAGATGCGACTTCATGATGATGCCGCTCAACGCGAATCCCTGCATTCATCAGTTCGAGGACAATCTCTGTCCGTAAATCGTGTTGACTATCAGTAGGCTGAACGGGAAAGTATCCACCCTTATTTTTCACCTTATATCCAAGATTAGTTCCTGTATCTTTACCAGTATTCCAATTCGCTTCTTCAGAATCCAACTGATAAAATGCTCCATCTTGAGAAGAAGCAAATCGAACATCATCAAAAATAAAAAATTCCAATTCAGGACCAAAATAGGCCGCTGTTCCCACACCGCTCTTTTGCAAAAATGCCTCCGCCTTTTGAGCAATAAAACGCGGATCACGATTATATCTCACACCACTCGGCTCGTAAATGTCACAAATCAAATCGAGCGTCGGAACTGCAGTAAATGCATCAACATAGGCGGTGTTCAGATCAGGGCGCATTACCATATCGCTCTCTTCAATGCCTCGAAATCCTTGGATACTCGATCCGTCAAATGCCACGCCATTTGTCAACATATCTTCATCAACCTCAACGGCAGGAATCGTAACATGATGCTGCCGACCCGGCAAATCCACAAGTCTAAAATCGACCATTTGAATCTTTTTTTCTTGAATGAGAGATAAAATTTCTGAAGCGGTCACGTCTCCAACCCCCACATCAAATGTAAAGTGCATGCAGACAGTATACGCCTGGGACTGAACACACGTCAATAAAGAATGTTAGATTAGTTAACGCAAAAACAAGTTTCCTAGTCAAATCGAAGTGTTCTTCTACGCAAAGAAATACTCAATACGATTCCAATGCTAAGAAAGTTAACAACCAGAGAGGATCCACCGTAACTCACAAATGGCAATGTAATTCCGGTTGCCGGACTCAATACTAGATTCATTCCTATATTTTGGAAAATTTGAAATGCAAACATCCCAATTGATCCTGCTATGACATACGCTCCAAAATCGTCAAGCGCAGTCATAGCGACCTTCACCATTCTAAATAACATGATCAAGAACAACATAATTAATACACTTGAACCCACAAATCCAAGTTGTTCAGCGATGGCAGAAAAAATAAAGTCTGTCCACTGAAAAGGTATCCAACTCCCATTTGTCTGTGATCCATGCAATAATCCAGTTCCAAATACTCCACCAGACCCCACTGCAATCTCCGCTTCAAGTACTTGGTACCCGGCTCCTGTTGTATTGGCCGTCGGATTAATAAAAGAAATTAATCGTTGCGTTTGATATGGATGTAAAATGTGCTGATGGTCAAGCAGTTGAATCGTCTGATTTGCAAGTGGACCGATCGCTAGCATAAATGCTACTAGAAATACGATGGATCCCGTCACCATCGTTCGCAAATGCCTCTTTTGCACATAAACAATTAACATCGAAAATAAAATAGCCAGCATAACCAAAGCCTGACCGAGAGCAGGTTCCTTAAGCGTTAAAATAAACGGAACTGCAAAAGCGCCGAAAATAGGTAACAGACCCCTGAATGAGTAATCTGGATACTCTCGTTCATTCATCCGCGCCATATAGTCTGCGGTCCATAATATCAACGCAATTTTAGCTAATTCGGAAGGTTGAAAACTCAGTCCAGCAGGAAGGGAAATCCAACTATGAGCACCGTTTACACGATGAAATCCAAATACAGAAAGCAAAAGAGATGTAGCGATCCCATAAAACCACCAATGCCACTTCGCAAGGGACTTATAATCGATAAAAATCATAACAAACATCGTAATGTATCCCAAAATCTCCCATGCAATTTGCCGCAATAGAATATGCGGTGGTATGCCAAGAATTGCGTTTCCTGTTGCGGGGTTGGCTTTTCCATACGTCGAGGTATAAACCGCTATACAACTAATAATCGAGATGCAAATCATTACGAAGATTAAAGGATAGTCCAAATCGCGAATATTTCGTTTTACAATTGACTCCACTACCTTGCCTCCATGCATAAACATTGTACCTTTATCATCGCATGAGTTTTTCATTTGCGCAACGTCATGAAAGTTACGGTTTTTGGTGATTCGCCAACGATTTCATCGCAATGAGCGTCAAAAACCCGCTAAGTGTCAATCCTGCCAAAATCCATGCTGCATCTGTTATCGACAGCATTCCAGTGAATCCTGCAATTTGGGGTCCTGCAAATCGTCCAAGCGTGATAAAAACAGTTACCCAAACACAAACTCCCACATAGGCAGGAAAAGCGAAACGTATGTATGTCATGCCACTTAGCCCTGCCACAATGGCGGTTAAATGACGAACTCCAGGAATAAAAAAACCACCAAAAAGGGTGATCGCACCATATTTCCCAAAGTAACGTTCCACCCGTTGAAGCGAATATTCAGTAACGTGAACATATCTCCCATATCGAAGCAAAAGTGGCCTGCCAATAAAAACTCCTAAAGAGTAACTCAATGTAATTCCCAGTACGGCTCCAAAAATCCCAAAAAACAACGCTGGAAAGTACGACAGATTACCCCGATACACAAAATATCCAACTGCCGTCAAAATCGTCTCATCAGGTAATGGCAAACCTACAATCCCGAGGATCAGGATGGCAGTTAGCCCAATGTACCCATAATGGTGAATTAAGCCCAACAATTCTGTGCCAGAGATTTGTCTCACCCCACAATACGCTTCACTCCATACGCTCCGCTTTCGCCCCTACCACTTTGCAACCTTTCACATACCGTATGACTAAGGAGGTGACATCTCACATGCTTCCAAGAAATCAGTGGCACACATTAATTGGGCAACCTGTCCTAGTGCATACCACCATGGGCACATATCGCGGACATTTGCACAGAGTTACGGGAACTCACATACATCTTCTCGGGCATCGTCTCGTCAGTGCATCCAACTTAGACGAAAGATCTGTTGCAAAACTTACAGAAGTTCAATCTGGCGTAGTCGATCTCGTCTACTACCCAGGCGCTGCACTTGCCTTGCCACTTGCGGCCATCGTCGGTGTTACAGTGCTTGGCCTCGGTGCTATGGGGGGATGGTAACTCTGCACCACTCGTCCACTTTAACGCAATACGCGTACATTGTCACATTCTAGTATAGCGAAACGCTACAATGTATCCTATGCAACGATGTACCAATTGATTAACTCCTCGTCCGCATTTACAAGAGCTAAAGGAGGTGATTTCGATCTTCAAGTAAATTAGTATTTTTAATAAATTAGCATATGCCAATATATTTTTTCCGTTTTACAGCGTAGCAGAAGCAGGATGATACGTTGTTCATCGCGAATTAATGTCTACGGAGGTTTTTGTGATGCGTAGACATAGACCAGATTTTCTTCTGCTCTTTACGATTCTGTCCCTCGTTACATTCGGTGTGGTTATGGTATACAGCGCCAGTATGGTATGGGCCATTCAAGTCACAGGCGCCACTCCCGCTTATTTTTTTAAGCGGCAGTTTATTTACGCCATTATCGGGATGGGCGTGATGTTTGTTTTTATGAATATCCCATATGAAAAAATCCAGAAAAGCGCGAAGTGGATTACTCTCGGCACGCTAGTATCACTTTTTGTAGTGCTTGTCCCAGGTATTGGCCATAAAGCCGCTGGAGTGAGACGATGGATTGGACCTCCTGCACTACACTTTCAACCAAGTGAGATCGCATTAGTGGGAATATTAATTTACTTGGCCTACATATTTGATAAAAAGGGTGAGAAAGTAGGGGACTTCCGGCGAGATATTCTCCCCCCTCTTACCATTCTGGGGATGCAGTTCCTCATGATATTGCTTGAACCGGACATGGGGACTGGGATGTTGTTACTAATGTCTGGATTGGTTGTTATGTTTGTGGCTGGAATTCGACGCATCCACATCTTAACCGTCGGAGGCATTTTATTGCCAATTGTCGGCGCGTTCGCATGGTTCGAATCCTATCGTAATATTCGCCTAAAGATCTTTCTTAATCCTTGGAATCCTGCATATACAAACAAAGGCGGGTATCAAATCCAACAATCGCTCATTGCGATTTATCATGGCGGATTGTTCGGTCAAGGAATAGGACGAGGCATAGAACCATTTTTGTACCTACCCATCCCACACGAGGATTTTATTTTCGCCATTATTATTGAAGAATTAGGGTTTGTTGGAGCGGCATTTGTCCTTGGGCTGTTTGCTATCGTTATCTGGCGAGGTATTCGCATTAGTCAACATCTTCCTAACCGCTTCGCTTCATTGCTAGCGACAGGACTTTCCAGTATGATTGGGTTGGGCGTCCTCATTAACGTTGGAGTTGTTACTGGACTCATGCCAATTACAGGCATACCTCTCCCCTTTATTAGTTATGGAGGAACGGCACTCATCATGAAACTATGCGCAGCGGGTATGTTACTCTCCCTATCTCGCTATACAGTTGACGAAACGAATCCAGTCGTTCAAGATCAGCCCGCTATCGTTCATGAAGTTAACTTTTCAATGAATGGAAAAGGATTACAACGAACGAAGAAACGGACCCCTGCACTCTCTAAGACACATTCGCTGCATGCGCGAGACTAAAGGGTGAATCTAACGCTAGATAACGATCGATGCGAAAGGAGGTAAGTGGATCTTTTACAGATTCCACAACGACATGAATTATACAACAAAAGTGAATGACGGACTCTATATGTTTGATTTATTTGAACAGGGGCAACCAGGAAGATCCTCGGCATACCTGTATCGAGGTCGAAAAAATGTGCTGATTGATACAGGCTCAGCACCATGTCACCCCTATATCCTTCGAGCACTACACGAATTAAACCTAGAATCGCAAGATCTAGATTACGTCGTGCTGACGCACGTCCACCTTGATCACGCAGGTGGCGCCGGCATGTTGGCACAAATTGCTCCTCACACTACATTTGTCGTTCATCCACGTGGTGCTCGTCATATGATAGATCCTACAAAGTTGATGGCAGGTGCACGAACTGTCTATGGAGAGCAATTAGAGAAGTTTTTTGGAGAAGTCTTGCCAGTCCCTGAGCGCCAAGTGCTCATTATGCAAGATGGCGAAACACTGGACTTCGGTGATCGCATCGTGACTTTTTATGATACGCCAGGACACGCTAAACATCACTTCAGCATGTATGATCCGCTGTTAGAAAGTGTTTTTGCTGGAGATGCTCTTGGTATTCGATATGTACATCGCTACACAGGATGGCCGTTTGAATTTATCTTGCCATCTACAAGCCCATCCGATTTTGATCCAGACGCTGTAATCTCCACCGTAGCAAAGCTTCGAGTACTCCATGCAAAAACCGTCTTTCATACGCATTTTGGTCCATCCAAAACAGAAGAAGCACTAGAAGGAACACTCCGAGGTGCTAAACGTTTTGCAATGATGGTTGAAAACCTATACTACGCAGGAATCACGTGGGAGGAAATTCAATCTGGACTCGAAGAGGAGATTCGCCGTATTTTAACAAATCTTGGGCATCCGGAATCTCTAGATATCCAGGATCTTGGCGTGGATTTGGAACTTGATGCCAAAGGTTTATTGTATTATGCGGAACGTAAAAACAAATTAAAAGCATAAATATATGATAGAGATTTAATGGATCCAGCCTCAAATCTCAGACGATGAGAGGGGCTTGATCCATTGTATCATTTAAAAATCTGTCTCCGCGCTAAGAATCCTCACTACTTCTTCTAACTCCAAGCAATCTATTTTCGTGAATCTCCCTGTCGTTGTGCAATCGACATCCAGGACCCCAATAAGACGGCCATCGCTCGCGCGAATAGGTATGACGATTTTTGGTCTATATCCAATTAAGATCTCTCTTTTTCCCGTTTCACTCCAAGTTGAGTTAACACGGCACAGTGTGCTTGCCACTCCAGTGAATCATTAAGAGCGTGCAACGAATCAAAATGTCCTCGATAACTCAGTGCATGACGTAGTAGCTGATCCGCTACGTGAGGGTTCTTAGGTAGAAGTGGACCATGAATATAAGTTCCAATCAACGCCTTATACTGAACTCCTTCATATCGATCATCGCCATTATTTCCATATCCCTCTAATATTTGTCCTAGTGGTGGATAGTCATGATAGGTTCGGCCGATATGATTTTCGAATCCGACGATCGTTTCTTTTCTGAATTCGCGGTTTTGTTCTAACCAGTCAACTGCGATATTCCCAATCAAACGTCCTTTCCCTGGCTTTGTAACCATCTCAAGGAGATGTAATCCAGGAATGCGTTCACCACTTACCAATTCATAATATTCACCAAGCAATTGATACCCACCACAAACAGCTAGGATCGGCATGTTTTCTTCAATCGCCGTCTGCAAATCACTTCGATACGGAGTTAATGCTCTACCCACAATTCCTTGTTCGCGATCTGACCCACCACCAAGTAGCAAAAAATCATAGTCCTCTACTTTCAACTCCATACCAAGTTTAATAGACTTGACCTGAAGTTCGATTCCACGAGCCTCCGCACGCCTCCTTAACACAGCGATATTCCCTTGATCAGCGTAAAGATTCAGTAATTCCGGAAATAAATGCCCTACACGAATGACGAGATCACTCATTGAGTCGCCTCCCGTAAATGAATACCCAGTGGATAGAGGGCAGTATAGGTTGACAAGATGTAAACAGGCGCTTGCCCTTCATCTGTAACTGTTACAATATCTGATAATGTATCTAAAACGACAATTCGTTCTCGCTCCACACCCGCATAAGCCAATCGCAAAGCCATATCGAGTGCACGATGACCTGCGCAATAATACTGAGTACAATTTGCTTGATCAAGAAAACTTTCAATATCAATATCCCATAACCATGAAACGTCTCGCCCGTCCGCATCCCCGTCATTGATTGCAAAACAAATGATCTTTACCAGTTCATCCGTTTCAATGGTACGCAAGATACTATTCGCCCCAGTAGGATTTTTGATTAAAGCTAAGATTCTTTTTGTGCGTCCAGAGTATACTTGCATGCGTCCTAGCGGAGCTTCGTAATTCGTTAACGCATTCTCAATTTTGTACGGTGAAACTCCCAAAATCTGCGCCACTGTAACGGCTGCCAACAGATTATAATAATTGTATAGACCAAGCACAGGAGCTTTCACACGAAATCGTTCTGCCTCTACGCCGCTTTTTCGTCTCACCACAGTGAGTTCCGGAATCCCCTTCTCCAATATTCCCGCATACTCAGGAACAGGACGAATGAAGTCACCACTAGGGCATGCATAGTGTCCAAATTGACCATAAATCGTACGCGTATATTCGATCTCTCGACCGCACAACAGACAGAATGCCCCATCCTTCACCTCATTCCTCTCTTGACGATCAATCGGACACTCATCCATGCCATAAAAGTACGTCAATTCACGACCAATCCCAAGCGATGCCGCTAATGGATCGTCCGCGTTTACGATCAATTGTATGCCTGGATACGAAATTCCTCTTCGTAACATAGCAAGCGCATGATCAACTTCACCATAACGATCAAGTTGGTCGCGAACTACATTTGTTACGATAATCATCGTTGGATGAAAGTGATCGACAATGCGCGGCAAGGTCGCTTCATCAACCTCTAACACCGCTTTTTGAATCTGCAACTTCCCACCTGAAGTAACATGTGGCAAGAGCGCAGCCAATAGGCCTTGCACCAAATTAGCGCCATCTTTATTTGTAATCCACGGACTCTCTGAACTAGAAAGAATACTATACAATAGAGCATTTGTGGTTGTTTTCCCATTTGTCCCCGTCACAATAATGCATGTCTGTAGTTGGGAGAGTAAATGAAATAACAAATCAGGACTTAATCGAGTCGCAAGAAATCCAGGCAAACTCGTGCCGCGTCTACCAATCAGGCGTAAAATGCGGCCGACACTTCGCCCCACCCATAAAGCAAATAAAGATCTCCACTGTTTCAACACACTTGTCACCTCAAAACCCATACACGCCCATTCCTCCATCTACAAACAGGGCTTGGCCTGTTACATAACTTGCCGCTTCTGAGGCCAGAAAAAGTACAGGTCCGATGAGTTCTTGAACCTCGCCAACTCGCCCCATTGGTGTACGAATCAGGATATCATGTAAATATTCCGGATTATCCAGTAATTTTTCAGTCAACGGCGTGCGAAAATACCATGGTCCGATCGCATTCACGCGAACACCCTTGACCGCCCATTCTACCGCAAGCACTCTTGTCATGTGTAGTACGCCCGCCTTCGCTGCTGCATACGCAACTCCAGTCCGAAGCGCTACATGTCCACCTATTGACGATATATTAACAATACTACCTTTCCCACTTTTGACCATAACTCGTCCAACTTTTTGCGCCATAAAAAAGGCTCCCTTTAAATCTGTATCAACGACGGTATCCCAGTCCTGTTCTGTAACATCCAGAGCCGGTACTCGTACATTCAATCCCGCATTATTCACGAGAATATCAATTCCGCCTAATGCCCGAACCACATTAGCAACGCATTGATCCATCGAACCCTGATTGCGCACATCCAGTATTTCAGTAGATGCCACTTGTCCTGTAGATGCCTCAAGTTGTTCTTGGGCTCGATTTAAATCAATCTGATTGCGGGCCGCTAAAACGACTTGTGCCCCTGCTACAGCAAATCCTTCGGCGAGTGCATAACCAATCCCTCTTGATGCACCTGTCACAAGAACCCGTTTGCCATGCACATCAAATAATTCATTTGACATATATTCACCCCATAAATTGCGTCTCACTCTACAAAGTTGTCTGCTACTTCTCCTCTAACATGGACAAACTGGTATAGTACAATAAAGAAGATTGCACCATACCCATCTGAAGGAGAGCTGACTTTGCCACATCGTTTCTCACGCACAGAATTAGTCATCGGAACCAATGGACTACATAGATTGCAAAACTCGACAGTCGCCGTTTTCGGTCTAGGCGGCGTAGGATCTTATACAGCCGAAGCATTGGCACGTTCTGGAGTTGGGCACCTCGTGCTCATTGACAAGGACGTGGTCGACATTACAAATATTAACCGCCAAATTCCCGCTTTGACAAGTACGATTGGCCGACCCAAAGTAGATGTAATGGCTGAACGAATTGCCGATATCAATCCCGATTGTCAAGTAGATAAAAAACAGATGTTTTTTTTAAAAGATACTGAACACGATATTTTCACTATACAGTTTGACTATGTGGCAGATGCAATCGATACCCTGAGCGCAAAGATCCATCTTGTTGAACTCTGCAAAGCACGTGCTATTCCCATTGCTTCAAGTATGGGTGCCGCCAATAAGACAGATCCATCACAGTTTCGCGTAATGGATATCAGTGAAACGTCTGTCGACCCTATTGCTCGCGTTATGCGTCGTGAATTACGTAAGCGCGGGATGGATCAAGGTCTAAAAGTAGTCTGTTCTCTAGAAACACCGGCGAACACACATGAAGAAATTAAACTCTCACTTATTCCTGCAAAAGAAGACAAGGAGATCCCCCTTTCAAGCAAAGCAGCTAATCCGCCAGGAAGTTTGGCGTTTGTTCCTTCAGTCGCAGGCCTCATTTTGGCAAGCATCGTAATTACTGATCTATTACACCAGCATTAAATGAGATAACTACTGTGACAGATAGCGCCGCAATCCAGTAGAGTGGAGAACATCTGAAAACACGGGAGAAGGAGGCGCATAAAAACTTCTCCCATCCGGAAGCTCTATATCATAAGCATGTAATAACTGGTGTTCCACCGAAAATGCTTTTTTCCCGCCATATTTTAAATCTCCCAATAATGGATGTCCTAATGCCTTCATATGTGCGCGAATTTGATGAGTACGACCACTAATTAAGTTGATTTGAACTAGGGTAAAGCCAGCCGCAGAACCTAATGCACGAAAGTAAGTCAGTGCTGATTTTCCAACCGTGACCTGGTGATTCTGTGCAAATGTCTTATTTTGTCCGCCATCACGCGAAAGAGGTACAGCAATCTCCCCTTCACCACTCAATTTACCCCAGACTACCGCAAGGTATCTTTTGTAGATACGATGCTCACGGATGTCTTCCGATAATTTTCTGAGTGTTTCGCTGTCTTTTCCAATCAAAACAATTCCGGAAGTATTTCGATCCAGGCGATTTACAGTCGCTGGCAAGAATGAGCGACCATCGTTAATTTCTCCTTTCTGATAGAGGTAGGCTAACACCCGATTAATCAAGGTATCTTTATGCTCAGTTGCATCCGGATGCGTTAAAAGATTAACTGGTTTATTAACTACCAATATATGTTCGTCCTCATAAACCACATCAATATCTGTCTGAACTCCTTGGAATTTTGGTTTCGCTCGAACTAATTCGCTATACTCTTGTTCCGCTATATAAATAGCCAACTGGTCACCGGCCATCAGGACTGTATCGTTTTTGCCCTTTTTCCCATTAACCTTTATTCGTCCAACCCGAATCATTTTGTAAATACCGCTAAGCGGCAGACCCGGTAATGTCTGCCGCATATAGCGATGCAATTTTTTCCCGCTATCTTGGTGTAAAATTTCAAACTGAATCACGAAGAACCTCCAATTTCAGTACTATTCTGGCCAAACGATCGACATTGCCAACTCATTACCCACTACATGATCACGCAATACTTGGTTCACATCAGAAATTTCAAGATCCTGCAATATGTCTAATGAGGTTAAAACATCTACTCCACGAAGTTTTTGCGAAGTAAATACATTAGCAATACCTTGTGGCGAATCCAGTAGAGACATAAATCGACCAATCGCTTTTTTCTTAGAACGCTCAAAATCTCCTAGATCAATGCCCTGATCTGCAAACTGGGCAAGTAGAGATTTCACTTGCCGCACCAGCTCCAACGGTTGTTTTGAATTTCCACCAAAAATAGAGTGACCATAGAGATATGTCAACTCATACTCTGACCCAAATCCTTGATCTGTCAGCCCATCGTCAATAAGCTTTTGATAATGCTTTGAACTTCTACCAAAGAGACAATCCATCCATACTTCGACAGCGGCCTCCCGCTTCTGTCTGTCTACCGCCGATGGTTCAATGATCTTTTCGCGATATCCAAACAGGACACGCGGTTGACTAATATCAAGGTGATATTCCGTAAGCTCACGTTGAATGCCGTGCGAGAGAGGTGGATAAAACCGTTCAATCGGAGCTTGAAGCTCATATTGTTTAGTCGTTTGATTCGCCGCAACCAATCGCAAAATCGCATCGGGATCTACTTCACCAACAACAAATAATGTCATATTTGAGGGATGATAAAACGTGTGATAACAATCATACAGCGTTTCCTTTGTAATCTTTGCAATTGATTCCACTGTTCCAGCAATATCAATTGCAACCGGGAACTCGCCATACAATCCCTGAAGCAAGCCAAAATAGACCTGCCAATTCGGATTGTCTTCATACATTTTTATTTCCTGACCAATAATCCCCTTTTCCTTTTCTACATTTTCATCTGTGAAATATGGATTTTGTACAAAATTAAGGAGTATTTCTAAATTTTTCTCAATCTCCGTTGTGCTCGAAAACAAATAGGTTGTCGTGTCAAAGGTGGTGAATGCATTCGCCGATGCTCCCGTTTTTGCGAACTCAATAAACACATCACCCTGCTCTTCTTCAAACATCTTATGTTCTAGAAAATGAGCAATCCCATCAGGAACCTTGATGCGTTCTTTACGATTCGGCACGGTAAACTCACTGTCTATTGATCCATATCGCGTCGTAAAGTTTGCATACGTTTGGCGAAATCCTGGTTTTGGGAGAATAAATACTTGCAATCCATTGTCAAGCGTTTCTTCATATACTGTCTCATTCAACCGTTTATATGTGAGCGCTCGCATTCTGTGGCACCTCCTCCTTATCCCGCAGAAAATAGACCAACTCCACTTGCACCCCTTGTGCAACTCGAACAACATCTTCTTTTGTGACTTGCTGGACATCCCTAATCATTTCTGCGACAGAACGTTCGCGCCCAGTAAAGCGACTATACATCTGCAATACAGCACCTGTAAACGGTTGATCATCCGATTGCATATACTGGTTCACAAGTCCCTTTTTCGTAAAATTAAGTTCATCGTCTGTGATTTGACCTCGCCGCATGTCCTCCACTTGTTGTTTAATGATCGTTTGCGCACGCTCAAAATTGCTAATTTGAATCCCCGATTGAATAAAAATAACTCCCTTTAATCCCTCAATCCGACTCGACGCATAATAGGCCAAACTCGATTTTTCACGGACATTGATAAATAACTTTGAATGCGGAAATCCTCCAAGAATCCCATTATATACAACAAGGGCAAGATAGTCGTCCTTATCATAGGAACTACTCGTTCTCAATCCGAAATTTAGCTTTCCCTGCCCTACGTCCATTTGTTCAATCACAATACGTTCATTTTGATCTACGAGATGCCTGGCAGTGTTTGTCTCAACTGCTTTTTTGCTATGATTTAAGTTAAAATCCAAATTAATGAATCGCCCGAATTCATGACTGCAGATTTCTTTGATTTGAGATACTTCTACCGCACCTACAATGTAAATATGTAATGCTGAGTTCTTAAGCAATTGCTGATATTCTTCATATAACGACATCGGTGTAATAAAAGCCAAATCCTCGATATACCCTAGACGAGAAATGCCAAAGGGTTCATCCTTACAGAGTTCTTGTGCACAACGCTCCCCGGCATAGGCAATCTTGTCATTCACTACATTCTCAATTCGTTGTCTATGCAAAGTGATTTCTGCTGCAAGATCGTCGCTTCGAAATACACCCTGTTGTGTTTTAGGTTGAAAAATCACCTCTGCAAACAGGTTCATCGCAGAAGCAAATAGACCATCCGCATTAGGCAAGTAACCTTCATGTGCAACTTGCATTGTAAATTCAACCGTTTGACGATCCCCATGTTTATTCACGCGAGCTCCGATCGCGGCTCCGTATAAATCATCAAAAGCTCGGATCAAAGCGGTTGGCTCCGGATAATGTTCTGTCCCACGCATCAAAACTTGGGGAATTAACGCGATCTTCGTCGCGCGATCTCTTTCTAATGAACATTCGAGTTGCGCAAGCACGGACACCATCTTATATTTTTCGGTAGGCAAAATGTGTAAATGAATCTGATTTTCTACCCGATCCGTCATCCAGTTCGAAGTCACTGACATCTACTCCCCCAATCCCTCTGTGTCACACCACAGATATCCGATAGTATACGTATCTCATTGCAAAGCATACCAAAAGCCCCCGGAACCCCGAGGGCTGGTCGCATTTGCCTCTTAATTTTTTCGTATTTGGCTACGCGCCGCCGCCTGTGCCACCTCATAGTCTAAACGGGTAATCACTTGTGAAGAGCGAATCCACTGTTGCACTTCTCTCTTCATTGCAGGCGACACATACCGTGGCATTCCGTGTTGATCCACGAGTTCTTTGCGCGACATGTGATGGCGACTCGTACAATGGTAATTTGTGAGGGCCTCCATCAGCTCACCACAGATCGGACATTGAAACACGGACACCCATCCCTTCAGTTAGGTATGTCACATGCAATTCCTACTGCCAGCGTCTCTAAGGTGCCAAACAAAAACAATCCACTGCTACCTAGTTTAGACCTTTCCGTCAAAAGCCGCAAGTAATTTTCAGAAATAACGATCAACGGCTGGAAAAAACGGAACCGATTTTATTGAGATAACGATAATTACTCGCATCCTTAAACAGATAAGCCATTTTACCAGTAGTTTTAAAAGACCGACCAATCTTGCCAATGGCATCTTTGCGTCCAAGTGAAGCAATTGCCCCTGCAATGTTTGGCTGGAACTCTTCCTTTAGCCCCCCGCGCACATCATGATATAGATATTTGCCACACGCAGCTCCCATTTGCCAGGCAAGTTGTGCAGTAGGAGGATATGGCCGACCTTGTTCATTTAAAATCAGCGCACAATCGCCTAAAATATAGACGCCCTCGTGATTCACGGACTGCAGATACGCATCCACTTTAGCGCGCCCACGCGGATCCGTTTCAAACCCAGCATCCACAACAATTTGATTGCCACGAACTCCACCAGTCCACACGATCGTCTCAGCCTCGATGATATCTCCTGTATTTAGATGCACAAGACCTGGCTCTACGCGCGTTATCGGCACGCCAGTCATAAAGCGCACGCCACGCGCTTTTAAGCTCTCTTCAGCCGTTTTAACCAAATCCACATCGAATCCCGGAAGAATTCCAGGTGCAGCCTCGACATTATAAATCTCCACATACTCCAATGGCACACCTGCTTCATTAGCGAGACGAGGTAGTGCATCCGCAAATTCGCCTACAAGCTCAATCCCGCTAAATCCTGCTCCACCAACCACAAAACGAAGCAACTCGCGTTTACGTTCGAGTGGATATCGTGCAAAACATGATTCTACATGGGCGCGAAGCAGTCGCGCTTGATTGAGTGATTTTAATGTAAAGGCATGCTCTTTTAATCCAGGAATACCGAAGTACTCCGTTTCGCTTCCAATCGCTATCACCAACAAATCATAAGGCAGGCTTTTCCCATCTTCTAAAACCACTTGTTTGGCATCTGGGGCAATCTTAGTAACAGTACCCTTGTGAAGGGTAACGTCTTTATCGTGTAGCACTTTCTCCAAGGGAATGCGCAAGGATCGATCACTACGTGCTCCAACGGCCGATTCATGTAATAAAGTAATCAATTGATGATAACTGTGCTTGTTCACTAAAGTGATTTTTGCTTCAGAGGACGCAAGATATTTATGCGTCTGAATGGCGCACACCAAACCAGCATATCCAGCTCCAAGAATTACAATCTGCTTTTCCATAGGATCTCCCGCTCCCTGAAAGTATGTCTAATATTTCACAATCAACATGACAATGTGTATATAATTTCACAAACTACAGTATTAAGGACGATACATTTTGTATAATAACAGCTACGGCCACATTGTCAACCATTCGACATCAATTGTTATCTATTTCATAAGATATTCTATGGTCGTACCACGAAAAATTCACATCCATTAGAATCTATTATCTTATCTAAATTACCCATTTATTTTTTGTGGTGCAACACAGTTGAAATTCGCTGAGTACGTATTATATGATAGGGCAGAAAGGAACTTAAAGAGGAGTGGATTCAAATGACGTTTGTCATCACATCGCCTTGTATTGACGAGAAAGCGGCTGACTGCGTAGAAACATGTCCAGTGGACGCGATTCATGAAGGCGAAGACCAGTACTATATTGATCCAGACACCTGTATTGATTGCGGTGCATGCGAAGCCGTATGCCCAGTAGCTGCTATTTTCCAGGAAGATTTTGTTCCTGATGAAGAAAAGTCATTCATTGAAAAGAATCGCGAGTTTTTCAAGAAATAAGGTAAGTTTTGTACGTTTAGTCCAAAAAGCCCCGTAGAAAGCGGTGGACAAGCTTTTCCATCATCTGTACTTTCGGGACTTTTTGGACCGTTTTAGCCTTTCAATTCACGTCTAGAAATAATATCCCAACACCTCTGCTCATACCACTTTCTAGATGGATTGGGTCTTTTTGCGATTAGTAAACGTGACGCGATAAGTAAGTAAAAATACAATAAATTGTGTAAAACCTAGGACCATGAGCGCGATTGGGATCAAGTGAAAGTTTTGTCTGTGCACAACGAAAACAAGAAACCCTGCAATACCGAGTACACGTCCGCCTCCAAGAACCAATTCCCTAGCCGAAAGATGCTCTCCACGACAATCCGCAGACTCTTCCGATTCATCGATTTCATTCATAATCATTGTCCCAAATGGCACAATAAAAAATGGCAAAACAAAACTAGTAATCGTTCCAAATATCAGGAGAGATAATGTAGACACCTGTTGAAGGAAGACAAAAGGAGTACATCCCAATAAGAAAGCTGCAATTCCCATACTCCCCTTTGTTAATTTATCGTGTTTACCAACAAGAGTCGCTAGAAAAAACGCAACAAGCGACAGAAGACCTGTCCACAACCCATATAGACCAAGTCCTTCCTCACTTTTCGCGGCATCAAACACCAACAGGGCAATCAGAAACGAAAACAGACCTTCACGCAGTCCAAACACAAAAGAACCGACAAGTAACCTGCGCCAATCGGGGTCCTGAGCCATGCGAAATACAACTGAAATACGGGGCAATGGTGAGCGTTCTATTGCTTTGACACGAAATGTAGTGATAAATAACAATGTAAAGAGAAAAAAGGACAAAGTAAACACGGCATGATAACCAGAAATCTGGCGAACATGCGCAATTAGATAGCCAGCCAGATACGGTCCAGTCATACTGGCAAGTGATGCAAATAACCCATTGAGGCCATTGAACTTTCCCCGATTCTCGGGCAGTGTAAAGTCAAATGAAAAAACATGAAAAGAAAACCAATACATCCCTTGTCCGATTCCAAAGAAGATCCCCATCCCTTTTACATAACGGACACTATCGGGACCTAGCCAAAGCAAAAATATAAAAAAAACAACCAACATAATAACTCCACTACGCATTACCCAAGTCTCACCAACAAGGGCAGCGAGATATCCACTTGCCGCAAACGCGATAGGAAGACAGCCATACGTCAATAGATTGAACCACGTAATTGCTTCATAGGTTCGATCTATTTTCCAAATATAAACATTTATGAACGTGCTAGAGAGCGCAGTCCCGGCCATAAACAGCGTCCCAATTACCAGTAACCAACGCCCTCCGACTGAAAGGTGTGCAAATTTGACAGTCGACCCCATGTCATCCCCCCTGACAGCATGTACATACAACATATTGATCGTTGTATCCACATCACATCACTCTTATCAATGTGTGTAGCTGTCAGGATTTTATCCAAACGAAAGGAGCATAGAAGAATTGTCTATTTCAAGCAATAAAACTGTATAAAAGGGTACCGAGACCCACAACGATACAATATATCCCGAATGGACGCAAAGCTTTGACTTCGTGGGTTTTAAAATATCGCATCAAGAACCATGTGCTAAAGTAAGCAGCAACACCCGCCACCACACCGCCAATGAGCGCCATGTGAACCATACTGGGAGCAGCATGATGTAACTTTGGCAGCTCTTTTACCGCTGCACCAAGAATAATTGGCGTGGCTAACAAAAAACTAAATCTTGCTGCTGCTTCGTATCGAAGCCCATAGAGTAATCCACCAACCATAGTCATCGCCGAACGCGAAAATCCAGGGATCAACGCAAGTGATTGTAGTATCCCAATAATAATCGCCTGCTTATACGAAAGTTGATTGGCATTTTTCGTACCTGTTCGACGCAATAAGCGATCAGCCCAGATCAGAATAACCCCATTTACAATCAGGAAAACCATGGCGACTTGAGGAGTTGCAAAAAGCACAGCAAATTTTTTTGCCCCTAATCCACCAATGATCACGGCCGGCAATGTTGCGACTATCAGTAATAAAAACTCCTTGCGTGCGATAATGGTTTTTTTTTGTTTCCCAGCACTTCCTTTTGCAAATACAGCTCGCAAAAAAAACAGCCAGTCCCGCAGAAAAAAAATCAGCAATGCAACGGCCGTTCCAACATGTAACATGACTATAAACGGAAGAAAATTTGGGCTGGATTGAATATTTGGCCAGTGAAATAAATATGGCAGTAAAACACCATGCCCCACACTGCTAATAGGGAATAACTCTGTGATTCCCTGAACTAATGCAAAAATAAGAGTCTGCATGAGATGCATACGAAATGAATTCCTCCTCAAAATACTTCATTCGTTTCATATTGTATCACACGCAGACTCATAAACTACATATTACGCCGATATTGCCCTCCAACCCCATAGAGTGCTGCAGTGATTTGCCCTAGACTAGCTACTTTTACCGTTTCCATTAATTCCACAAAAATATTTTCATGCTCCACAGCCACTTTCTTTAAACGTTCGAGCGCTGCTTTTGTCTCATCTTGATGGCGTTCTTGGAAAGCGCGCAATTCCATAATTTGTCGTTCCTTTTCTTCTCGCGTAGCACGAGCAAGTTCAATCTCCGGCGCTTTGTAATCTTCCTTCAATGTCGATGGATCGATAAATGTATTCACCCCAACAATCGGCAATTCACCCGAGTGTTTTAACGTCTCGTAATACAGTGATTCCTCTTGAATCTTACCTCGTTGGTACTGAGTTTCCATTGCTCCAAGAACACCTCCGCGTTCATGAATACGCATAAATTCATCAAGCACGGCTTGTTCAACAAGATCTGTAAGTTCTTCAATAAAATAAGCGCCTTGAGTTGGGTTTTCATTTTTTGTAAGACCAAATTCGCGATTGATGATCATCTGAATCGCCATCGCGCGCCTAACTGAATTCTCGGTAGGCGTAGTAATGGCCTCGTCATATGCATTCGTATGAAGAGAATTACAATTGTCATAAATAGCTAGCAGTGCCTGCAAAGTGGTTCGAATATCATTAAAGTCGATCTCTTGTGCATGAAGGGATCTACCCGAAGTTTGAATATGATACTTCAGTTTTTGACTGCGTTCATTCCCATTGTACAGATACTTCATGGCGACCGACCAAATCCGTCGGGCCACACGTCCCATCACTGTGTATTCAGGATCCATCCCATTGCTAAAAAAGAAGGATAAGTTTGGAGCAAAATCGTCAATATCCATTCCACGACTGCGATAATACTCCACATAAGTGAAAGCGTTCGACAACGTGAACGCTAATTGAGAAATAGGGTTTGCCCCTGCCTCGGCAATATGGTATCCGCTAATGGAGACCGAATAATAATTCCGAATGCCTTCATCAATAAAATACTGTTGAATATCCCCCATCATCCGCAACGCAAATTCAGTCGAGAAAACACACGTGTTTTGCCCTTGATCTTCCTTCAAAATATCCGCTTGCACAGTGCCACGAACCGCGTGTAATGTCGATTCTTTGATAGCCATTCGTTCATTCTCAGTAATAGGTGAGCCTTTCTCAGTTTCGCGTTTACGCAATTGCTGATTGATCGCCGTATTTAAATACATTGCCAATAAAATCGGAGCTGGACCATTAATCGTCATCGATACTGAAGTACTCGGATGAACAAGATCAAATCCGTCATATAACTGTTCCATATCTTCTAACGTACATATGGAAACTCCACTTTCTCCGATTTTTCCATATATATCCGGTCGGTGATCCGGATCTTCCCCATACAATGTGACACTATCAAATGCGGTCGACAACCGTTTGGCCGAATCGTCTTTAGACAAATAATGAAAACGTCGATTTGTACGTTCTGGCGTTCCTTCTCCTGCAAATTGCCGCTTTGGTTCTTCCTCTGTCCGTTTGAGAGAAAATACACCCGCAGTATAAGGAAATGATCCCGGCACGTTTTCCAACAATAAATAGCGCAACATATCGCCATAGTCGCGCACGCGCGGAAGTGCAACTCGAGGAATTGAAAGACCACTGAGTGATGTATTATAAAGTGGAGCACGCAACTCACGGTCGCGCACGCGTGTAATGAGCTCAGGTTGCCGATATCGCTCTACTAACTCCCCGAACGATTGAATCATGCGAAGATATGCCGGGTCTAGCAGCCTCTTCATATCCTCTTCCGCTAAGCGCAATGCATCAAGAACCTCTCCGGATACCTTGCGCTTTGCCAAATCGACTCGCGCCCCTTCAATTTGGTACCATTTGCTAGCGATCACGGCCTGCTCTTCTACATTTGCGCGATACTTGCGCAGAGTCTGTACAACGTCAAGCAAATAATGCGATCGATCCCCAGGAATAACGATTGAACGTTCCTGTGTCACCTCTGTGTTTTTGATTGATGCGCTCCAATCATGATCAGATTTTTGATCAATCGCTGTAATCAGCGCAGCATAGAGTGTATTTGTTCCGAGATCATTAAATTGACTAGCCATTGTTCCATATACAGGCATATTTTCAAGTGGTTCAGAAAACCGTTCGAAGTTCCTCTGCAATTGTTTTCTCACATGAGCTAGAGCATCGAGTGATCCTTTTCGATCAAATTTATTAATCGCTACAAGATCTGCAAAATCAAGCATGTCAATTTTTTCCAATTGAGAAGGTGCACCGTAATCACTCGTCATGACATAGAGGCTTACGTCAACAATCTGAGAAATCGCCGCATCCCCCTGACCAATTCCACTGGTTTCAACGAGGAGAAGATCATAGTGTGCGGCACGTAAAACAGCAATCGCCTCTTTGGTCACAAGGGACAATTCCGACCTCGATGCACGAGTTGCAAGCGATCGCATATACACATTTGGTTGGTAGATCGCATTCATCCGTATGCGATCACCAAGCAAGGCACCGCCTGTCTTTTGTTTCGAGGGATCAATCGATAATATTCCAACGCGTTTATTTGGGAAATCACGAATAAATCGACGCACCAGTTCATCTGTTAGAGAGCTTTTTCCTGCACCACCAGTTCCCGTAATTCCAACGACCACTGTTTTATTTAGACCTACCGTATTTTCAGCCTCAGTCAAGCGCGCCAACACATCTACGACAGACTGATCCGCATCTACACGTTCCTCTAATATCGTGATCAATTCCGCGAGAAGTTGTCGATTATGCCCATACAATATATCCGAGGATTCCAACCACGCCTTTGCCGCGTCTTTTTGCGTTGGAAAATCAGATGACTGTACCATATCATTGATCATACCCACAAGCCCTAGAGCGCGTCCATCATCAGGGGAATAGATACGACTCACCCCATACTGATGCAACTCTTCAATTTCCCGAGGAACAATCACCCCACCACCACCGCCAAAAACGCGAATATGGGCGGCTCCTTGCTCCTTCAACATATCAATCATATATTTAAAAAACTCAACATGCCCACCCTGATATGAACTAATCGCAATTCCCTGTACATCCTCCTGAATGGCCGTTTCCACAATCTCACTTACCGAGCGATTGTGACCTAAATGAATCACTTCGACCCCACAGGCCTGAAGCAATCTGCGCATAATGTTGATCGATGCATCATGACCATCAAATAAACTTGAAGCTGTTACGAATCGAACTCGATGCTTCGGACGGTAAACTACTGTTTCCACCTAAAATCGCTCCCCGATCATTTTATTCATGAGCACAAAGCTCTCGCATAAGAAGTGAAGTTTGTGTTTCTGCAAACGCTTCCAACTCATAACTGCGCTGTAAAGTCCATCTTCTAAACGCCCACATTTGACCTAATACAGTAATATTATGAGCCATCAATAACACGACATTTTCTGAAATTGAGAATGACCCATCCGCAATTCCGGTTCGCAAGATCTTTGCAAAATAATTGCTGATCTCTTCTTCGCGTTTCAAAACATAATGCATGTATTCTGAAGGCAATGATTTAGTCTCTTGATAAATAAGCAGAACAAGCTCTTGCAACTCATCCATAACCCGAAAAAAACCAGCTAATACGACTGGTAGTACCTCATCTGCGCGCGAACCTGACACCGCGACCGAATGTAATCTGTTCTCTACCTGAGTATGAATCATATCACATACCAAATAAAGGATATCTTCCTTTGAACTTACATACTCATACAAAGTTCCAGTTCCTAACCCACTTTCACGAGCGATTTCGCGTGTGGTCGTTCCATGGAATCCCTTCTCTGCAAAGAGCTTTGTCGCCGCTTGAACAATTTGATCGCGACGCAACTTTACGAGATCAGGGTCTTTTACTGGTGTAGCGATATTGCGAATATTAGCCATCCCCTGCTCTCCCTTACCCTGCATGCTGTGAACTCATTTCCAACCGAACGAGCGCTCAGTCAAAAATATCATATCACACCCCTAAACACGTCGCTAGAGTACTCAACGGATTCCCTCAAATCAATTTTTAAAATCAAAATGTTTAGTAATTTAAAAACTGGTGCAAAATGCTAGTAAGTTTACTTGGGAGAGTGAGATCATTTTGAAACGATTCGTAATGATTATTCTATTAACTGGCTTACTGTTCACCGGAAAGGCAATCGCAGCTAGTTCGTTAACGCCAAATGGGTCCTCTACACAAATAGCCCCAGCAACAACCACTTATGTGGTGCAGTCCGGGGATACACTCGACTCAATTGCAGTAGCCTTCAATATTAGCCAGAATATTCTAGAAGCACTGAATAAATTGAGCAATCCCGATTTAATCTATACTGGTGAACATCTCTTCGTTCCAAGTCCAGAACAGACTCTGCCATCCGGTGCACAGGCGATGGTCTGCACGCTAACCGCATATACAGATGGTTATCAATCTACAGGTAAGGTGCCAGGTGATCCGGGGTATGGTATTACGTCAACAGGACAAGTGGCACAACAAGGTTTATCGATCGCAGTGGATCCATCAGTCATTCCATACGGTACCCCAGTGTACATTCCCGGCATTGGCGTGCGAATCGCAGATGACACTGGTGGTGCGATTATAGGTAATCACATCGATGTATTTTACAACAATCAACAAACCGCTATGGATTTTGGTCTGAAACAAGGTGTAGTGGTGTATTTGCTTCCACGTGCAGACGTGACCTATGAGAATGGACTTCCAGTACTTACATCCAATATCGTTGGATCAACAGCTAGTTCAGCCACCAATTCAACAGCAAAACCGATCTCAAGCTTAAACACCAATTCAGCAATCGCTACACAAGGAGATCTGTCACAATCACAAGCTGATTCTGGAACCACAAGAAATACAAACATCACAGCTAATCAAATGTTGTCCATGATAAAACATCAGAAACTCATACAACCTTATGTAAAAAAATCTTCACCTACAAATATACCAGGAAAATCAACAACTGTTCAAGGCAATGTCCTGAACGTGTGGGTCATAGCACTCGACCAATATGTATGGCAACCCATGTTAGAAACAGCTAAGCAGTCTTTTTAGACACATACAAAAACAGTTTAGGGAATGGTGTCCACCATTCCCTAAACTGTTTTTGATCTTCATTATGCCAAATACTGCTCAGCCTCAATGATGCGACCAGCAATCCGTCGCTTCAATTCTACAGTATTCGCTGGAACGCTCCGAGTTAACTTACGCAATACGGTTAACGACGTTTTCAACGTATCACTATCTTGCATCGCCGCCAATGTATCTTTGGCGATCCGTTCAACTTCGGGGAAGGTCTCCGCTACAAACAGCCGAACATAGTCGGCCTGAATTTCCGAAGATACCAACCGTCCACTCTTCGCCGTCTTGTCAGCACGTAAAACAGCTGTCTCCATCGCGTATAGCGCAATAGAGATATCTGCCAAATTAGATAATATTTCTTGTTCTCTATCAAGTTTTTGACCATACATTTGAACAGCAAGACCACCGACGAACAAGAAAATCTTACGTGTCATTTCCACCGCATGGTGCTCCACACCAAGAGTAGCAGACTCATCGGACTGCTCAATGATACCCATCAACTCTTCTTGTAATCCTTGCGCTGCTTGCAATAGCGCAACTTCACCTTTAAACGCTTTTTTCATCAATGTTCCTGGGATAATCATCCGATTAATCTCATTCGTTCCCTCAAAAATTCGGTTGATCCTAGAATCACGATACATTCGTTCAATCGGATAGTCTTGAATAAATCCAGCACCACCGTATATCTGCAATCCCTCGTCCACAGTAAAATCTAATGACTCTGAGGCAAAAACTTTATTAATTGAACACTCAATGGCAAACTCCTCGATGGCTTTAGCCGCTTTTCGTCCAGAATCCGCGCCTGACAAATCCTGTTCTGAAAGCGCCGCGTCAATGCCACCTGTTGTACGATACGCAATACTTTCCGTAATAAATCCACGCGTCGCCATGTCGGCGATTTTACCCTGAATAAGCGGGAATGAAGCGATTGGACGTTTAAATTGCTCACGGGTTTTCGCATATTTTACTGCAGTCTCAAGCGCCGCCTTAATCCCGCCCACGCATCCTACAGCCAATTTGTATCGGCCAATATTTAAAATATTAAATGCAATCACATGACCTTTTCCTGTTTCACCGAGCAAGTTTTCTACTGGGACGTGCACATCTTCTAAAATCAATGGTCGTGTCGAAGAAGCCTTGATTCCCATCTTCTTCTCCTCGGGACCCGTTGATACACCCTTAAAATCACGCTCCACAATAAAGGCAGAGAACTGTTCACCGTCAATCTTCGCATAGACGACAAAAACGTCAGCAAATGCGGAGTTCGTAATGTACTGTTTCGTACCATTCAAAATATAATGCTTCCCATCTTCCGACAGTTTCGCCACTGTACGCGCTCCAAGTGCATCAGAACCAGATCCCGGTTCTGTGAGTGCATAAGCTGCAAGCTTACGCCCTGATGCTAAGTCTGGAAGGTATCTCTTCTTTTGCTCTTCATTCCCAAAGTACACAATCGGCAAAGACCCAATCCCAACATGTGCACCATAGGATAATGCAAATGAGCCCCCACGCGTCATGTACTCCGTTATCAGCGAAGAAGTGACCTTATCAAGACCTAATCCATCATACGCTTCCGGGACATCAACCGCCAACAAACCGAGATCCCCCGCCTTATGCAACAGTTTTACCGTAAGATCCCAATCTTGATGCTCTAATTGATCCGCGACAGGCGCAATATCCCCCTGTACAAAATCGGACGTGGTCTTCGCAATCATTTTGTGCTCATTGGTAAAATCTTCTGGAGTAAAAATGTGTTCTGCCCGTTGCGGAGTAACAAAAAAAGCAGCGCCATACTCTCTTGTTGCAGCCATGTTCATATCCTCCTCGATTAATCTCGCCTATTAAAGTCGTTCAAAAATACCAGCGGCACCCATGCCGCCGCCAATACACATCGTGACAAGTCCATATCGCCCACCAGAACGTTTTAATTCCTCAAGAATTGTTACCGTCTGGCGAGCTCCTGTACACCCAAGAGGATGTCCCATCGCAATTGCGCCACCATTCACATTCACTATACTCGGGTCCATCCCGAGTTCGCGAATCACTTGTAGCGACTGCGATGCAAATGCCTCATTTAACTCAATTCGATTGATATCTTGCAACTTTAACCCCGCTCTTTCGAGCGCTTTTGGCACAGCTACCACTGGACCAATCCCCATCACATCAGGGTCAACACCCGCCACGGCAAACGAACGAAAGACTCCAAGCGGTTTTAATCCGTGCTTTAAGGCATCCTCTGCAGACATCATTACCACGGCCGCCGCTCCATCGCTTGTCTGCGAGGAATTCCCAGCGGTTACAGAACCTCCGACGCGAAATGCCGGTTTCAATCTTGCCAATCCCTCAAGGGAAGTATCATATCGTACCCCCTCATCCGTATCAAATACGAGCTTATTCTCAACAACGCGACCTTCCGCGTCCGTATCGCGAAGAGTTACTTCAAGCGGAACAATTTCATGTTTGAATTTCCCCTCTTGAATGGCCGCAGCAGTACGTTGATGACTTTGTACTGCAAAAGCATCTTGATCTTCACGACTAACCCCAAAACGAGTTGCCACTTCCTCTGCTGTATGTCCCATGGACATATAGACCTCAGGATAGTGCTCCGCCAAGTAAGGATTGGGAGAAATATTGTATCCACCCATAGGCAAGCGACTCATACTCTCCACTCCACCTGCCATGACAATATCATTCATCCCTGTTTGAATCGATTGCGCTGCCATAGCGATCGCCTGTAGTCCTGAACTGCAAAATCGATTAATAGTCACACCAGATACTGAAGTTGGTAATCCGGCCCGCATCGCGATAATCCGTGCAAGATTCATTCCTTGTTCAGCTTCAGGCGTTGCACAACCAAGAACGACATCCTCAATAAGCGCTGGATCCAATCCTTGCGCTCGTTCCAACACTGCTTTTAGCACAGCCGCGCCAAACTCATCAGGTCGCGTTTGCCGCAACGTTCCTCTGCCAGCCTTACCCACGGCGCTTCTACCACCAGCGACAATGACCGCTTCTCTCATATTTCGTTCCTCCTTGGATGATATTTGCTACCCAGAGGGCTAATTGCGCAACGGCTTACCTTTTTGCAACATGTGCTGCATACGCGCTTGCGTCTTCGGCTCCCCGCATAGCGACAAGAACGCTTCTCGTTCAAGATCAAGAAGGTATTGTTCACTAACAGTACTACCTGTAGGTGCTTTACCACCTGTTAAGACGCGAATCACATGATGAGCAATCTTTTCATCATGTTCTGAGATATATCCGCTCTTCTTCATTCCAAATACGCCGATTTTTAAATACGCCGCTCCATTTTCACCTGTAACTTGAATTCCTTTATGTCTCCTTGGCACAAAATCATTCACTAATTCAAGACTGCTCGCTTTTGCTTGTGCCAACAGCTGATCGCGTGACACAGTTATGCGATCAGTTCTACGCAAAAACCCTACCTCTTCTGCCTCTTTCGCACTGGTGGATACTTTCGCCATCGCAATCGCTTCAAATGCCTTTTGTACAAGCGGAATAGGCGACAGGTCAGTTCCATCAGGCAATCGTTCCATCCAGCGAGCGAGCAATTCCTTATTCCCCCCGCCACCGGGAATTAAGCCTACGCCTACTTCAACAAGACCACAATAAGTCTCAGCTGCCATCTGAAGTTGTGTAGCCGACATTGCAATCTCTGCGCCCCCTCCAAGGGTAAGTCCAAATGGAGCAATCACAACCGGTTTATTTAAGTACTTTAAACGCATATTGGCATTTTGAAATTGACGAACTACCAAATCAATTTCATCCCAATTTTCATCTTGCGCCTCCATAAGCATCATCATTAAGTTAGCACCTACAGAGAAATTGACTGCCTCACTACCGATAACAAGTGCCTCAAAATTCTTTTCAATCTCATCGGCCGCTTTCATCATCATCATTACAACATCTGGACCAATCGCTTGCTTTAAAGAGTGGAACTCAAGACAAGCCACACCATCCCCAAGATCCACCAAACTCGCTCCCTTATTGCCCATGACCAAGCCCCCATTTTCTTTCAAGAGAGCAAGATCGATCTTGCGCAAATCAGGTTGTGCATCTTTGTATTCGCTTCCTACAAAGAAACTTTGAACAGTCTGGCCCCGCTGTGTATAAAAAGACTCACCATGATGTAACAATGACTCCACAAATCCAGGTATCTTCAACCCTTCCTGCTTCATGCGTTCGACAGACCGGCGAACCCCAATCGCATCCCATAGTTCAAACGGTCCTAGATCCCAGTTAAAACCCCACTTCATAGCTTGATCAACCGCCACAATATCGTCTGCAATAATACCGACTAAATCCGCACTGTAAAGTAGCGTTTTCTTTACAATGTTCCAAAGAAAGTGAGCAGCTTCATCTTCACCATAAAGAAGCGCTTGCAATTTTTTTGTAAGTGTTGACGCCGCCTTCGCTGCCTCAAAAGAAGAGGATGACAACTTTCTACGCGGTCGATACGTCATTGTGTCGAGATCCAATGCAAAAATTTCACGACCTTGTGCAGTCTTTTCCCGTTTGAAGAACCCCTGCCCGTTTTTATCCCCAATCCAACCATTCTCGACCATCGTACGAATAACGGAAGGCACTTCAAATACAGCCTTTTCTTCCAAGTCTATTGATTGCTCGTAAACGTTTTTTGCGACGTGAACAAATGTGTCAATCCCTACAAGATCGAGCGTGCGAAAGGTGGCACTCTTTGGTCTGCCAAGCACAGGTCCAGTTAAGAGATCCACCTCATCTACACCAAACGTAGACTTTTGCAATTCATCTAACGTGACCAAGAGTCCATAGGTTCCTATGCGATTTGCGATAAAATTGGGCGTATCTCTCGCGACGACAACCCCTTTACCTAATACATCCTCGCAAAAAGTGCGCATGTGTTGAATCACTTCGACAGTTGTATCAACTGTTGGAATAATTTCGAGCAACTTCATATAACGCGGGGGATTGAAGAAATGGGTGCCAAGAAAGTGAGCCCGGAAATCCTCTGATCTCCCCTCCGCCATTGCAGTGATTGACACACCAGAAGTATTTGAACTAATAATGGATCCCCTTTGTCGAAATTTATCAACTTTTGATAAAATCTGACGCTTAATATCAAGGCGTTCCACCACCACTTCAATAATCCAATCACATTCTACTATGCGGGAAAAATCATCCTCAAAGTTTCCTGTTTCGATCATATCAATATCTTTCGCACTGTAAAGTGGTGCTGGTTTAGCTTTGAGAAGTCCTAGCTTTCCCTCGTTTGCAAGGCGGTTACGGACTTCCCTATGTGAAAGAGTCAGCCCCTTTTTCTCCTCTTCAGGAATTAACTTATTTGGAACAATGTCAAGCAATAGCGATGGAATACCTACGTTTGCCAAGTGTGCTGCAATAGCCGCACCCATGACACCTGAACCTAAAACTGCCACACGTCGAATAAACCTCACTGAGATTCCCCTCCTTACTCCTGCTTCCCTTATGATAACAAACCACTGTCCATTTGAACATCATTTTTTGACTGATTGGTCAATTTTCTTTGTGGTATAAATCGCTCGTTGCGCCAGACCTTCTATTTGTGAATCATTTCACAAATTTTCAACCGCCTTTTGCAACGCTTGTTGCAACCATCGAGTCACACTCGATGGTTCCTTATTCTTCTTCCCCACCTCACGTCCATCGATCTTCGTTACTGGTAAAATACCACTCATCGTGCCTAATGTAAAAACTTCATCCGCCGTGTACAACGCTTCTTGTTCAAATCGTTCTTCGCGAATGACAACGCCGGCTAAACGTGCTTGCTCCATCATAAATCTCCGTGTCACACCATGGAGAATATAATCATCTGCAGGATGAGTGAACACAACACCAGATCGAACAATGGCTAAATTGCTGCTTGTGCATTCAGTGACGACACCATCGCGAATGAAAATAGCATCATCTGCCCCTTGATCAATTGCCCTTTGCTTCATCCACACATTCGGCAATAAATTGAGCGATTTAATATGACAATGTTTCCACCTGATATCTTCAACTAGAATCATATGTTGTCCATTTTCCTGCAACACGGTCCATTTAGATAAATCGACAGGTCGTACTGTCAAACTAAGATGACTTGGAACGTCAGGAAACGAATGATCTCTTTTAACAATACCCCTTGATAGTTGAAAATACACTTGAGCTTCTTGAAACCCCGACCGCGAAATAGCATCGGCAATCAGTGTGCGCAATTCAGGTATAGAACGTTCCAGTGGTAATTCAATCCATTCAGCACTTCGAAGAAAACGTTCCAAGTGCTCTTCTAGCAAGAACGGCTTCCCATGCCACACTCGAACTACCTCATAAATTCCATCTCCAAATTGATGCGCTCGATCCTCAATTGGTATAACTGCTTCATCCAAGGCAACAAAGCGCCCACGCGCATATCCAATGCCACCACCATTTTGAATAGCTTCACTGTTATTCATCTTTAACACCCCTCATTTTTTCGAACTATTCATCGTGTTGGCCAATCCCGCTTCTGTCTGATATGATAGAATACAGCAAATTATTTACATAGAGAAGGGTGGAATTTCTACAATGGACTGTGTCTTTTGCCGTATCATCAATGGCGAACTACCGTCAAAGAAGATATACGAATCAGAACATGTCTTAGCATTTGAAGATATCCAAAAAGCAGCCCCTATTCATGTGCTGATCGTACCAAAACGCCATATGGAGTCAATCATGGAATTGTCGGAAAACGATGTGGAGACCCTTTCCGAATTGCAGAAGGCAATAAAACAAATAGCCGAACTGACAGGTGTTGCAACAAACGGCTTTCGATTAGTATCAAACAAGGGAACGGCAGCTGGGCAAACAGTGTTTCATCTGCACTTTCACCTGCTGGGTGGTAGAGACCTAGAACTAACTCTCGCCTAATGCTAGTCGCCAATCATCTAAGACATAGTTTACTAGAATCTCTAGGAGCTATCACCACTAGACGATTGGCTAGTATTTAATTTATTGTACGTCAATTTCTCCAACTAATCCAGGTTCCTTTGTTCCTCCTGCATCTGAGTAAAACTGAAAAACACCCTTTTTATCCGGTGTAAATTGAACAGTCGTTGAATGATGTACAGAAAGGTTTGGTGAATAGATATAAAATGCGGGAAGTATAAAATTATGTATCTTCGTTCCCTTATTGTACACGGTGATTGTAACTGGTTGATCAATCGCTCCTGCGATTTTTTTCGGCGTAAAAAGGCGATCTGTTATTGCAATCTGGTAAGTGGCTGCAAAGACATGTGAAGTAATCACAATAAAACTGAAAATGAATGAGAATACAAACGAAATTGTCAAACGACACATGCGACCAGATGATCGAGATGTTCCACATACGTAATACAATTTGCCATGGCATCGACGCGATACGAAGCTCATAGCCTTCGAGAGAACTCGCACAGAAAACACTCCTTCACACGCAACCTCAATGGGTAATCAACTGATATTTTTCCCTTTTAATTGTAAATTTACACTTTTCCCGATCCACACTAGCCCCAGATTTTCCAGTATAAAAATGACATGGAACAACCAATCATCGCCCCCACAACAACATCGGTTATATAGTGAAGTCCGATATAAAACCTCGCAAATGCAATCAGAAATGCCAATCCGAGCGATATAACGAGAACTTGAGGAAAGGTCAATGCAAGAATTGTCCCTAATGCAAAAGCGCCACCAGCATGGTTGGACGGAAACGACGGATCGTGTGGATCCTTGTAGATCAGTGGTGTAAATCCTTCAGTGACAAATGGACGAACTCTCCCTACATGCGTCGCAATCGGATCGATCACAAATTTCGTAGAAAGCGCAGAGGCAATAGCGACGAATATCTCATATGCCGCATGTAGCGCGGCACCTTGTTGGAGCATCATTATATATGCAACGAGAATAGTCCCCATTTCAAGAAAGAATAAATGGGGACCGTATGTACCAATCCAACGGGCGACCTGATCTACCACATCATTTTTCCCGCGTAACGCCTGCACAGCCATAACCCACTGTTGATCGCGTCGCTGGATCTGTACTAACCAATCCTTAGCCACGTTTCTTACACATCCTTTTTTCACATCAATAATTATAGATTTCCATTAATTTAACCACGCGCAAATTGAGCATTCACATCAGCATCGATATTTTTGCCAAATGCATAGGCGTCAGTAAGTTCTACATCTCCTTCATGATTTACAAAAAATCCATGATAAGAGAAATTTGCACTCCCGACAAACACCACACTCCCAGCATCCACTGCAAGAATTTTAGCGTGTAGGTACTCGCCGTCGTATGGTTTATAATAGCAAACGTTGACTCCTGCCGCTGAGAGTTCGCGCGCAGTCTTGTGATTGTACGGTTCCTTCGGATCTAAGACGACTTTAACTTTTACTCCGCGTGCCACAGCTGTGGCAAGTGCTTCGATCAACTGCCTACTGGTAAAAGCAAATGCTTCTATATCAATTGACTGTTTAGCGTCGCCAATTGCCGTAAGCATTGCCGATTCTATTTGTGTATCATAACGCAGTGGCAGAGGATAGGCTAATGGAGTTTCAGGATTTCCACCTGCACGTGCATAGTCTTGTTGAAAAAGTCCTTCGAATTCCGTAGCAGAACGAGCAAAGTAAACAGATGCATCATGGTTCCCCCAACTGTA
>JAKACV010000014.1:4305-53619 GCA_021821085.1 Bacillota bacterium | reverse complement strand
TCGCGTGGTTTGTCTCTCGTTGCATTTAGTTTTCAAGGATCCACTTGCTCTCTTCTCTTTCGTCTCCGCTTGCGGCGACAGGTAGTAATATAGCACATCATCCTTTCACGAGTCAACTATTTTTGCAGTCTTACTTTTCCGACTTCAGAAAAGCAATAGACGAAGGAACAAGTCCCCCTCTACCGCCTTTGAATACCTATCCAAAACTCGCTGCTCACTCAGAGCTAAATGCCCATCACCTCATTATGGTTTGACACCAAAAGCCGTAATCTGCCCATTTGTCGCAAATCGCCATCCTTCCATACCATCCGCATACTCCGCATAGTAGGCATCATACTCATCTGCTGACAGTAACCCCATACGAATGATTTCTTCTCGCGCATCTTGCAATTTGCGTAAGGCAAACTGTACTAACCCATCTTCCCTCATGGACTCAGAGTATCCTGATTGCAATTGCGCCACACTATGTATCGTAGCAAAACCCGCCTCCTGCAGATAAAACCCCAACTTGCGACCAACCATCCGATCCCCGCCTCGGACTTCTTGAAGAGCCCGAAATACGCGATGTAGGACCATTTCCGCATTCGTCTCTGGATACCCTATCGACAATCCTTCATCGACGTCTATCACACACACCATCCCACCACGTCGCACGACACGAAAAAATTCTTTCATGGCAATAAGGGGTTCTGGTAGATGTTGAAACAAAAAGCGAGAGATTACGAGATCGAAAGCCTCATCCGCAAACGGCAAACGATAAGCATCCCCTTCGATAAACTCAGGAACAGCTCTATCTCCGCTCTGCCCATCCGTTGCCATTGCCAACCGCCGGGTTACAACAGCCTGTGCAATGGCGCGTGCAATATCAAGCTTTTGCACACTTACATCCACTCCCGTAACTGCAATTGGCGCAAACGCCGCTAACTCAGTTGCAAGCGCACCAAATCCAGTCCCCACATCCAGCACCCGAACTCCCTCGTGCAGCGGCAAAAAAGCATATAAACCACGTCGTTCTTGAGCTGTGTAGGCTGTTTGTTCAAGTAACCAGCGATCTTCCATGTCAGGATGTTCGCTGATATACTTTGCGTATTCCTCATCCACCATCACAAATAATTCACGATTCAATCCAGATCCCCCTCACCTGCATAAACGCCAGCACAACAAAAATAAGGCGCCGCAGCGGCATTCCTGCATACGGCGCCATACGCATACCAAAGTAACAGGAAAAGACACAAATCCCCTTACTTGAAGGACACGAATATCTCTACAAAGTCGTGGTTGAACGGCGTTTCAACTGCCAACGCAGATAAGCGTTCACAAATCCATCCAACTCTCCATCAACGACCGCTTGTACATTGCCTACATCATAGTTTGTCCGATGATCCTTCACCATCGAATAAGGATGAAAAACATAGGAGCGAATCTGACTGCCCCACCCAATATCCTTTTGTTCTCCACGCAAAGCGGCAAGCTCCTCCTCTTGCTGCTCTCGCCTTTTTTCGTACAATCGAGCAACAAGCAATTTCATAGCCACCGCGCGATTCTGAATCTGCGAACGCTCACTTTGACACGTGACAACGATATTCGTCGGAATATGCGTAATGCGCACCGCCGAATCGGTAGTGTTAACATGTTGTCCGCCCGCACCGGTGGAGCGATACGTGTCAATTTTTAATTCATCTGGCTTAATACCTATCTCAACATCATCATCAATTTCCGGGATCACATCAACCGACGCAAACGAGGTATGACGCCGCCCGGAACTATCGAACGGAGAGATGCGCACCAGACGGTGTACACCTTTTTCCGCCTTTAGATATCCGTAGGCATTATGCCCCGAGATGAGTAATGTCACACTTTTAAGCCCTGCCTCATCTCCCGGTAGATAGTCAAGTGTTTCCACTTTCCAGCCCCGTCGCTCCGCCCAACGCGTATACATACGCAGCAAAATAAGCGCCCAATCCTGCGACTCCGTCCCACCGGCCCCCGGATGTAGCTCAACAATGGCGTGATTGCGATCATAGGGTCCATCTAAAAGCAACTCCAGCTCAAATCCATCAAGTTCTTCCAGCAGTTGTTCACTACCCTTATCCGCTTCACGAAACAATTCTTGGTCATCTTCTTCTTGCGCCAATTCAAGTGCCACTTGCAAATCTTCTAATTCCCCATGCAAGCGACTATACTTTTCCACTAAACTTTTCAGACCATTCACTTCCGCAATCACCTTTTGCGCTGCAGAAGCTTCGTCCCAAAAGGCCGCGTCCGACATTCTCGCCTCTAGCGTCTCAATTCGTTCACGTTTTGTCGCGACGTCAAAGAGACCTCCCGATATCCGCCAAACGCTGGTCCATATTTTGAAGTATCTGCTTCAACTCACCAAACGTATCTGCCATAATAACCTCCCGGTTCCATTACTCAAACTACCTCATCAAGATGAAGTATACAGCGGTTGCGGTGTCTCTGGTGGTGCCTCATAAGAAAGCTGCGCCTTAAACACATACATTGTAACCTCTTCGCGAATGCTGTGAATCATACTCTCAAACATCTCATAACCCTCTTGCTGATAGGCAGTTAGCGGGTCAATCTGTCCATACCCGCGCAAATGAATCCCTTGACGCAACATCTCCATCGCATCGATATGATCCATCCACTTACTATCCACCGTACGCAACAACACCATGCGTTCCAACTCGCGAATCACTTCGCCCATTTCAGCTTCGCGTCCCTGATATTCCACTTCAACTTGATCATATAAAAATTGCTTTAGTTCATTCCGCTCAAATTTTCGCAAATCCACTTCTGCCAGACGTTCTGAAGTGAGAAAGTGATTTTCTCCATAGTCAATCAGCGCTGCAAGATCCCAATCTTCAGGGATTTGATCCATGAGGCAGTACGTATCTACCATGAAATCAACCAAGTCTCGCGCCATCCCCACAACAATATCACGCAAATGATCCTGTCCAATGATTTGTCGACGTTGACGATAAATCACTTCGCGCTGCTTGTTCATGACATCGTCGTACTTCAAGACGTGTTTGCGAATATCATAATTATTCGCCTCAACCTTGCGTTGCGCGCGTTCAATTGCCTTAGTCACCATTTTATTCTCAATGGGTTGATCCTCTTCGATACCGAGCTTATCCATGAGGCCCATGATATTATCTGAGCCAAACATGCGCATCAAGTCATCTTCCAAAGATAGGTAGAACCGAGAAGAGCCTGGATCACCTTGTCGCCCAGCACGACCACGAAGCTGGTTGTCAATCCGCCGACTCTCGTGACGCTCTGTACCAACAATATGCAGTCCACCTAAATCTTGCACGCCATCGCCAAGAATAATATCCGTACCGCGTCCCGCCATATTCGTCGCGATGGTAACCATCCCGAGTCCACCCGCGTGCGATACAATCTCCGCTTCCCGTTCATGATATTTCGCATTAAGAACTTGATGCTTAATCCCTTTACGCTTCAACATCACAGAAAGAAGTTCCGACTTTTCGACAGACGTTGTTCCAACCAGCACAGGCTGTCCCGTCTTATGGCGCATAGCTATTTCATTGACAACCTGCGAGAACTTCCCATTCACTGTCTTATAAACAACGTCCGATCCATCCAGTCGCTGATTGGGACGATTGGGCGGAATAGTCACGACATCCATACCGTAGATATCGATGAACTCTTGCTCTTCCGTCTTCGCCGTCCCTGTCATCCCAGACAGCTTTTTGTACATCCGAAAATAATTTTGCAACGTGATCGTCGCGAGCGTCTTTGATTCATTTTGTACCTTTACGCCCTCTTTTGCTTCGATCGCCTGATGCAATCCATCGCTATACCGGCGCCCTTGCATCATGCGTCCAGTAAACTCATCGACAATAATGACTTCCTCACCTTGCACGACATAGTCCTTATCTCGCTTCATGAGCGCATGTGCCTTTAATGCCTGCATAATGTGGTGATTGATTGAAATATATTGCGGATCAAATAAATTCTCTACGCGAAAGTAACGTTCCGCCTTATGCACGCCAGTCTCAGTCAAGTTCGCTGAACGCGCCTTTTCATCTGTGTGATAATCATCATCAACCAGCGAACGCACAAAGAGATCCGCAGTAAAATAGAGATCGGTCGACTTTTCCGCCGGTCCCGATATAATGAGCGGCGTCCTCGCTTCATCAATCAAAATACTATCAACTTCGTCAACAATTACGTAATACAGCGGACGCTGAACCATCTCTTCAATTTGCACAACCATGTTGTCGCGTAAATAGTCAAATCCAAATTCATTGTTAGTCCCGTAGGTAATATCTGCACGGTAGGCATCTTGCTTCTCAAAATGCGAAATGCCATGCACATTCAACCCAACAGTAAGCCCAAGAAAGCGGTGCACTTGCCCCATCCACTCACTATCCCGCCGAGCCAAGTAGTCGTTTGCTGTAATTACATGAACACCTTCCCCAGCAATCGCGTTTAGATAGGCAGGAAGCGTAGCAACAAGCGTCTTTCCTTCACCTGTGCGCATCTCAGCAACGCGTCCATGATGCAATACGATCCCACCGAGCATCTGCACATCAAAATGGCGCATTCCAATCACGCGTTTAGCAGCTTCGCGCGTCACAGCAAAAGCCTCAGGCAGCATTCGATCCAGTGATTCTCCATTTTGATATCTTTCCTTAAATAGATCTGTTTGTCCACGCAATTCATCGTCCGACATCGCTTCCATCTTTGGTTCAAGTGCTCGAATACTATCTACGATGCGGTTTAAGCGCTTCACTTCACGCTCATTCCCGCCTCCGATCACCTTTTTAATCAACCCTATCACCAGGGTACACTCCCCTCAACGATACGAGATCCGTTCTGATCTTAAGTTTACATTTTACCTCTTTCCACATCCCTACACAACAAAAGAGCGACAGAGTCGCCCTTTTGCTAAAACCATAACTTCCTTTTCTATTTCTACCGAGTCAATTCGCGATTATACTCATACTCTCCGTTCGCAATACCTAGCAAAACACTTACCCCCAGCAAGATCGCCCACGCCGTATGTGATGTGTGTGCGATAATCACTCCAAGCACCGCAATCACGAATGTCATCACCATCGCCCAGACTAAAGACGACGCCCCTGCGCCTTTGCGAAGGTTCCAAAATAACAAATGGACGACTTTCCACACCACAAGAAATGCGATGATCTGCACAAACCACATGAGTATGGCCACCGTTCCCACCCCCGCACCTGAACTCGCTAAGAATCGTTACTTTAAGTTTATTCTTAGTCCCCGTCCAGGTTGCCTAAAGCAGGAAACTTCACCGCGGCGATTATTGTGACTGAATCAATCCATACTGCCCATCGCGTCTACGATACACCACACTCGTCTGATCCGTTTCCGCATTTGCGAAAACGAAAAACTCATGTCCTAGCAACTCCATCTGCAAAATCGCTTCTGGCACAAGCATCGGTTTCATATCAAATTGTTTTACTCTCACAAGCGGAAACTCTTCATCTTCTTCGACAGGAACTACATTTGAAGTGAGCACAGCCTGAGCCTTTGCCCGACCACCCTCCACTTTCAATCTGTGACCAATTTTCTGACCGATTTTATGTTTATACTTATCAAGCTGTTTCTCAAGCTTGTCCATCATCATATCAATGGACGCATACATATCCCCCGACCGTTCCTCAGCCCGCAACATGATATGTCCAAGCGGCACCATCGCTTCTACTGCATGGACTTCCTTCGTCACCGACATCGTAACCGTCACTTCCTGTGAGGCTGGCGCATCAAAATACCGGGCGATACGCGAAAACTTCTTATCCAGGTACTCTTTTAAGGCAGGTGTCACATCAAGATGATTATCTCCACGAACGTGAATCTTCATCTTTCTATTCCTCCCCTCGGAAGTTAACAGAATTATAACACCCTCTTTATCAATTCGCAAAGCTACTTTTGATAATATTTAGATTGTTTTACCATAGCCAACTGTCTCGATCATAGGAAACCTCCACTACCCTATGGTATAACTAGTAAGATAGGTGGTTTGTAACTTTTTTAGATATTTCCCGTCTCCATTCTGGCAAGGAGTGACACCGTTTGAGGGATGTACCGTATTCCGATTTCACAGTTGAACAAGAACAATATGTAAGACGCCTCGCACTACGACTCGTTCATTGGCGCAAAAGCAACTCCATCGATTGCGATGATCTCATATCTGTTGCGCGCACGAGGTGGTGGCAATATTGTCTGCGACATAAAGAGAGCATGCCCCATAACGAGAATCAAGACACATCTGAAGAATGGATCATGATCGCCTTTCGCCAACAGGTCAAGTTTGCCATGCGTGATACGCTGCGCGATTCATCCCCCGTCAAGGTTACTCGCTCCTATCAAGCAAAAATGAAAGCATACGAAACCCCCTATACAGTAGACCTTGAACACGCGATCAACATTCGCGCCGGCGATGAAGTTTCTGATTCCGAACTGTGGCAAGACGTAGTCGTCAGTATTCAACAACTTTCGCAAAGAGATCAGATCATTCTCTCCTTATTCGTCGAACAAGGCTATACATTCACGGAAATTTCCTGCGCGATGGACTTATCTGTCTCTACCATTTCAAGAGCCTATCAACGCGCATTGCAGACTATCAAAAATAATGTCAAAGAAAATCGAATCGCACGCAAAAAATCGTAAGATTCGACCGTACATATCTATGAGGGGGTCACGAAGATGAATCCAACTCCAATTGATCCGACACAAAAGATGACACCAACAGCCAAAACAAAGATGAACGAAACAAAAAACAACGTTCAATCAGATATACAGACGCACCTCCCTGCGTCAAATAAAGTGCAGACCAGAGCGCAAAAACTCGACCATATTCGATTGCAAATCGCACAGGGGGCATATCTTGTTAGCGCAGAAGAACTTGCAAAAAAACTTGTGGATGGTGGATTTCTAGGATGATGACTTCCACAGAGCAGCAAGTTGACAGGTTGCTTGCAACATTAGAAACAATAACGGAACAGGTCATCCAAGTATTGGTCAGTCACCGACCCGAAGAATTAGAACCACTTGTCATTGATCAGTGTCGCTATCTACGAGAGTTGCAACTACTACCCAATGACATGATTGATATCACTCGCATTCAACATTTGCATGAACGTGTTCAGCATCAGCAGACATTGATCGCTCAGGCAAAACAAGTCGCAGATCTGTTTCTTCAACGACTTAATGAAACTCCTTCATTTCAGATACTTGGATAACCGCTTGTACTATGACTCATCTTGTATCGATTCACCTTATACTATTTTATTTTACAAACTTACGTATAGGTTCAATGAACCCAAAGCCATGAGCGTCAATAACAACGAAACATGTAGCCGAGATAACCCTGCGGACTCGAAACGGCTTTAGGAGGTAACACATGTCACTCTCAACGTTTTTCGGTCTCAATATTGGCGTTAGCGCACTTGACACCATGCAACAAGCAGAAGATGTGGTGGCAAACAACATCTCAAATGCAAATACACCAGGTTATGTACAAGAAACGCCGCAACTACAGGAAGCAAGTGCGTACCCTCCAATCCCATCACAAAATCAACCTGTAATGGGAGGACAGTTGGGACAAGGTGTTGCTGTAGGTGTCGTAACACGCGAAACAAGTGCATTCGTTAATCAACAAGATCGATCAAATCAATCAACGTATAACATGTACCAAACTTATCATACCAATTTAAGTCAGATTGAGTCTATTCTTAACGAACCAAGCTCAAACAGTATGCAAAACGCAGTTGATCAATTCTTTGCATCCTGGCAAACACTCTCTACTGATCCAACGAATACGGCAGCGAGACAGTCGGTTATTTCTGAAGCGCAAACACTTGGTCAAACATTTCAAACGATCACAACGCAATTAGAGAGTCTACAGTCTAATCTGGCGAGCCAAATTCAAGGGCAAGTTCAAGAATTAAATAATTATGCAAGCCAAGTTGCCCAACTAAACAACCAGATCGTCCAAGTGAACCAAATGAATCCGAGTCAAGCGAATGGTGGTCAGAGTAGTCAACAAGAAAGTCCAAATCAACTGTTAGACCAGCGCGGATATATTCTCGATCAAATGGCAAAACTCGCTAGCGTTTCATATTCTGCAATTCCTGGCGTTACCGGCGCCATTCAATTGCAAATTGGCAATACTTTGATGATCAGCAGTGCATCATGGACATCCGCAGGGACAATCGCCACAGGGAATCTTTTGCCCCCTAGTACAGGTCTTGTCCTCGCCACTGGTTCTTCCTATTCATCGATCGGCGCAACACTATCATCAATCAGTTCTGGCGCCATTGCGGGCAATGCGAAGAGCCTGGATTACACCGATCAACTACTGGGGAAATTCAACTCATTTCTATTGGGCTTTGCCAATCAGGTAAATTCAGTGCAAGGCAGTGGGTATCCACTTTCAGGATCCAGCACAACTTCCAGTTTAAATGGAACTGTCGCGGGCGTGACCTACTCCTATGGCAACTTGTTCATTGTGCCGCCAAATACAAACGTATCAGCCCCAGTAACTGGAGATGTCACACTGCAAATCAACCCCCTTTTCACTCAAGGTGGTGGCAGCAATTATATTGCTGCTGCGTCAACCGGCACGACTTCGGGTTCTAATGGAGATAACGGCAATGCATTAAACATGGTTACATGGCAATCCAATGTTCCAAATGTTAGCCCTGTAACTTACTCTGCCTATCAAGTGTCGACTACATCTTATCAGGACACCACATTTAAAGGCAGTAGTACATTTGACCAATACATTTCAGGGATCGTTTCAAATTTAGGAATTACAACATCTGCCGTCAATTCTAATGAACAGACTGCAAATGCCTTAGCTCAACAATCAACAAACCTTCGACAATCCATTTCCGGTGTAGATACAAATAACCAAGCAGCCAAGATGGTCGAGTATCAAAATAGTTATGATGCCGCCGCTAAATTTATTAGCATCTACGATCAAATGCTGCAATCGCTCATCAGCATGGTTCCCTAAAATCGATTGGAGGTGAATCTGACGTGCGGATTACACAAAATATGATGACAAACCAATTTATCTATAATATCACCAATCAGAATCAACAAATGCAAACGTTGGAAAACGAATTGTCAACAGGAAAAAGTCTCAACAAACCTTCTGATAATCCACTGGCAGTATCGCAAGACATGGCCATCCGAACGACACTAAGTGAGACGACCAGCTATCAATCAACTATAAGTTCCGGACTTAGTTGGCTGCAAAATACCAGTTCTGCGATTCAACAAATACAAACCGCTTTACAAAGTCTGCAAAGCACACTGCTTGAAGGCATCAATGCAACAAATCAAAGCCCATCTACCATGCAGGCATTGTCAGAGACTGCTCAACAACTTTCATCTACGATTTATCAGGAACTAAACGCCAAACAGGGAAATCGGTTTTTGTTTGGCGGACTACAAACAGGTGTGGCTCCAGCGGCAGCAACGGCCGTCCCCTATTCGACGGTCTCTACATCAGACGGATCTTACTATAGTATACCGGGAACTTTCACGACGATGCCTAGTAATTCTGGCATCACAAGCACAGGAGGTTCCATCGCAACCGCCATCACAGATCAAAGTAACACGCTTGCGAATGGACAACCCTATGCATTACAGCTTTCCGAAAATGTAACGTCGCAAGGCACCATCACAGCCGGTACCTTAACCCTGTTAAATCAATTTACAGGCGCCGTTCTCGCAACGGGTAGCGCTCCCACCAATATTCAAGTAAACGCACAATCAGGTTCAATTGCAACACTCACATTCACGAATGGATCGCAAGGCACTCCACCTAAGCAACTGGCTGTCACCTTAGGTACTCCTGTGACATCCGTTTCAGGTACGGCCGGATCGTTTACAATGACAGACGCCTTAGTTCCCACAGGAAATTTGGCCGCCTCAGACGCTGTATCAACCGGATCTTCAGGAACGATTTCCTATAATGTTGCGCCAAGCGTAGATATTCCAGTGAATGTCACAGCAAGTGACCTCATGCTTAGCGGATCAGCAGCAGGATCTTCCTTACAACAGACGTTACAACAGATATCGACAAATCTACTCACTGGCAATACCTCTGCCCTCCAAAACGATCTATCAAATTTACAGGCGAACATGTCGAATGTGACAAATGTGAATGCGAACGTGGGATCTCGTATCCAGCGTCTCACTGTTTTACAGAATCAGATGAATAACTACCAAACAACACTAACAAATCAAAAGGGGGTGATTCAAGGGGCGAATATGGCACAAGTGATTAGTCAGTTCAATACGGATCAAACGACCTTTACTGCCGCACTTAAAATGGGCGCACAGATCCTGCTGCCTTCACTTGTCAGTTACCTGCCATAATGACGAAATCGCTAGTTGACTCATAGAACGAAAACACACGAAGGGGATGGATATACTTATGTCAGTAAACTTTAGCGTCAACAATAACGCACAAGCACAGAGCATCTTGCAGAATTTGAACAACGTGCAAAATAACATTAACAACGAATATAGCGCATTATCAACCGGTAATAGTGTGAATTCAGCAGCCGACAACCCGGCAGGATATGCCATTTCACAACAAATGACCTCTCAAGTCAACGGTCTAAACCAAGCCACACAAAACTCCCAAAATGGCATTAGTATGATTCAAACCGCAACTGGAGCCATGAATCAAGTTGAAACGATCATGCAAACCATGTCTAGTCTTGCAACTGAGGCTTCTACGGCTGGTATGTCATACTCTGATCGTGCAAACCTCCAGTTGGAAATGAACTCTCTATCACAGCAAATCAACAGCACAACGAACCAAACGCAATACAACGGTATCAACTTATTGACAGGGCAATTTGCAACTGGTGGTGCATCAGGCACATCAAACCTTAATGTTCAGGCTGGCGCAAATCAAAACCAAACATTGTCTTACAACATCTCAGCTACAGATGTAAACACCCTCGGTATTGCGGGAACATCAGCGGCAGGAATTACTCTTGCTTCCGGATCTATTGCAAGTGGCTCATCGACAGGTACAAACGGTGCTACCTATACCAGCGGCGGTGCACAAAACTTCGTATCCGCCACCGGATCTGCCGTGGCATTTGATTCCAGTACTATTTTCCAAAGTGGTCAGCAATTCCAGGTTGCTATAACTGCAAATTTAAGTGGCACAGGATCTGGTGCATCTGTTACCTCTGAAACGCTCCAGTTACAGACAATGAACGGAAACGACATTGGTGGAGCAACAACAATCTCGGTTACCACGGCAAATAGCGGCGGAACAGTCACTCTCGGTGATACAGCTACGGGCGCCGTACTCAATCTAAATCTTAACTCAGCAGCTGCAGCATTTACTGTCTCAGCAACTGGTACTGGAACTTTTAACGGAATCATTTCTTTTACAGCCGCTGGTGGAACCGCATCTCAGGCAGGATCGCAACTCAACAACTGGCAAGCTTCGTCTAACGTTGTTGGACTCAATATCATGAATCAGGGTAGCGCCCAAAATGCAATTACATCGCTACACAATGCATTGAATCAATTATCCAGTGAACAGGCTCAGCTTGGTGCAGTACAAAACCGCCTGAATTACACGGTGTCCAACTTGCAGAGTTCATCAGAAAATCTGCAAAATGCCAAATCAACCATCACGAATACGAATATGGCTGCAGAGTACACACAATTCTCGCAGAATCAGATCCTAAATCAAGTCGGTCAAAGTATGTTGTCTCAAGCGGATCAACAACCTGCATCTATCTTGAAGTTGCTTCAGTAGAATTCTCTCTTACTACTTAGCACGTAATCATGCCATGAGAAAATCGCGTGTGTTTCATACGCGATTTTCTCAGATAGGAGGTGTAGCATGTCAGTTAACCTACTTCAACAACTCAACTCCATCCCTAATCTTGGCGGAACTGGACTGCCAGTTCAACAATATGCGTCAGAAATGCAGCAGGTACTTTCAGCGCAGTTAGAGACAACTCCAAATAATGAACTGTCCACGTTGTCTGCTACACAAAGTGCGCTCACCAGTTTACAACCTGCTCTGCAACAACTTCAATCAGCTACACAGACGCTGTCGAGTTCTCTTACCTGGAACTCAGTCAATTTATCCACTACTGGATCAGGCTTTAAAGCCACTTCTTCTTCAGGTGCACAGCCTTCATCCTACTCACTGGTGGTCAATCAACTCGCCACCGCTCAGTGGAATACCGCATCAATTAGTCTCGCCACATCAACCGGGAGTTCAACACTTACAGCAGGAACATTTCAAATCACGCCGTCATCTACGTCAGCTCTTACAGGAACTGCATCGATCACAGTAACCAGTGGCGAGAGTCTAAGCAATATTGCCTCAGCGATCAATCAGGATACAGTGAGTACTGGGGTTGTCGCATCCATTCTCGACACAAATGGCGGATATAAGTTAACCTTGCAAGACACGAATGCGGGTTCGAGTAATACCTTTTCTGTGACAGATACGAGTGGCAACGTTATTTCTAGCCAACTTGGCGTTACACTGACTGCCTCTGCGAGCGATGCGTCGATTACGCTTGACGGATCCATGACGCTCACATCATCAAGTGATGTATTTACTAATGCAATTCCTAATGTGACGATCAATGTGAACCAAGCGGGTGCATCCGGAACGATTTTATTATCCCAAGACCCGAATAGCGCTCTATCTGCCGTGCAAACATGGATGAATGCGTATAATTCGGTGATTTCACAACTCAATACCGATACGTCCTATAGCCCCCCATCTACATCTAGTCAGGGAGCCCAGGCCCAAACTGGACCGCTCTTTACAGATCCAGCTGCAACTGGACTATTGTCACAGCTACCCAATGCAATTAACACCTTTGTTGGAGCAAGTGGGACAGGTACACAAAGTAGTTTTTACCAATCTCTATCACAAATTGGAATTGTCGTGAATCCTAATACTGGAAAGTTAGAATTTCAGTCTGCGAGTGGATTTGCTTCAAATAACTCAACCGGAACGTCCAGTTTTAACGGTACTCTGCCATCTGGACAGACACTGTTTACAAATGCAGTACAAACGAACGTTGCTGCTGTACAAAAGCTATTGGGCGTCGTCCAAACCACATCCCTTTCCTCTGAGACGCCAACATCAGGAGTTCTTGGGCAAGTCAACACTGTACTCAATGAATTTCTTGGTTCCGGAAAGACGACAGGTGTGATTCCTGGAGAATTGAATTCAATTTCACTACAGCAAAAATCAATCAATCAATACTTAACCCAAATCAACCAAATGATTACTAACAATGTAAAAAATTTTACATCCCAATTGAATAATCTCAATACTTCTCTACAACAATCAAGTGCCCAAATGCAACAAATCAATGCACTAATCAATGGATCTTCTTCAGCGAGTTCCAGTTCAAGTTCGGGTTCAAGTTCGACTGGTGGGTAATATTTCAGGATGTCACAAGTAAATCATGTGGAGGTCAATTGTGGAAGATAAACTTATTCATATTCGAGAGCTCGGAGAACTAGTTTTTTCTTCCATTGAACAAGAATCCTATTATTCTTGTTACGTAATCATGCGAGAACGTACGGCAGCGTTATTCGCACTCTCCAGTGACGAAAAACTACCTCAAGATCAATTGCTCGACATCAAAATACAAACGTCGGCCATTGAGCAATCATTACACGAAAAAATGGCCTACATACATCAGGCGCTTGATCGCGAAGTTCACTCAGCACAGGCGCGTACATTATATGCAAAACAGAGCATTACTTAATTCCCATTTATGCACAGTAATCAGTTACGGTCACTTTATTGATCTATATTTCAAAAAAAGGCGAGATTTTCATGATTCTAACTGCTTGTTTGATTGTAAAAAATGAAGAATGGACCATACGACGTTGCCTCGAATCCTTAGCTGGTCTGGTTGACGAGATCGTCGTCGTAGACACAGGATCTACGGATGGCACGTTAGACATTGTAAAATCCTTTGGCTGTACAATTGTAACCTATGAATGGGACAATGACTTTTCGCACGCAAGAAATGCAGGGATCGTTCATGCGACTGGCGACTGGATTTTAGTGGTTGACGCCGATGAATTTGTAGAATCAATCGAATCGTCAGTTCTGCATCATTTTTTGGAGACGACCGATGCAGAAGGTGTTTTTATCAATGTAAAGAGTCTGATGGGACCGCTCACCCATCCCACAAGCACGTTGACCATTCGCGTCATGCGTCTATTTCGCAATCGTCACCTTTATACTGGCGCCATCCATGAACAAATTGCAGATTCCGTCTTTCTCACAAAGCGACCTGTCACCAAGTTTGACCTGTCTCTCGTACACTTGGGCTATACTAATGAGTTTATTGAAGTACGGGCAAAATCCAAGCGTAATACCGCTCTTATTGAACAATCGATCAAGGAAGATCCAGATAATTTATTTCATGCAACAAATCTGATGGCCGAATACTCCATAGCCGGTCAACATGAACAGTGTGCCAACCTGAGCGAGAAGACGTGGAAACACGTTAAAAAGATGCCTACTCCCCAGTGGCCAAATTATGCCCCGCGTATGGTTTCGCTCCTTGTTTCCTCTCTTTGGACATTGGGTAAAAAAAAGCAGGCACTAGCCTACATGCAAGAAGCAATTCAATTTTTCCCTTGGTTTACTGATTTCAAAAAACGTTATGCAGATATGCTTGCCACCAGTGGTCAGTATCGCGCAGCCCTGAGTACCTTGATGGCATGTCGGGAGCAAGGAGATACCCAAATGGGGCTTGTCGAGTTTCTGGAGGGTGCAGGCACCTATCTTGCCGCCTATTCTCTTGGCATTGTCTGGACGCAGCTTGGCGATGACATGAATGCGCGAAAATGGTTTTTACAAGCCTTTTTTGAGAATCCTAGCTTAGAGACTACTTTAATTCCGATTATTGGACTCCTTCCCAAAGAGTCAAAACTACTGCATGAATTTATCGAACCGCGATTATATGATCCCATAGCCTTTGCAACATATGCCGAAATATATGCCAGTTGGGAATACCCCGATGCTGCTCAAGTCATCGCGATGGTCGAACGGAAATTTGGAGAATCTGAAGCAACACATCGCGCTCATATGTCAGTATTACGTCTTCAGGGGGACGACGCGATGTACGAACGTGCGCAACGTGTGAATTACGACATCGATTGGTTGCTTTATGGCATCTACTCTCTAGACCGAGGAGACGACGAAAAGGCAACCTATGCTCTGGAGCGCGCAAAAGTACGCGGAGAATATATCCTCAAGGTGAAAGACACAGTAGCGCGATCCAGAGACTCATCTTGGGGGTTAACCGGAGTGATTCGCGATTTTATAAGTGTAAAGGCGGAAAATCTCCTAACTACTTGGTTGCCGCAAGCGACAGATTTTGATCAATATTGGATTACACTCAAATGCTCACCTATCCAATCTGTTCTTCAAAAAATCACATGGCAAGGCAATACAGGGAGCGAATGTGAACAAAACGCCCTTAATTTCTTTCACAAACAAGAATTCCAAAATTCGCAAGAATGGTTGATGCGTACTAAAAAATTCGAGCCTACAGTCACCCAATGTCTACTTGAATGTGATCTTGCCCTCGCTGTAAATGATCTATCAACTGCCCGTAAGGTTATTTTTGAGGGAAAGAAATTATTCCCCGAATCAGAGATGCTAAAAATAGCTTCAGAACAGGTCCATGCAAAGCTGAATCCAACCGAGTTATTTCAGACATTAAGGAGTGAAATTTCGTGAATGCATCTGATGTATATCGCCAACAATCTGTTCTAACGGCTCCACTGCCTATTAAACTGGCACAATTGCATGAACGTGGAGCTTTCCTTACACGACAAACCCGCCAATGCGCTGAACAAGGCGATATCCCACAGGCGCATGATTATATTATTCAAATGGAGGATATCCTCACATTCTTACGGTCATCACTTAATCCAAATCTAGAAGTTTCGTCTTATGCCGAAGCAACCTATATTTTCTATTACAATATGGCAGTTTCATGGTATCTTGATCTAGACAAAGTAGCTGAAGGCTACGATTCGATGCTCGAATTCTGGGAAAGCTGGGCAAAGACGTGGATTCAGGTACGCTATCAATAAAGACTTGTTTACCCAGCGGGACGACTTAAAGGATGTGTATCGTTGTTACTCTCTGCATGCTTAATAGTTAAAAATGAGATACTCACTTTACGCAAATGCCTGGAATCCCTACAGGACATTGCTGATGAAATCATCTTAGTTGATACAGGCTCTACGGACGGAACGATTGAGATTGCGAAAGAATTTCACTGTAAAATATACACCTATGCATGGGATAACGACTTTGCCGCTGCTCGCAACGAATCACTACGTTATGCGAAAGGCGACTTTATCTTAGTGATCGACGCGGATGAGTATGTGGATCGGCACGAAAAACTTCCCTTACGCGAATTTCTTATGAAGACTGATGCAGAAGGAATTTTTATCATTTCAAAGAGCTACCTTGGATCCCTCACTCACTTTACAAGCGCAATTCCGATTCGGGTGATGCGCTTATTTCGCCGTGGACACCTATATTCTGGAGCAATCCACGAACAAATCGCAGATTCCGTATGGCAGAGCGGAAAACCAGTAGTTGCATTTGATCTAACACTACACCACTTAGGATACACAGATGAATTTCTCGCGCAACGATCAAAATCGATACGCAACACCACACTTTTAGAGTCTGCACTAAGTGATGATCGTTCTAATATATTCCAATGTTCAAATTTAATCGTCGAATACATGATGCAGCGTGATTGGGAAAAAGCGTACCATCTTGCGGTGACTACCTGGCAGGATATTAAGCAGACTGCACAACATACGTGGCCAAATTTCACTCCCCGAATTGTACTGAACCTGATGAGCATTGAATGGGAGCTAGGTCAGAGAGAACAGGCCCTGCTAACCGCACGCGAAGCGATTCACAACTTCCCATGGTACACAGACCTTTTACGTCGGTATGCGGGATTTCTCCTCCAAAATAATGAAGTTGCAAGAGCAGTACAAGTGCTTATGACCTGCCGCTCACAAGGAGATACCCCACCAAGTTTAGTAGAGTCGGTGGAAGGATCAGGTACATATCTTGCCGCTTACGACCTGGGCATAGCATGGGCGTTGCTAGGCGACGACTTAAACGCGAGACGCTGGTTTTTGCAATCATTTCAGGAAAATACCGCTTACGAAGCCGCGATAGCACCGATCGTGCTGCTAGCTCCCGATGACCCTCTATTCCTATATGAACATTTTGAAACGCGACTATGGACGCAACATTCATATAACAATTATGCCGAGGCTTATGTACTCGCTGGATTCTCTGGTGCATCTGAGGTAATAGATCGGGCTGTCATCGCTTTTGGTGAAACAGAGGCCACTCATCGTGCGAGGATGGCGACACGTCTTTCTAAAGGATATAACGTACTGCGTAATTACGTGGAGACATATCCATGTGAGGTCACCTGGCTCTTACTAGGGGTGTACGAGTTAGAACATGGGCTGATGGAATATGCTCTTGCATCCTTACAAAAAGGGGGGATACGCGGGCAGTATTTGCTACATGTAGATCAAACGTTCCAGGTCAATCCACAAACTACGTGGGCCATCGCGCCCATCATTAGCGAACTGATTGCTATGCGGGCAGAATGTTATGTGCGAAACCACATTGCTCAGGCCATCGATCTTCATGCCGTATGGATTCAGCTTAAATATTCACCCATCAGGCATGTGTTGGTACAGGTCAATTGGATTGGCGACTCTGTCTGGCAATGTGAAATGAGAGCGCTTCGTGCTTTGCAAGAGCACCAGTACAGCGTTGGGGCATTTTGGCTAAAAAAAGCGCGCACCTTTCAATCTACCGTCACACAAATAGTTACAGCGTGCAATCTTGCATGGGCACAGCATGACCTGCAAACGGTACGCCAACTTCTATTAGAAGGAACAGCCTTGTTCCCGGAATCAGAGTTACTTGAATCATTATCATCCCTTGTAGACAAGCAAGACGTCCGACCACATAGTACCCCTAGCGCGCCACAGTGAGTACATTCACGCTGACCGCGCCAGCGTGATAAAGAACTTCTGCGCAAGCATCGGCCGTACCACCTGTGGTAAGGACATCGTCGATCAGTAAAATCGACTGCCCATGTACAAGCTCCTGAACAGTTTTTACAGCTCCTTTTCGCGCAGTTATAGGTAGGAAGCGAGAAATCCAAGCTACTCCACGCCTCTCCCTATCTCTTCGCTGTAGCGCCCGCTCTGCAAGCGATTGATGGATCTGCTGCTTTCTTGCGCTCTGCGTTTCTGCAGAGACCATGAGTTCGTGATAACGGGTAAGGAGTTGATCGGCGAAACGATTATAAGTGAGAGTTTGCGAATCATTTAACACAAACGCACCGCGCAATGACTGGATCCGTTCCTGCCGCGAATGCGTAGTTTGACTGTCGCTCGGCGACACTTTCAAAAGAACATTCGCACTCGGAAGACGCAATCGTTTTACGACATAAAAAGCGATGACCTCCGCTTGGTTAAATCCACGCCGCAACTGCTTCTTTGCATGCATGGGAATCGGTACGATCAAGTGGTCGCGCGCATGGCCAAAATGTCTGAGATAGGCCTCCATCACCCATTCCCCAAGAATCGGAATCAACCTGCGATCACCTTGATACTTGAGCCCTTTTATCGCCTGTTCCAATGTCCCCTCATAGCGTCCAAAAGCTCTCGCCTCCAAAAACTGATGCGGCGTGCGTGCACAATCTTTACATAAGCCACCTTCACCCACACGTCCACAGACGCGGCAAAAGCCTGACGTATGTTCAAGAATCCCCGCCTGACAGCGACCGCATAATCTTGCTGGAAACAACGCGCTATTTGGCGTATGCCTTAACACAGATCCACAAAGCGGACAAGTTGCTGGCGTTGGAAAGAGCAGATCATAAATCGGATCAAATCGTCCCATACACTCTCATCACCTTTGTTTTTGGATCAAAAATGTGTACAAAAGTGTACGCCATTCCCTTCCTGCCCCTTCCTGCCCCTTCCTGCCCCTTCCTGCCCCTTCCTGCCCCTTCCTGCCCCTTCCTGCCCCTTCCTGCCCCTTCCTGCCCCTTCCTGCCCCTTCCTGCCCCTTCCTGCCCCTTCCTGCCCCTTTCGCCGAATAGCCGTACATCGCCAGACTCGTTCCCTGCCATTTGCGTCGCGCGTATTGCAGCAAGAGGCTTATCCCATCGCTATAGACTACTCTACGTGATAAATGAGCGCTAACACACCAGGGCCAACGTGAACACCAACAACAGGGTCAAGTTCGATTAATCGCAAATCAGCTTGTGGGACTCTTTCAAGAATCGTGGCTTGCAAAGCAGCCCCTTGATCGAGCGCTGCACTATGAACGACCGCACCATACACGTATGACTTATGTTGCGCTTCATCCACAAATCGCTGCAGCAACAACTCGAGAGCCTTTTTATGCGTACGAACCTTCTCATAGACATCGATGCGCTTATCGCGCAACATCAGTACAGGTTTAATCTGCAACAAAGTGCCAACCACGGCAGCCCCGCCGCCAATTCGCCCCCCACGCCGTAAATAGTCAAGCGATGCAACCACGAAGTAGGCACTTGTACGAGCGCGCACCTCATCAAGACGCGCGCAAATCTGCGCAACAGTGGATCCTGACTTCGCTAACTTGACCGCTTCTACAACTTGGATTCCAAGCGCATAAGCAACCATCTCCGAATCAATAATGGTAATATCGCCAGCGACAAGACCCCTCGCCGTCTCCGCGGCACGCACAGTACCGCTGAGTTCTGAACTGATGAAAATGCCCATAATCGCATCGTGGTTCTCCAGTAATCGCGAAAAAACCTCTACAAAATCCCCTACAGATGGTTGCGAAGTTGTAGGGAGATTCTTTTCGATGATAAGTTTTCCATAAAACTCAGACGCTGTCAGATCAACGCCATCGCGGTACGACTGCTCGCCAAAAATCACATGCAACGGCACGACCGTTATTTCATGGCGATGCGCTTCTTCCTTCGAGAGATCAGCCGTACTATCCGTGACAATCGCGATGCGCACAAAAGCTCACCTCTTCATATGAATCTTCGTACAGATAGATCATACAGGCATCACAGCAACTGCTCCAGGCATATAGACCGTGACATCCAATCTTAGTTTGAATGTATCATATCACAGGTCCCTTCTGCGTCAATGCACGACAGCTCACACGCAAAAGGAGACTGCACAAATCCAGTCTCCTCATATCCACCGCCACCACATCTACCTGTTTTAACCCTTCTCCACACAAAAGCAACCCGCATACACGCGGCTCTTGTCACTCACACATCATCCGTATCTGTCTCAACACACGCGACATCAAAGAAAAAGCGACTGCCTTTACCTACCTCTGAATAAACACCCACATGCCCACCATGTGATTCCACCAAATGTTTGACAATCGCTAGCCCTAACCCTGTACCGCCAGATTGGCGACTGCGCGTCTTATCTACGCGATAGAAGCGTTCAAATACTCGTTGCGCGTCTGCCGGCGGAATCCCCACGCCCGAATCCTGTACGGCAAACACAATTCGATCACCCTTGCGTTCAGCCGAAAGCGTAATTCGTCCGCCTGCCGGAGTAAACTGCAATGCATTATTGACAAGATTAATCAGTACCTGACGCAAGCGGTCACTATCGACTAAAGCAATGAGCGATCCTCGTCCAACAACCTCTTGTGCCAGCGCAACCCCCACATCCGCTGCTTGTCCAGAGAAAGTGTCAACAACACGCTGCATGATCCATGCTGCTTCTACAGGAGCAAGATGGAGATCGATTTGCTTCGCCTCGATCCGCGATAAATCAAGCAAATCCTCGACAAGACGACCAATGCGATCCGCCTCATCCTGCATAATTTGGACAAATTGACGCGCTGTCGCCTGATCGAGCAGTGCACCGTCAAGCAGCGTTTCTGCGAACCCTTTTAATGCAGTAATCGGTGTCCGCAACTCGTGCGAAACGTTGGCCACAAAGTCACTGCGCATGCGCTCCAAACGACGCCATTCACTGACATCGTGCAAGAGCACGACGGCACCCGCAATCGCACCATTTGACTGCTTAATCGGCGTCACGTGCGCTTCAATCGTCAATTCGTGCGGCTTGTGCAGTTGAACCTCCCGTTTTTGTACAACGCCGTAGGCAATCGCTTCATCCACCAAAGACGCAAGTCCATAATGGTGCCCTGCCTCCCAGTGCCATCGTCCAACCATATCATCCTCACCGAGGTTTAAAAGACGTTGCACAGCCGCATTCACTAATACGATTTTCCCTGCCCGATCAATCACAATCACGCCACTCACAAGCGGTTCCATGATCCCTTCAAGCTTGCTGCGCTCTTGCATCGTCTCTTCCCGCGTTTCACGAAGCAGTCCTGCCATCTCATAGACGCGTGAAACAAGTTGCAACGAACGCCCGTCTGCAACTACACGGGCAGGCAATTCAGAGCCGCCGATTGCCGCATCTAGCACTTGGATCAGCGCTCTTTGCACAGTAACGATCCGCCGTTCGCGGTAAGCACCATAAGCGACCAGCACGAAACAAATGACCCCAGCGCCAACCCATGGCGCGATGCTCATCCATGTCACATGCACTTACTCCCCTCGGACAAACTTATAGCCGACACCTCGCACCGTCTTAATATAACGTGGATTTTTCGGATCTGCCTCAATCTTGTCACGCAGATGGCTAATATGCACATCAACAAGACGCGTATCTCCCGCGTATTCATATCCCCAGACACCATCAAGGAGTTGATCACGACTCACGACGCGATCTAGATTTTTCAATAAATAATGCAATAGTTCAAATTCTCTAGGGGTCAGTTCAATTAATTCATTGCGAACGATTACCTCGTACCGCCCAGAGTCCAAAACAACATCCCCGACACGATATAACTCACCTTCGCCTACAATCGATACAGGAGCCGCCGGCTCATCTGCCTTGCGTCGCAATACAGCACGCACTCGCGCCACCAATTCACGTGGGCTAAACGGTTTCGTCACATAATCATCTGCACCCATTTCAAGACCTAGCACGCGATCAATTTCTTCCCCACGGGCTGTCAACATAATAATGGGAACCTTAGAATTCGCTTGGCGTAGTCGCTTACAAAGTTCTAGGCCATCGACCCCAGGGAGCATCAAGTCAAGTACGAGCAAATCAAAATTCCCCTTCGCAATCATCTCGAGTGCCATAAGGCCTTCTTGCGCCGTCTCCACCTCGTAGCCAGCCATGCGCAAATTGTACTCCACAAGCGTTCGAATTGCTTCCTCATCATCGACCACAAGCACTCGCTCTGTCACAAGATCGCCCTACCCCTCAGTAGTTTTTCTAGCGCTAGCTATCGTTACACATTGGCATTACCATCAAGGCAACTCAAAACGCAATCGATAAGTCAGTCGAGTGTAGCGTTTGGCAGTATCCACACGGCGCAACGCCATATCAAACGCGCGTGGCGACCCAACAATAACAAGTAAAGATTGGGCGCGCGTCATCGCCGTATAGAGAAGTTGCCGATACAGCATGACTGCGTGCTCCCGCATAAGCGGTAGAACGACACATGGATACTCACTCCCTTGACTCTTATGCACAGACACCGCATACGCATGTGTAAGTTGACTACATTCCGTCCGTGTGAGCATCACCTCGTGCGCCTCCGTCGAGAGTCCAACACGAAACGTCAATCCATCCTCGTGCACATCACTTACAAATCCAATATCCCCGTTATAAATATCCCGTTCATAGTCATTCTTTGTATTCATCACTTTATCCCCAACGCGAAACATACGTGGTCCAACTTGCAATATCCGTTTTGTCTCTGACAAAATACGCTCACTGAGTGCCTCATTTAAGCGCTCCGTGCCACAGTAACCCTTTCGCATAGGCGACAACACCTGCACACCGCTACGCGCATCAAGATGTAAATAATCGGGTAACCTTCGTGCTGCTAGATCGATCACAAGTGCAGCTGCCTTTTGCGGATCCTCTTCCTCAATAAAATAGTAGTCTGTATCGTGCGACTTTTCAAACGCAGGGCGATTCCCCTTGCGAACCTCATGTGCAGCCAGTGTAATCGTACTTTGTGCTGCCTGTCGAAAGACGAGTTGCAATTCATATACCACGCCAAGTCCTGAATCAATCACATCTCGTAAAATTTGCCCAGGTCCAACGGATGGTAGTTGCCAGGGATCTCCCACCAACAATAAATGTGCATGGTCTGGTAACGCATCAAGCAAGTTCGAGAAAAGTGGCGCGTCCACCATCGACGCCTCGTCGACGATAAAGAGATCCCCCTCTACCCGATTCGATCGATCTCTGGCAAATCCGTAATGACCATTGCCTTGTTTCCCCACTTCGAGCAAGCGATGAATCGTTAATGCGGATTGTCCTGTGCTTTCCGCTAGTCTTTTCGCGGCCCGACCAGTCGGAGCACACAAAACTACACGTTGCATCTGCTTCACCGCAGTGGCAACAACATGTCGCACCGTCGTCGTCTTCCCCGTACCCGGTCCACCTGTTAAAACGACCAACGAATGTGTAAAAATCGCATGTGCTGCCTGACGCTGTAATGGTGTCAAAAGATCATCTTGAACTTCACTTACTGCCTCAGAAGCATGGAGGTTCGAATCTCTCTTCATCGACCGTACTAACTCCTGCAAGCGATGTGCGATGTTTTTCTCCATACGATATAATCGCGGCAAATAAACGAGTAATTCATTTTCAATTTGGTCAAAAATAACACGACCGCTCGCCACAATATGCGCACCAGAGACAGCCAAGTCTTCGTGAGACACCCCCACCAACTTTGCAGCGCGCGCGATCCAATCCGCATGAGGCAAATACAGATGTCCTTCATCCTGAGCCTCTCTGAGTGTATGCAAAAGCGCTGCATCCATGCGATCCGGATCATTTTCTTGTATGCCAACCGCGCGAGCTATCTCATCAGCGGTCTTAAACCCAATCCCCGCAACATCCTCCACCAATTGAAACGGATGAGACAACACGACATCCATCGCCGTACTCCCACTGCCAAACTGTGAAACGACCTTGTCTGCCAAATGCAAAGGCAGACCGTGTTCACGAAAAAAAGCCCCCAGTTTAGCGACGTCTTCCTGCTGTTTAAACGCATCGATGATTCCTTTCGCGCGTTTGGCCGTCATCCCTGGCACCTTGGCAATCTCATCTGGTTGTTCTCGCAAAATATCGAGTGTTCCCACGCCTAGATGAGCAACAATACGCGTGGCCGTCTTCTCACCTATCCCTTTAAAACGACCACTCGCCAAAAAACGTACAATGCCAAGCTCACTCGCCGGCGCCTGTGTTCGAAAAGAATCAACATGAAATTCCCTGCCATATTCCGCATGAAGGCGATAATGCCCGATCAATTCACATTCTGCACCAAGCGCAATCTCAGACAACGTCCCGACAGCTCGTACCGTCTCATCATTTGCCAAGCGCAAGCGCAATACCGCATACCCACGCTCTGACTTCACCAGAAACTTCTCCGCCGTTCCTCGAATCTGTATGGTGGCCATCGCTACACATTCAAATCCCGACGTACCCCATCAACCATATAAATAACCCACTCACCAATATTCGTCGCATGATCGCCTATGCGCTCCAAATTCTGCGCGACCATCATCAACTGCATCGCTTGTTCCACCGCATTTGGCGTTGAGATCATGAGACTTAATAATTCTCGAAAAATTTGTGCATAGAGCCCATCCACAACATCGTCGCGCATCGCAAGCGTCTCTGCGAGCCTTACATCGCGCCGAATGAACGCAGTCAGGCTATCGCGCACCATCGTCTCAACCAGATCAGCCATGCGCGGAATATCAATCAGCGGTTTAATCCAGGGTTGCCGATTCATCCTCAAGACAACTTTCGCAATATCCACCGAATGATCTGCCATACGTTCCAAATCCGTCACAGCTTTCAGCGTCGTTCCAAGTGTGCGCAAGTCCCCTGCCATCGGCTGTTGCAACGCAATCAGTTGCAATGACCGCGTCTCAATATCAATCTCCATCCGATCAATCTGATCATCCCCAGCCAGAACCTGCTCTGCAAGGTTTTGGTCCTGCTCCGTGAGTGCACGAACTGCGTGAAAAATCGATGCTTCCACGAGCGTCCCCATCTTTAGCAAGTCTTGCTGTAGAACTTCTAAATCCGCATGAAACTGGCGTCTTGGATCCACGTTCAAATCCCCCTACTTGCTTGAAGCCATTTAAAGTTTAACGCACCGATATGAAGATCTCATTAAATTATCGTAAAGACACAACAATGACCTCTTCATTATGCACGAAAAAGGAAGGGAAGCATAGCCGCCCCCCCTCCATCACAAGCGAGCTTTTAATGACTGCCCACTGCGAAATACTGAAATCCCTGCTTCTCAACGCGTCCCTGACGAACTTGCTCACCGAGCTCCTCTTCGACAACGCGCAGTTCTTTTAAAATCTGAAAGCGCGCCTCTCCGTTCTCTGCATCCAGCCAAGCATGCAGTAAGCGCTGTTGTTGGAGTTGAAGTTCCCTGAACTCTTCCATGGTAAAACCTCCCGTACCCTTCATTACATTCAGTGTACTGCAAATTGTGGTTACGAAGTATAAGAGAAGGTAAGCATTTTGTGAAGAAATCCGCAAAATTCCTTCATATTGTACAAAGCTATCTCTTTACTTTATGATAGAATGAATCTTAAAATATAAATCTAAATAACAATAGACAATTGAGGTGATTCAGAGTGTCCTCTTTAATTGGCCAAAGAATTCGTGAACTGCGGCTCGCTCGCGGACTCACGCAAACTCAACTGGCGCTAGATATCGTAACCCCAAGCATGATCAGTCAAATCGAAGCTGGCAAGGCGAATCCTTCCGAGATGTTAGTAAAACAGTTAGCAGAAAGACTCGAAACGACAGAAGAAACGCTGCTTTTAACACCGGCAAAGAGTGATGCGGTTGCAAAACGCATGGAAGTGATTCAAACTTGCTTACTTTTAAAGCGCTACGAGGAAGCAGAACAACTCATTGATGCTTCTTTCGATACACCGACAGGACATGTAGAGCTTCACTACTTTCGAGCACAGCTATTTTACGCAAAAAGACAGTTGCTCGCTGCCTATCGCACACTACAAACAGCCATAATCCTCGCATCCGATCAAGAACGGCATAATCTTTTGGCAGATTTATATATACTTGAAGGCGATATTCTCTTTGCCGCAGGTGACCTGGATATTGCACTTTACTCATTCGAGCAAGCGAAACGCTATTATCAGCGACAATCACAACGTGGTGGCGTCAAGCAAGCGCAGATTTACATGCGTCTTAGCGAATGTAACCGTTTGCTTCATCGAGAAAAAAAAGCGTTCCAATATGCAGAATTCGCAGCCAACAGTGTGACAGTAGGCGAACGCTCAATCGAAAATACACAGAACCACTTGTCAAAGGCAATCCAGTTCCTCAAGGTCGGAAAGGAAGAAGAGGCAGGGCGACTTGCGAGTGAAGCGAAGACAATGCATCAGATACTTGCCTGGTTTCAGTCTTCATTCGAATCCGATCTATTACTTATTATGCACATGTTGGATCGAAATGATATCAATGCAACACATCCGATCATTGCATCTTGCATAACAAAAAACTGTTTCTACATGGCTCCTGAGTTACATACTCGCCTCAAATTTTTAGTCGCAGAAACGCATGTCGCAGTTGGACATATGGACGATGGAATTGCCATTTTGGATGAAGCGATCGCCGAGGGGCCGGACGTTCCTTCTGTTGAACGATTGCACGCTTTAAGTCATGCGGTACATGCGCTCGTTTACCACAACAAACATAAGTTGATCGAGTTTGCCGAAATTGCACTGCATGATGCACTCTATTATCGTCGTCTTCCGATTGCAACAGAACTTTCCACCATTCTTAGCCGAGCCTATTTACGAATGGGGAAACAGGACCTCGCAGACCAAGTTCTACACAAAATAGATCAGCAAATCCATAGTGCATCCTGATCGCGCGCATAAAAAGCTTCGCTGATCATCAATAGTTAGTACTCGTACGCGGCCACGCGATTGCGCCCCTGTTGTTTTGATCCCACATACATCGCGCGATCCGCGTTGCGCAGCAGATCCACTGCAGAATTCGCCATGTTAGGATAAATCGCAACTCCAATACTCACCGTGATGTGGATCGGTAAAGAAACAGACTTCCCAATTTGCGTCACCGAGACGGGATGTTGTGCAATCCCTTCTCGCAAACGCTCAGCAATAGTGAGCGCCGCATCCTCGGTCACCCCAGGCAAGATGATAGTGAACTCCTCACCGCCATAGCGGCACACAACGTCTTCGAAACGAACAAGTTCCCTAATGAGCTGAGCAACTGACTTCAGCACTTCATTCCCCGCAAGATGGCCATATATATCATTGATTTGTTTGAAATGGTCAAGATCTAACACCAACAGTCCAAGGGGAGTACCCAAACGATCGGCATCATGGCGCATTCGTTCAAGTATCGTGTCAAAATATCGGTAATTATAAACCCCGGTCAATTGGTCAATGTAACTTTGTTCTTCTGTGCGCGCGAGTCTTCGGGCATTCCAGAGAGAAATGGCAAGCTGACTGGCTAGGATTTGTACCATTTCTTGATCGCGATGTGAATACGCATGATAATCAATATGCGTAAGCGTTAGTACACCTAGTGTTTCATCTTGATAAATCAGCGGAACAGCGATAATTGAACGCCCGGGAACCGGAGCGACACCAGAAATTTCACGATCAATGATCGCTCGCCTCCGGCCACTATCAAGCAATGCCCGTCCATGGAGGAAGGCCGTGCCCGTCACACCATCCCCTGGTTGAAGACGCACCTGAAGCATCTTCTCTTCTACCTCCGGTGATATGCCGAGAACGCCAAACGGAACAAGAACATTTTCTGCATCTAAGTAAAATAGATAACAAGAAGTCACGCGTAAGATTTTGGGCAAGCCGCGCATTAGCACAGTAATCACTTGATCTTCGCGCAATTCACTGCTTATATCCATCGTTAATTCACTAATGAGAGTCAACTGCCGATTGGCAAGGACGAGATTAGAATACAAACGAAAAATATAGTGAAGGATGATAAATGGGATGGAGACAAAGAGAATCGCTTGTGTCCCATAGCTATTTTCAAAAAATACGAAGGCCAAGCCGATCGTATATTCAACCGCAAATGAACCGATATCCCATCTGATTCCCAAAAACCAAGAATCCTCCGGTTGGTCAAATGCGGCATGTAAAAAATTTACTGCGTAATTGGATGTAAAGTGTAATACTGCAAATAGAGTGATCGGGACTAAAAGAGATAAAAACGAGATCGAAATGTGATCCGAAAAATCCCCTCCTGCAAGTACGTACCCAAGACTTGCAAAAGTTGGCATAAGGATAAGCATGCCAATATTTTTAACCATTCTTTCGACTTCCAAGGTCTTTCCACGCACAATTTCCCCGATGGCCCATGCTACCACGAGTGCGATTACAGTCACGACAGGGCCAAAAAGTAGGAAAAGGGGAATCTCCACCCCAAGAGATAGACTCAATACCTGATCTCCCAATTGCACAGGAGAGATATACGTCAACGTAAGGAGTAAAAATAGAACACTCAAATTTACCCAAGCATAACCGGCTGGAACGGAGAACGGGAAGATAAGCGAACTGCTAATTAGCGTAACTGTCCCAATAAAAAAGAGGCCTACTACACTCGCCCAGTAACGCTTTGTCACAATCATCGTCCCCACTCCGCCTCCATGTAACGTCGAAACAAGTGGATCGATCTTCATAAAGTATTTCCGTGATGTCAATGAACCACAAAAAGAATGTCCGACACGTAATAATTCCTCGTCAGAAAAATTTCTACATTCTATTTGAAATCTCCTGCCAAAATTCGCTTCATTTCCAGAAAATCAAAAAATATTAAATGCATACGCTCTCCAAATGAAAAGCACCGGCTCTCTACATCTGGAAATGGGATAAAATTCGCAATACTCTTCGCATATCTCCCTCATCAGTAATTTGCACCACCATGGTTTGCCCTCTTTGACCTGTTCCGAGCAATGTCGATACATCATTCCAACAACGCTCATCAGAACTTGGAATATACGTAACAAAAGGGAAGCGAACAGATAGCCGTGAAATAATCATGGCTGTTTCCTCAGAGGCGCTTAAATCGACAATGAATACATCTTGCACATCCTGCCCTTGCGCATACATTTGCAAGGAAAGTTGACGTACAAACCATTCAATCCACTGATTTGCATGACCCACAATCACAATGAGGCTAGGCAACAACGTGGCACTAGAACGATGAAACTTACGACTTATTTGCCATAAAAAAATGATGAACCCGTACACTGCCAAAAATACAATGACGAGTGAAAGCATATCCATCACCTTCGCCAATTTGTCTTTAGGTTTTATGGCTAACAGTGTATGCAAGGAAGGAAAGTACGGTGAGCAAAGAGCGACTGTGCGAGGTCATAAAAAAGGAGCGCGCCATGCGCGCTCGAATTGGGGTTAGGGTGTTCACTCTATAAATTCGTATCAATTTCATGCTTTTTAGGGGTGGCAGGGCAAATTATAGCCCTGCTTGTTGACGCAAAATTGCCGCGCGATCCGTTCGTTCCCATGGCAAATCTAGATCCGGTCGTCCAAAATGACCGTAAACTGCAGTTTGTGCATAAATTGGGCGACGCAAATCTAGCGTCTTAATGATGCCTGCTGGCCGTAAATCAAAATTAGCTTGAATCAATTCCACAATCTTTTCGTCGGCAACCTTACCTGTCCCAAATGTATCCACCATAATAGAAACCGGATGAGCGACACCAATCGCATAGGCAATTTGCACTTCGCATTTATCCGCGAGTCCTGCGGCGACCACATTTTTTGCAACGTAACGGGCAGCATACGCCCCAGAACGGTCCACCTTCGTCGGATCTTTCCCAGAGAATGCCCCACCGCCATGCCGCGCATATCCGCCATACGTATCGACAATAATCTTTCGTCCCGTAAGTCCTGCATCACCTTGTGGACCGCCAATCACGAATCGACCCGTGGGGTTGATTAAATAACGCGTCTTATCATCCAGTAAGTGGGCAGGAACGACTTCCTTAATCACTAACTCTTTTAGATCGCGCTCAATGGTTTCCAAATCCACCAATGGATGATGTTGTGTAGAGATGACAATCGTATCTACGCGCAGTGGACGGTTTCCCTCATACTCAACGGTTACTTGCGTCTTTCCATCCGGTCGCAAATAGCTCACAAGGCGCTCTTTACGGACTTGAGCCAAACGCCGTGCGAGCCCATGGGCAAGTGAAATGGGTAACGGCATAAGATCATCTGTCTCATTGACAGCCATCCCAAACATTAAGCCCTGGTCACCCGCACCAATGGCGTCGAGATCTTGCTCCGATTCTTCACCACGCCGAGCTTCCAACGCCTTGTTGACACCCATCGCAATGTCTGGCGATTGCTCGTCAATCGAGGTAATTACCGCACACGTATCTGCGTCAAACCCATACTTTGCACGCGTATAGCCAAGATTTCGAATCGCATCACGCACAACATGCGGAATATCCACGTAGCCTTCTGTCGTAACCTCTCCAGCAACAAGAACAAGCCCGGTCGTGACAGAAGTCTCGCAGGCAACTCGTGAATACGGATCTTGTTTTAAAAATGCATCTAATAACGCATCAGATATCTGATCACAAATTTTATCAGGATGACCCTCAGTTACAGATTCAGAAGTAAACAACTTACGGTTGGTCAAATCATTCGCACCCCCATACCATTGCGCTCGTCTCATTACAGAGACCACTGCTACTGTATTACAGTCACGTCGCGCTGTCAATGAAAAGGGATACAAGGAGAAGCGCATAAATGAAACAGCTCCTCCTTGTTCAACTGATACGACCGAATTCTCGACCACTTACACTTCTTTATGTTGTTCTGCTACTGCCATTTCACCAAACGCCACTAACTTACGCGTCATATGCCCACCCACCATCCCGGCATCCTTCGTCATAATGTGACCCCAGTAATCTTCACTCCCTTTAAATACAGGCAACCCAAGTTCACCTGCAATTTCGTATTTCATGTCGTCGAGCGCCTTATGTGAAGCTTTGATCACCTGTGAAAATCCACTCGCCATAAATTCCCCTCCCACAGACAGTTCATGTTCGCTATCGCGACATTCCTATCGTGTGCAATGCAAAGAGAATTAGGCTGTTAACTCTTGGGAGTCCACACAAGTTTTTTCAACGAGAACGATCTTTCCCGTCATCTACATCATGTGCGCCACCATCGTTCTCCCATGCGTTAAATGCGGATACAGTAGGTTCTTTTCGCAATACAAGTGCAGCGATGATCTTCATTCCTCGTTGGTCTGGCAACCAGTAACTGACACCTGGCCCTATGCTGAAGTTACCAGGCACAGAATGCGCATGATATTCCCGTACAGGATGAACAAGGGCATAAGCAATCTGAATATCGCTTGTGTTCACTTGTGGATCCAATTGGCGCAACACGTGTCCAAATAACGCATAAGGGAGTTTTGAGGCGAGATCTACCGCCCCGCGTATAAAGCGCTCTTGTCTGTGCACCCGACCAATGTCTCCAAGCGGTTCATGGCGAAATCGCACGACAGCCAGCGCATCAGCTGGGCTTAAAATATGTGTGCCCGCAGAGAGATGCACGTCACCTTCCGGCGCCATCACAGGACGATCAAGCTGAAAATGAAGTGCTGGCACAAGACTTAACGCGTGCCGGAATTGCGTGAAATCCATAAGCAACACATCATTCACTGGCAGTCCCGTCAATTCACCCGCAACTCGTGCGAGACCTACTCGATCGCGTAATAAATACACGCCATTGATCTTTGTATATCCAAACTGCGGCAAATAAACCCGCGTATCACGCGGAATATGTATCGCGTCGACAACCCCGCTCCCAAGACGAGAACTGAGGAGAACGAGCGCATCCGTATGACCATCTGTACGGCGATCGCGGTTGCTACTTGCGATGTCGCGATCAAGCCCTGCGAGGAGAATCGTATAGCGCTTGCCTTGAACCAACTCTGTAGCATGCGCAGGAGCAACAGGAAACACAAAAACGATCAGTAGTAAGAAAATGAGATACCGCCCTGCTCTTTGCAGTGCAAAAACCAAAATCAACGCAACTCCTTTTCACAACCGACACGTGTGTTCTGTCTTTATCGATGCCTGTGCGAACGTGCATCCAACCAAGCAGTCAACGCAAACTGAGGCAAGACTAGCTGTCTACGCCATCGACTGGGTTCGCGCCACAATCGGTACAACCACTCCAACTGCATTCGCTGCATCACAAGCGGCGCACGTTTAACCGTGCCGCCTAAGACATCAATGACACCCCCGATGCCAACTGCGAGGGGGACACCCATCCGCTCCTTATAGGCGGCGATAAATTGCTCTTGCCGAGGCTGCCCTAGTCCAACAAATAATACGTGCGGATGTACCTGCAAAATTTCAGCAATAACCTCATCTATCTGGTCAGATGTAAAATACCCATTTCTACCATAAATATTCACCTGCGGATATTTATGACGAACTGCCTGTAGTGCCCACTGCAGAGAATTTTCTGCCGCACCCAAGAAATGAACCCGCAACTGATTTTCGTGCGCATACGCAAGCAAGTGCTCCGTCAGCGCTACTCCTGTGACTCGATCTGCAAGATGCTTCCCATACCACTTTGACGCAATGACAATGCCAATACCGTCAGGCGTAATGAGATCTGCCGCCGCTAATAAAGTACGCAATTGCGGTTCGTTCTTAACCCGCATCACAAACTCAGGTCCGGCTGTAATCACCATATGCGGTGTGTCCGTATGGATAAACTCTACACAACGCGCAAATGTCTGTTGCTCTGTTAATGCGGAAAACGGCACACCAAGAATCCCTACACGCTCCATATTGACACCGATCCTTATATTCCGTAACGTCCGTATCCAAATTCAGCAAGATTTTCGCGTTAATCCTGCGCACCAAATGCTGACCATGTACGCCGCCACTGCTTAACTCCATCTCCGTCGAGGTAAAAATACCACAGACCGTCCGCAGGATCTACCCGATTGACCCCCTGTAACACTTCAGTCGCAATCGTCCACTTCGATGACAAAGCGATTTTTGCCACTTCACTGAGTAAATCCAGTTGAGACAGGTCACTGTGGAGATGGCGTGTCAGATGCGGAATCGCCATCCCAACGCCCCACCACCGCTCAATGGGGATCGGCGTCCTCGCGATTGCATGCAACAAATTGCGCTGACGTTGCATCCGTCCCGTATCGGCTAATAGATCATGGCGAAAACGCACATAATCTAAGGCAGACTTTCCATCTAAGCGTTGTAATCCTGATTTCAAATGAATATGAGTCCCATCCGAACAATCATCATAGTTAAGCGGTTTATCAATATAGACCTGCACACCACCTAACGCATCAATCAATTCTGCAAATCCCGCAAAATCAACCATCACCGCATGATCAACCGGGATACCAAATTTTTGTTCTACAGTTCGTTTCAATAAAGATACATCGCCATAGGCGAGTGCATGATTGATCTTCGTATAGCCATAGCCAGGAACTAGAACACGCGTATCGCGCGGGATGGATACGAAAAGTGCTTTGTGATTGGATAAATCGACGCGAGTGAGTATCATCGCGTCAGACCGCGCAGCCTCACCATGGCGAGAATCCGTACCGATCAAAAGCACAGTGGATGGATCCTTTTCCTGTTTTACATGCGCGAGAGATTCGAGACCGATGCGAAAGCGTCGTTCGAGAGACGCTTGCGGATGTTCTTGCGCCACTTCACTCTTTTCTATCCTCTGAGGTCTGCCGCGTACTACCGGCGTTGCAACCCCTGTCGTTTTTTGCAGATGCTCCATGCCTTCGTGAGAGAGTCGCGTATAGGCAACGATGCTACCACTTGCCGTCAGGGCGACTAAAAATGCAACCGCTACACCGATTCGCCATCGCACATCCATAACCTCCGGCTGATGCATACTCACGATGTAGCGTAACCCGCGATTGCACGAATCATCCATAAAAAAAAGCCACCTAATCGGCGGCTACGAGACAGGAAAATATAGGCAATTATACGCGGGCAAGCCATAAGCGGAACTATGGGATACAATGAATAATGGCACAGAACAAAAGCTTATGTCGCTACTTCAATCTTACACAAACGACCAAGCTCATATCTACATACTATATTACTCAATTCGACAAGATGTGACAAGCCCTTTGCATAAATTTTATTCTATCCGGAATTACTTGTCGAAACGGTAACATTTGCAGATCCCATTCCCGAAAGTGTAGGTTGCAGTAAATCAGTAAAAACCATCGGCCCATTCACTCCATCTGCGTTTACAGTCGGAGCTTGATACGTCTGTCCGGAAGAATAGACTGTACCATGTGGACCCTTTATCTCATATTGAATCTGTAACGTCTGGACTCCCGCCACAGAGATCGTAAATGGAACAGGGGCACTCCCGCCTTGCACCCATCCGGTTGATCCAATCGTCTTGCCATCTCCCACAAAAACGACTTGCGCCGATCCACCAAAATTGCGCGTTAAATCATCGATCGCAAACGCACCGGAGAACGTTTGTGCTTGGCTGGGGAGCGCATAAGACAATTGTGGGATAACGGACGAATGCCCAGCATTCACCCCCCATTCAATCGTCGACTGACCTGAATACAGCTTCCCGAGCACAGTGGGCGCATAAAAGCCAGTCAATGTCCCTCCAGGATAGAGACTGGTATTACTAAAATCACCACTCATCCCACTTGGTGTAAGTGAAGTCAACAACGTCCCAGACAGTGACGCAGGAGATACTTGCGAAAGATTGAGATTACCCGCCGCGTCCACTGTAGGCGTTAGTCCTGTAGCCGTTATGTAAGCCGAGTTGCCTGCAGGCACTAAAAGTGAACCATTCCCATTAATGGACCCATCCGGCATTTGTCGTCCATTAATCCAGACAGACAGCGGCTTCACATCTGATTGGCTCGACGAAGTACTGCCCGTAACAACCACCTTCGGTGTACTATTCACCCATGCTACCTGTGCGCCAAGTGCATGACCCACCGAATAGATCGGGGCATACACATTATTTTGATAAATAAAAGGCTTGGCACTTGTTGTAATCGTTTTGCCATTTACGAGGAGTTGAATGTTATGAAAAGAGGCTTGAATTTGTTCAATGCCCACACTTGCATAAGAAACTCCACCAAAGAAGAGAGCACTCGTTAAAATCCCAAATACCATGCTTAACTGCCGTTTCACACCATTAACCCCCTGCTATTCTTCCCACTTATGAATGAACACGCACATCGAGAAAATCCGTATTAACAACTGTACCAGAGGGAAGAGCTTGTCCCATGGTATACACAGTGCCTGTTGGTGTTTTTACTTCATAAGACACGGTTAAAAGATGAATGCCTGTCACGTTAACCGATACAGGCGTCGCAGTCGTACTCGATGTCATCCACGGTGATTGGTACAACTGCTGCCCATCACCTAATAAAGTTAATTGTACCGAATCCTGACTTGGAACCGCACTGTCCATCCCAAACACGCCGTTAAGCGTACTGTATTTGCCACGTAGATTATACGTGACCCCTGGCACCGCCGAAGTAGAGCCTGTCGGCGCCCATACGATGGATTGTCCACTCGTCCCAGGATACATCTGCCCGTCAATTTCGGCTAGACCGTCATTCCAACTTGTTGCAGGTCCATAGTTGCCCCCTGACCATACGGCGAAATCGCCATATTCGTGCGCTACCGGAAAATTCACTAATGGTAATCCACTTCCACGGCCCTTACCAATGTAAAATGCATGGGTAGTCGCATTATAATAAAACGGCTCACCCATCACATTCGCAAGTGCAACCGGTGATACATTCAGTTTTCCACCAATAGATGTAGAATGGGTTGTTCCATACCATAAAACGGGAGATTTGTCATAAGACAGCGCGCCTTGCATCACTTGCGATTGTGCAGCTTTCGTCATTGCCACACTGTCACTCGCTCCTAGCCATTGAACTTTTGCGCCAAGTCCAATTCCAATCGTACTAACAGGTACATAGACATTATGTTGATAGATAAAAGGCTGCGCACTCGTCGGGATCATCTTGCCGTTTACTTCGATCTGAATATTCGCATACTGCACATTGATCTTTTGAATGCCCGTACTTGCATATGAAATACCGCCAAATACTATACTCCCTATGAGCAAGCCAATCCCATACCCTGAAAAAGAACGTGCAACTCGCTTCACTGGTTCAGCCTCGTTTCGACAAATTTCCAATCCTGATCTTCTCTATCATACTTGATATCCAAAAGTTCGACAATAAGACACTGACTTCTCATAGATTTCGACAAACCCATTTTGCTTCTGGGGGTACACAAAAACTGCAATGTAACACTTACATGACATTAGCAAACGCATGAAAAGTTTACCGTTTTTTATTTTAACAATAAAGTAGAAATCGTTTGACATTTCCAACCCACAATGCTATGCTATAAATGCAAATACATTATGTAAGTACGTAAGTGTACTTCTGTAGGGGGCTCCTCCAATGCAAGGAACAGTGAAATGGTTTAACGGTGAGAAAGGCTACGGGTTTATCCGTGTCGATGGCGATAATGACGTATTCGTTCATTACACTGCCATTAATGGAGAAGGCTATCGTACGCTTGAAGAAGGCCAACAAGTTGAATTTGACATCGTTGAAGGACAACGCGGACCGCAAGCTGCTAACGTGACGAAGCTGTAAGGTAAAAACCTTAGACGATACGATCTATTATTCAAAACACCTCTTATTCAAGAGGTGTTTTTCTCTACGCGTATACCTACTCTCTTGTCACAAACAACCGCCCCGCAGATGCATATACCGTTCGATCCTGATGCTCAACTGGGAAAATGAACTCCACAGTAGTTCCCCGTCCGACATCACTCCTCATATGAAGTGTGCCATGATGTAATTCTGCAATTTTCTGGCTAACCGTCAAGCCAAGCCCTGTTCCGTTTTGTTTTGTTGTGTAAAATGGCGTACCCAAATTCTTTAACTGCTGTTCATCCATACCGCAGCCATCATCAGCAATAAGGACGTGAATCTTATCCTCATTCATCACTTTTGCCGTAATGGTTAAATGCCCCCCCAATGGAAGGGCCTCAATCGCATTTTTTAACACATTCATAAACGCTTGCCGTAGTTGCATTTCTTCGCATTGAATAAGGGGCAAGGGACTGGATATGTGCATCTCCACCGCGACGTTATTTTGCAAGATAAACGACTGTAAAGGCGTCAGCGCATCAGTCAGCAATTGGTTCACATCGTACCAATGCAAATTCATCGCTTGCGGTCTCGCAAGAATTAAGAACTCCTGAATAATCGTCTCGATCCGTTCAATCTCTTTATTCATAATCACCACATAATCCGACTTGAAATGACCATTCTCCGAAAAACGCAAGAAACCCTTGATCACCGTAAGCGGATTTCGAATTTCATGAACAATCCCTGCCGCGAGTTGTCCCACCACAGCGAGCTTCTCCGATTGCAATAGAAGTTGCTCCGCTTCCTTTCGCTCCGTTACATCGTTAAAGAGGCAAACTGCGCCAACCACAGATCCTTCATCAATCATCAGTGACATCGTATAATCGACATAGAACATCGATCCATCTTTACGCCAAAATAACTCATTTTCACATCGCATCACATCGACAATTTCTTCATTATGATCATCCCGTTTAAAAAAGGAAGTAATACAATCGATTTCTCCATATGAAGAATTGCGATTTTCCAACCGATAAAAAATTTCATGCATAAAGCGACCGATCACCTCTTCTTCTCTGTATCCGGTTAGCGCAAGCGCTGAAGCATTACAAAAGGTGATTTTCCCATCTAAATCAAATCCATAGATTCCCTCACCAGCCGATTGCAATACCGCTCTTTGCTTGCGTGAAAGATCCTCCAGTTCCATTGTTGTGCGCCTTTCTTCTGTAATATCACGAAAGATCGCAAAAACCCCCACCTGCTGATCGCGCATGATCATCGGAGACTGTCGCAAATAGACGTCAATGAGCGATCCGTCAGTACGATAGACTTTATACACACCCTCCTGAAGTTCTCCGCGAGCAGCGCGCGCAAATGCAGCTAATACACTGCGTACATTAGACTCATAGACAAAATGCTGAATAGAAGACCCAATAAAAGAGTCATTGTGGCCAAGGATCGAGTAGCTCGCTGGATTTGCGTCAATCACAAAGCCCTCTAAGTCAAACCACATCACACCGTCGTGCAAGTGCTCTATAAAAGATCGATTCCGATGCTCACTTTCGATTAACTGCATCTGCATATCTCGCTGCAGTGAAATATCGCGAGCAATAGAAAGGACTCCAAACGGTAATCCCCGTTCGTCGAACACAGGTATTTTTCGAATCTCATACGCCTTTACAATCAAAGGAGTGAACTCTACCACCGACTCGAATGTAATCGTTTCACCACAATCGATCGCTCTTCGGTCAGACTCATTAAATATCTCACCATGATCGTGAAACGGATTAGACATTCGCACCAATTCTTCATTTGTCTTTCCATAATAATCTGCATCGCGTAACTGAAACATATTGAGCGCCGTTTGGTTCGCCTCAAGCCACTGATAATCGGCATTTTTAAATATAATCGCATCAGGAATCGCACAAAGCAGTGCACGTAAACGCGCTTCGCTCTCTGCGCGCGCCCGCTCTTGTCGTTCACGTTCACTCACATTGCGCACGATCCCCCGAAATCCCGTTTTTCTACCGTGTTTATCGTAGATAAGCGTGATCGATACTTCAAGTGAAATCCGTTTTCCTTCTTTGCGCATGTATTTTAAAGGAAATGCTCGATTAGACAATTCGTTGTGATACACGTGATGTGCGGCGCGCACCAACCGAAAAGCGACGTCCGAGTTGACAAACTCTGTAATGGAACGGTCTTGTAGATGAGATGCGGGGAAATTTAGAATATCTGCCAACGATGCATTGAACGCCTTGATTTGACCTTGTAAATCAACTTCATAATAACCTTCATAAAGCGTCTCGACCACCGAATCTCCTGCATGAAAATCGAGTCCTAAGTAGGTTCGTTTTTTTTTGGAACGGCGATTCCGATGTGAGAAAAGATTGAAAAACACTCCGTTAATTATCGCATAAGCAATACTGACCACAATCTCCAGTACGTGGGCACCCACCCCATGCACAAGAAATGCAGAGCATCCCATGACCGCAAGAAAAAAAATCACATTTAATAAATAGAGGAAATAGACTACGTCAGAGCCAATCGACTTCTGTTCATTTTGATTGGATTCACGCAAAGCCTGCACCTCCTCTTCATCTTCAGTACCCTAAAAGATACCTCATAATATCAGAAACTAACTCAGGAACTAACATTCGACGGCATACGTCAATTTTCCTCTGAAAGTTTTGCAGAAAAATTCACTTGGGAGAATAATTCATAGAATTCATATCAATCTGTTGAGTAATTTCATTAAATCATTTCCCACTTTTCAATTTATTAGAAGGAATGACAGCACCTCACGTCGAATATGTTTTACGAACTATTTTTATACATATAAAGGCAGGGATCTCAATGACATTTCATTCATCACGTCGCAAAAAGCCACTCATCCTCAGTGCAAGTGCACTCCTCGCAATGACCCCCCTCCTCTTTTCTGCTCCTTTTGCGTGGGCGAGCACACAGCAAACTGTCCCTGTTCCACAAGGAGTAGGGCAGGAAATTTTACAAAAGTCAACCGTTTTCGGCAGCACACCTACGAATACGCCCGTTACGGTAAGCATCGTTCTGAAAACAGTGAATACTGCACAACTGCAGCAGTACATCCAACAAACAGGTACGCCTGGCAGTGCAGCATATCGCCATTATCTCTCTGTAGCCAGATTTGCAATGCAATTCGGACAACCGCAAGTTGTCGTGCAAGGCATCACAAATTACTTAGCAAAATACGGTATTCAAACGACTGTCTATCCAGATCATTTGAACATTACGGCCAATGGAACAGCAGGACAATTTGACCAAGCGTTCGCGGTCAAACTGCAAGATATGATGTTCAAAGGGTTAAAATTTCACGGCACACAAGCTTCACCTCAACTTCCAGCTGCACTTGCAAACCCTGTGCTCGCAGTGCTCGGTCTAACCAATTACGGAAACTTCACGAGTCAATTGGTGAAACCGATATCACAGTTGCAAAAACCCGCAACGAGCACAAGCGGCCCTCCGGCTGGATCACAAACTCCTGCAGATTTTGAAAGCCAATACAATGTCACCCCTCTCTATCAGAGCGGTAATAAAGGACAGGGTCAAACGATAGGCATTGTCACGCTCGCGAGTATAAATCCATCAGACGCCTATACGTTCTGGAAACTAAATCATATCCACGTCCTACAAAATCGATTGCATCTCATTAATGTCAATGGGGGAGCGGGTCCTGTCTCTGCCGCAACTGGATCTGTCGAAACCACGGTAGACGTACAGCAGTCAGGGGCTGTGGCGCCTCAAGCAAAAATTCTTGTGTATCAAGCGCCAAATACCGACTATGGATTCGCAGATGCCTTTTTTCAAGCAGTGACAGATAATCAGGCAGGATCGATTTCCACAAGTTGGGGAGAGAGCGAATCAGCGATTGATTACTCCATTACGCACAACTTAGAATCGCCATACTACGCACAAGTGTTTAATGAGATTTTTATGGAGGCCGCCAGTCAAGGCATCTCGATGTTTGCCGCTGCAGGAGATCAGGGAGCGTACGATGCAACAAGTGACCTTGGCACGACGAACCTCGCAGTGGATAGCCCGGCAGATAGCCCCTACATCACGGCCGCAGGTGGTACAACCCTACCCGGTGTACAAAACTTTGGAAGCTTCACGATTAATGTCCCACAACAGCGGACTTGGGGCTGGAACTATTTGTGGCCATACTGGAGTGAATTTGGATACAGCAATGAGGCGAGCTTCGCTGAGGCGACCGTTGTGGGGAGCGGCGGCGGATACAGTACACTATTTGCGACACCTTGGTATCAGCAAGGCGTACCAGGCGTCAATCGATACTCAGCCACGCCCTATCTCACGCCGATTGATCACAACAGCGCGTGGACATTTAACCCTGATCCACAAGTGGTGACAGGCACTGGTCAGGGGCGCAATATTCCAGACCTCGCGATGAATGCAGATCCCATAACAGGCTATGGAGTCTATAGCAGCACACTGTTTGGAACCAATACCTGGGCCGTGTATGGAGGCACCAGTTTCGTAGCTCCCCAACTTGCAGGCATCGCGGCACTTGTCAACCAAAAAACAGGCTCGCGTGTTGGGCTTTGGAATGGGCAAATCTATCAATTCGCTGCAAGCCCGCAGTCTCCATTTACCCCGCTCAATACAACAGGGCCAAGCAACGGCAATCTGTACTATACGGGCACAAAAGGCGCAATCTATAATCCTGGCAGCGGACTTGGCGTACCTAATGTGGCCAAACTGGCACAAGACTTTGCAGATAAGTGAACATGCTACTACACTGGTTGAGTAGATAGACACACCCAGTGGCTTCAGTGCAGTATCATAAATCCCCTTGCCATACGGCATAGGGGATTTATGATGATACGCGCAAATTTAATTTGACGCACTACATCTAATTTGCCAAACTAAAAGTAGTGCCAATTCTATGGATACACTTGGATTGTGCAAATAGAGGAGTGAAACACATGTATACACGTCGCATACAGATCCTTGCAACCGTACTCGCAGGTGTGCTTGGAGCGGTGATCAGTGTTGCACCAGATGCCTTTGCAGAGAACCAAGTCTCGGTAGCCGGCACCACAGGATCAATCGCAACGCAATCCAGTTCCAGCGCAACACCGCTACCGAATCTCGCAACAAGCCAAAATACCACCGTTCAAATTGGCGGCATGGCCGACCCCATCTTCTCGAAGGCACAAGCTCAGTATCCAGGCCCAACAGGCGGAATCAGTGCAAACAGCCAAACTTGGACAGGCTATTGTCGTGAAGAAGCGAGAACGATTTCAACAGACATTGGTTCCGAAGAGGCGATCTCAACGATCGCACTGACGTTTGACTCCAATCCTGCGAGCGGAATTCATCCCCCAACACAAGTTACCTTTTCACTTTCACAAAATGGAACAAGTTGGCGAACGATCACAAAATCAGTTCCCGCAGTCACAACCACCTCTACGAGTCCTGTCCGCGTTCAGTTGAACATTTCACCGCAAATTGCACGCTATATAAAGGTGACGTTCCCCGTGGCGATCTGGGTCTTTGCCCGCAACTATCAAGTAACTTATAATCCTAACCTTGGGCTTCCACAATCAGAAAGTCTATCACTCCAATCACGTGGGAAATCCACGACACCGATTCAGGTAAATCATCTGCTCTCCCCTTGGAGTTCGAGTGTAGCAGGTAGTTCTAATATTATGCTAGCCTATAGCGGCGGACCCAATCAGCCGTCAAACTCCACTTGGACAGTTGCAAAATTCTTGCCGATGCTCGCATACATCAATCGAAATGGAACCATGATGAGTCACTTCTTTGACACCATGCTATTTCTCCCATTTGGTCCAGTTACGACAACTTCTGGTTGGAACAGTTACGTAGCGAATCTATTTGCACCAAACGAACAATTGGCCGCCTTAAATCAAGCGATGGGTCAGGTTGACCAAACTCTACATACGCCAAATACCAAAGAGAATGTCATCTTATCCCTACCTCTTCCAGCCGCTTCCGCCACGTCGGCAGCAGGTACGCGACTGCAAGCGGAGACAAAAGCTATTCAAACACTGCTCGCAGACTTTTCTGCAGCAAACCTGAACAATTTGAATTTGACAGGGTTTTACTGGGATGACGAATCCATGACCGTTGACCAACCGCGCGATTTACAACTCGTCCAGAATGTCGGAAAACTCATTCAACACGATGGACAACACTTCTACTGGGTGCCATTTTTTGATGCGAATGATATTCCGCTCTGGAAATCACTCAATATGAGCGCAGCCTTCCTACAACCGAACTATTATGAGCTAACCAATCCACCTCTTAATCGCTTGAAAGAGGCGACAAATTTAGCGACCCAATATGGTCTTGGCGTTGAAATCGAAGGCGGCCATGCCATCCTTAGTTCCCAAAGTAAGCGCAATGCCTATCTAAATGAACTTACCTATTTCCATAATGATCAAGTGGAAGGCAATACAGTTCACGCTTTCTACTTTGGAAATCAGACACTTGTCAATGCAGCACAAAGTACAAATCCAGCCATTCGCTCCCTCTATCGGGACACCTACTGGTGGGTACTTGGCGGATACCCCTACACATCGTACCTACCTACAAGCACAGCATAGGGAATGCGCAGATCACATTCTGCGCATTCCCTATGCAAGATTGATTTCTCCAAGCCAACTGTGCAGGGGACACTGCCTGAAACAGAACTTTACTTTGGCGATTCAACTTGCACAGGACGATGGAACCAGTATCCTTGCGCGTAGGTCGCGCCATTGGCGAGGAAAAAGTTGGCCTCTTCTTCCCGTTCGATCCCTTCCGCGATGACAGCAACCCCTTCGCGTCTCCAATACTCTAGCAGCGAACCCATCATATATTGACGATACTCATCTTCATCGATTCGGTTCACAAGCTGGCGATCAATTTTCACATAATCAGGATGAACTACAGCGAGCGTATAAAGTCCCGAATAGGCCATACCCAAGTCATCTACAGCGATCTTGAACCCCATATCCTTTAGTTGTCGAATCGTTTTAGATACATCTTCCTTTGTATAGGTGTCAAGACCTTCGCGTTCTGATAATTCTAAAACAACGAGAGTCGGATCAGCCGGGAAATGGCTGATGAAGGCGTTCCACTGCTCAGAAAACAGCGTCGACAGATGAACATTAACAAAGATCGGCAACACCAACTGATGTGTGGATCTACTTTGTTGCTGCTGTATCCAGCGCTGAAAACCTAACTTCATCGTAAAGACATCCACTTCACTGCTTTTTCCATGTGCCGCGACAAAAGCATAGAATTGCTCCGTGCTGGAAAAATTATCACTAGGTAGCGGACGATTGAGCAATTCAAGACCGTGCGCCTCCATCTTGTTGTCATCACGATTTCGTGGATCCATGTGCGATAAATTCGTAATTTTTTGATAGTATGTAGCGAACAACCGCTGTTCCAATGTCAAGCTCACTCTGTTTATTCTAAGTTCACATGGAGTCAATACCTTTCGACGGCCAAACATCATACCTACCCCCTATGTGAAGAATACCAAAATACAGCCAAAGTTGCTAGTTTGCTCGCTCAGGTGAATCCAGATAAAAACATCTTCTTGTGCCGACCTCATCGGTTCACAAGAAGATGTACAGATATCATTTTCAAAACGCTACCCCTGCGCCACCACACCCGCGAGAATTTGTGACCACTGCGTAGAGGATTCGTTGCCCAATTGCCAATATCCAATACCCGCCAGATGGTTTTGCACAGCCAGTGCACCAATTGACTGCAGAGTTTTCATCCCATCTTGCCAAAATTCCCATTGTACCCCATTCGGATCGTTGTACACATCAATCCACTGATTCGCCGAAGCATCAAAAGAACGATGCGATGCCTGACCATTCGCCAACATCGCCTCCATCGAACTGATTGGCACACTGTGCATCTGCGTAGGGTTACTTGTCTGCCATGCGCGCGTATAAAGAGGGGCGCCTAATACTAAATGACTTGCTGGCACACCATCTTGCAGTAACGTCTGCAGGTTACTCTGCACCCATGACAGCGATGCGACCGGTCCCGGCGTGGAATCCCCGCTCCAATGTTGATCATATGTCATCAAAAACTCATCATTGACAATCTTGCCAAGCTGTCCATAGTTGTAAGCCGCAGACCACGAACCGGCAGACGGTACAGCTACATCAATTGACGTTGCCATCCCCTTTGCATGCAATGTGGTGGTGAGTTGTTGCATAAAAGATGTCAAATCCGACTCAAGATTTGCCGGGACATCCTCAAAGTCGATATTGGCGCCATTCAAATGTGAGTTTGTGCACACGCTTGCGATCTGCTGCACAAGCGCCGTCCGACTTTGCGTACTGGAGAGCGCCGCCGTCAGTAAACTTGGCTGCTGTGATCCAAACAATCCCCACACCTGTTTCCCGTATGTATGGAGCGTATCCGCAAATGAAGCCGGAAGGGAACCCTGAAATTGCAACGCGCTGTCTAAATGGAAGCCATCGTATACCACCGTATTGACCGCTGTATCCTGCTTGTCCTCCGTCAAATTACTCGCGACCGAACCACCATAGTTAAAGCCAAGTACAATAGGTTTCTGTGCGGTAGATGTACTGGCTACTGTAGACGATGGAGTCAGTCCTGTCGCCTGCATCGCAACACCAAGCGGCTGTCCCACTGCAAGCTGACGACAAATGGTCAGCATGTTTTCCAACACCACAGCCGCATCCGCACGCGTGAAATAAACTTGACTGCCCGAAGACGGCAGGCCAGAAAAGATCCCGAGTTTCGTCACATATTGCAAGGGAGGTTCACCCTGCGGGAGTGTCACATGAAATTTCGAATGCTGAAGCGCCGCCACAAAAAACGATGCCGCATCACCGCGTGATGCTTGGAAATTCTCATGAAAACCCTGTCGGACGTCAATCCAGTACGGATTGATCCACCCCGCCACTGCTGCACTCCCTATAACATTGTAGTCCCAATTGCCAGGCAATACATCCGGAAAGTAGGTGCCATGCGGCACAGGCCGTATATTCGTGTACGGTTCAAGTGTGTTCATCAGATAGGCTAAGAATTGCCCCCGCGTGATCAAGGCATTGGGTTGAAACGTCCCATTCGCATAGCCATGAATATCCCCTGCAGCAGTCAATTGCATAATAGCCGACTGCGCAAAGTTATTTGCGATATCAGAATAAGAAGAAGTATTAGCGAAAGCTGTAACGGGCAAACTACTCAACAGCGAAGTAACAATGGCGACTTTTTCCCATATTTTCTTGCGCATACTCGTCTCCCTTACTTCCTTATACTTTTATCTAGTATATCGGAGACACTCTCATTTGTGAGGCGGGTATTACTAGATACAGTGGATAAAACATCCTTGAAAAACCTTATATTTTACAGAATATAGATAAAAATTGCAGAAAACTTGCCTTAACTAATCATTTTATGATAGGTTAAAAGCCGATCCACCCCCGTATGAAACGAGGAGCAAGTAACAATCCTGCAAGAATCTCCGCCACATAAGGAGCTACGCAAGTAGGCATACTAGGGGAGCGGATGAATTGCAAATCATGAAAGACGATGGGATGGTGTATGCAATGCATCGGTTCAAACAGCGAATGATCGGACTCGGAGCTATTGGTCTGATCACCGCATTAACATTAACAGGTTGTGGGACAACCCAAAGTACCAGCAAAACCCCAACATCAACCGCACCTAAAAGCTCCAACAATGTGATTATCCACAATTCAAATGGAACAGAGACAGTTGTGCAAGGCGGCAGCCCTTATTATGGGGCGGCAAAACTAAAGAGTTTTGAAGCAACCGCAAAAAGCCAACCAACCAGTGAAAAAGCACAGATTGACGCTGCCATGAGTGCCAATATCAATGGACAACCCCAATTGGCGATTCAATACTATCAACAAGCAAGCAAAGCCGCTCCGAAAGACGGCATCCCCTATAATAACATCGGGAATATCTACTATCGGACGCTCGGACAACCACAAAAAGCACTGCCCTATTACCAAAAGGCAGTACAAGTAGATCCCGCATACGCATTTGGCTGGTACAATCTTGCACTCTGCCAAGGGTCTTTGAAAGACGTCAAAGGTGAGCAACAAACACTCACACAAGCGCTCAAAACATTGCCGTCGTCAAACTCCCTCTACTCTACACTCAAACAATTACAGGCATCGTTAAAAACAGCAAAATAAACGCACCAACTAGCGCCTCCCGGAGAGAAGAGACAAAGTCACATCCAGGGGGCGCATTCTAAACGGATGAATTAACGCGCAAAGTGAAGGGACGGTTTCACTATTGAAAAATCAGTGCCTGTCGACGAAGCCTGTTGCGCGTGAGTCTGAGCAAATTCCACTGTATTTGTGAAAAAGGCATTCGTCATTTGACTATTCACCGTTTGATCACCATCGGTCCACGTCGGATCTGCAAGAATCCACTGTGATCCATTCCAGGCTTGAATCCACTCATGCGCGTCATTTGGATTCGTATCCGTAAAGTTTGGCGATGTCCACGTACTATCCGCATAGCCGCCAACCGTTTCCGTTGGTATACCCACAATCCGCAACATCGCAGCGGCTAACTGCGCATAGTTTTCGCATACACCAGACTGCGTTTGATTGGTTGTTATCGCATCTTGCCATATATATTTCCCTGGGTTTAACTCCGAAGTATTATAAATCACTTGGTCACTTACATAGTTATTGATCGCTTGAATCGCGGTATCGACAGACGGTGAATTTTCTATCAGTGCATCAGCCACTTGCAAATAAGATGGATCTAAGTTATCGTCCATCGTCGCTGAAGAGAGTAACCCAAGCTGCGTCGCCGCAGGCGCAACACCGGACGTAGTCACTGAATACTGCGCGGTCAAATCAGAATTAGGAACCGTACCCTGTGTCTTTGTAAGCGTCGACAAGAAATGCGGAAGTAGTACAACTGTAACTGACCCCACAAATGGCGACTCTACTTGCCCAGAGAATGATCCGTTCGCTGATACCGGCAGACGGTAACTCCACTCCTGGCCTCCCGACAAGAGGAGGACACTGATTGATCCTGTCAATCCTTGTGCTTGCCCCGAGATGGGAATCAACATGCCTTGCGCAGGATAAGCTGTATAGGTGATCGATCCACTCTGCGATGCTTGTGTAGAAGGAAGATCGCCCGGAAGCGGTTGTATGCCCATCGATGCAGATGGTTGCATAAAAGGGGTGCTCTTTAACTTCTGTAGACCCACTGTAATGACGAGCGGTACACTATATTGGCCCTGATTATCTGCTTGAATCGTGTAGATACCCGGCCGCTTTGCCACAAATACTGCGGATGCCACCTGTTTGCCGTTCACCTGCTCAAGTTGCGAATTTGGACTGCGCGTAATGAGCGCATCTGGACTGTTCACAGCCCACGTCGTTTTCGCATCTTGCACCGTGCGCCCATTTTTATACGCCACAAGTGCCAAAGGCATTCCTACCTGAACCTGAGTCAATGACACACTAGGGGGTTGTGAAGATTGTAGTGGGTTTTGCGTGTCAGCAAATAAATACAGTGAGCGACTCGCACGTTGCCAGTCTTGCTGATCATTTGTCGCAGCGTTTGGCAATGACAAGTGGGGAACCTGCTGACCATCACCACTCAGGAACTTCTCGGTTGTCCCTGAACGCACCTCTGGCGCCTTCTTATTCACTTCAATCTGCGGCGCGACATAGGACACCACATGTTGCAATGACGCCATGCCAACCAATCGACCATTCGCCACCCCATACACACGCAGATGATAAACCCCACCCGCCTTCAGATGCTGATTGACCCATTGCATCCCCCCATTCGTTAAGGTCACAACCTTGCCAACCTGAGTAAAATCCCGACCCGAAAACAGCTCAATCCGTTGAATCATATGCGACATAGAGGACGGTGCGAAAAGCAAAAAGAGTCGCGTAAGATGTGAACTTTTCGACATCTGAAAGAAAATATGGGCCGCAGAAGCTGGCGACCGAGTCAACGTATGAACAGGTGATCGATAATTTTGTGAGACAGGTGCGACCGCCGCAAATGCAGGACCTGCGATTGACATACTGAGTAACGTAGCCAACATCCCTGTGACCACTTGTCGCAGGGAATTCTGATGCGCACGTTTTATAACATAGAGACGGTAGCTTCGACCGTTCATAAAATTGCCACCTTCTCTTTTTATAATTCACAATTCACAATTCACAATTCACAATTCACAATTCACAATTCACAATTCACAATTCACAATTCACAATTCACAATTCACAATTCACAATTCACAATTCACAATTCACAATTCACAATTCACAATTCACA
>JAKACV010000014.1:3757-4295 GCA_021821085.1 Bacillota bacterium | reverse complement strand
AATTCACAATTCACAATTCACAATTCACAATTCACAATTCACAATTCACAATTCACAATTCACAATTCACAATTCACAATTCACAATTCACAATTCACAATTCACAATTCACAATTCACAATTCACAATCTACTCTTCTGAACTTCCAAATAATCTACCTACAAACAACGCGATCTTAGCAAAACGTATCAGGTTGCACACCAGGCGTCAATCCCACAAAAATAAAAATTTTTAACGCTGTCGCCGGACATGGCCAATACCTCAATAAGCAGCGACAAAAAGAGCGTACAGCATTGGAAGACCCTTTCATCTTCCAATGCTGTACACCCTTTACTTCTCGTATCAGCTTAAGAAGCGCTGGATGTACTCGAACTGCTAGTTACGGTCACCGTTGCGGAACCTGTCGTTGTGCCTGTCGTTGTGCCTGTCGTTGTGCCTGTCGTTGTGCCTGTCGTTGTGCCTGTCGTTGTGCCTGTCGTTGTGCCTGTCGTTGTGCCTGTCGTTGTGCCTGTCGTTGTGCCTGTCGTTGTGCCTGTCG
>JAKACV010000014.1:0-3747 GCA_021821085.1 Bacillota bacterium | reverse complement strand
CCTGTCGTTGTGCCTGTCGTTGTGCCTGTCGTTGTGCCTGTCGTTGTGCCTGTCGTTGTGCCTGTCGTTGTGCCTGTCGTTGTGCCTGTCGTTGTGCCTGTCGTTGTGCCTGTCGTTGTGCCTGTCGTGCTTCCTGTTGCGGTGCTATCAGACGTATTCGACTGATCAGCTTCATTTAGTTTGCTTGTCCAATGATGCAGTGTCTCAATATAATGATTTGCTTGTGCAGTAAACTGGTGCATCCGCGCATCTACTATATGACTCCATGCTTTGCTATTCATTTTAGATGTTCCTGCAAAATGTGTGAATGAGGTAATAAACTGATTGGCGTGTTTGTACTGAAATGCTGCAGAACTCGTTGCGTTCTCACTTGCGCGAATCAACCCACCCAGATTCGCAAGGTCGCCTTCTGACTTCTTCAAAGCCTTAGCGTCATGCTGAATATGATCAAGTGAGTTCATAGCCTGTGAAGGAGACGCCCCCTGTTGTAGAGAGGTAATCAGCGATTGGAGCTCGGAAATAAGTGTCGCATCGGCTGGCGATATCGTTGTTCCTGTTGTTCCTGTTGTTCCTGTTGTTCCTGTTGTTCCTGTTGTTCCTGTTGTTCCTGTTGTTCCTGTTGTTCCTGTTGTTCCTGTTGTTCCTGTTGTTCCTGTTGAAGTAGTCGTAGAGCTAACAGACTGCGCAGCTTTCGCCTTTGTCAGTGCAGCCTCATATTGTTGTTTCGCCTTTGCTACCAATACTTTATATCGTGCGACACCTTTCATATAATCTGTAGCCCTAATCTGATTTTGCTTTTGTTGATCTTCCATCCATTTTTTCGCTTGATTTTTCTGATCCTTTTGGTCCATCTTAGCTGATGCAGAGATGGCAACCGGCGTTTTCGCCCAACCCTTCGCGCCGTGATCTCCAGAACTCCCATGTGAATCTGCAAATGCCGCAATGGGACTCATCATCATACCGGTCATGGCTATGGTCATCAATGCAACAACAGTTTTCTGTGGTTTTTTCATAAAATACCCTCCTTTTGATCTCTATGCAAACAAAAAAACAAGGTTTATTCGGCGGTTCAGCCACCATAGCCTTTCGGCCTTAGGTCTGGAACTTTGCGACCCCGACTTTCGTCGAGTGTGCTATTATCGTGAATCTTGTTCTCTAGCATCCTTATATCATAGTTCGCGAGACTTGTCGAACTAAATTGTGCTATTAGTTCGATATCGCGAATATGTACATACTAGAGACGAACTGCGAAGAGGGGAACACTGATGCTACATGGGATAAGCCTAATCTTGATTACTCTAAAATTCGCACTAAACATAAACCATGACACCGTCAGCACCCCACCCAATTCCGCTGCCTCAGATTCCTTTACTACGAGTAGTGTCAGTCGCTTTACCACGTACCACTTTAATCGCCTCACTGTGGAAGTTCCGCTAGGTTGGAAAAAGCAACAGATGGGGGGTCATGGTGATTGGCTTGGCGTACAATTCATCAATCCCTATCATCCAAACGAAAAGGAAATCATCATCGCCTCCGATTGTGTCGGTTGCTATCTGCCGCCAGTCTCCCTCCATTCATTTGACATGAACAGCGTAATCCCAACCAAACAGGTTCTGAGTTCGCATTCAGAACCTCACAAGCTATCAGTTGCATTCACCTTCACGACGAAAACTGACCGCTACCAAGGAGATGGCATCATCACAGCCACTCCAAATAAATCTGGCTACGGATGGGTTGAAATCTTCCTTCCGCAAAGCGAACAACACATGGCGAGGCAGTTCATCAATAGCTTTCAGGTGGCGCCTTCCTGATCTATTCAGTAACTACCAAGAGGCAACCCTATTACTAGTATTCGGAGATCCTATGAGTTTTTTGGGGATGATGCGAATTTTTTTTATTAGAAAACCACTAGATCTTTACCTAGTGGTAGTTCACTTCACTTTCATATAACACCAACGTCAATCTGAGCTACCCATCCAGTTCAGCATCCGCAAACAGCGGATGGAGACCATCCTTTTGTGACAATACAGGATTCGAAACCGGCCAATCAATCCCAAGCGCCGGATCATTCCACAAAACCCCTCGATCATGTGCAGCAGAGTAAGTTGCATCCACTTTATAAAACACTTCCGTGTCCTTCACAAGTGTACAAAAACCGTGTGCGAACCCTTTCGGTACAAGCAACTGCCGAAAATTACGCGCAGTAAGAATAAATCCTGCCCACTGTCCAAAAGTCGACGAATCCTTGCGCAGATCGACAACCACATCGTAAATGGCTCCTGCGATCACTCGCACAAGCTTCGTCTGCGCCTTTGGCGCGAGTTGATAATGCAAACCGCGCAGCGTTCCCGCCTCCGCAGAAAACGACTGATTGTCTTGCACAAAATGAATGAGACTAAGCACGTCATTTGCTCTCTGCTCATGATAACTCTCCATGAAAAATCCGCGCGCGTCCCCATGAACAGTCGGTTCCACAAGACATACACCCGACAGTTTTTCAGCGATCAGCTTCAAAATCAATCACCTTCCTTGCTCTATGTCTAAGCGGCCAAGCTATCACAATGGCCCCGTGGTCACACCACACGCACATCAGCACGCGGTCTTTCCTACTGTGGACGATCATATTCTTCCATGAAATCATGCAACGCTTCACGCCAATCACGCAGCCCAAGCATCCCTTGCGCTTCAAGCGCCAACGGCTCAAGCAAAGAGAGCGCCGGACGCCGTGCTTTGCGCGGAAATTCATCTGTTGTAATCGGCCTGATCGTCACACAGTCAGATAACCCACACTCCGCAAAAATCGCCTGTGCAAACTCATACCACGAACACGATCCCTTCCCAGACATGTGATACGTGCCATAGCGACCATAGGTAGACGTCGGCTCAACCGAATCCGCGTCGGCAAGCAGCAAGCGCCAGATCCCATCCGCCAGATCCCGTGACCATGTCGGACTTCCAACCTGATCCGCAACGACAGAAAGTTCTGCACGCCCATCCGCGCGTTCTTGCATTTGCGTTTGCGCCAATTGCAACATCGCCTTGACAAAGTTACCGCCCTGCAGTCCCGTATGCGCCCCATACACCCAAGACGTCCGCACGATATAGTGGTTGCGGACAAATGCGCGCACAAACTGCTCACCTGCGAGTTTCGATCGCCCATATTCATTGAGTGGCGCTGGCTCATCCCACTCCGTATACGCCGATCCTTTTGTTCCGTCAAACACATAATCCGTACTGACATAGACAAGGCGCGCCCCCACTTCAGCCGCCGCCTGTGCCATCGCACGTGTCCCATAGGCGTTTACCGCATAGGCTTCAAGCCTGCCTTCTGCTTCCGCGAGATCGACCTTCGTGTACGCTCCTGCGTGCACAATCACATCCGGTTGCACCTCATAGACCGCTCGCATCACACTTGACATCGACGATACATTACATGCTGCGCGATCAAGTCCCACGATCTCTGATACACGCCCCGATGGTTCCACTCCTCGTTCCTTCGCCTCCACTTCCATCTTCGCTCGAATCCGTTCACCAACCTCGACCACGTCATAGCCCAGTTGCCCGCTAATCCCAGTGACTAGGACACGCACCCGCTTACACCCCACTCACTCATATGATCACTCTAGGAGTCCGTCCGATGGATTATCGGGGCGGGACTCCTTTCCATCCTGTTTGTTCCAATTTCTAGTCTTTGTTCTGTTTATTCTAGGCTTTCAATATTTTTTTGCATAATTATCCATCGATCTC
>JAKACV010000068.1 GCA_021821085.1 Bacillota bacterium | reverse complement strand
CCCCAAACGCAAAAATGCCACCGAAACACAAAATTGACTGTACAATCTGCGCTTGGCAGATCCAGCCTTCTTCTCGTGTCTCCGTGGTGACGGATCGGTCTTGTGACCCTATGGACATACTTATGCCGTAAATAACGGCTCCACGCCTACCCAATCGCGTGTCGGGGATTGCTTCCCACAATCGCTCTTTTTCCGTTAGGCATCACAGCCTAATGGTTTTCTCGTTGGGTTCCTCTTTCTGCACGGCGTTCCGCTCTGCGCGGTAGGAAGACGCTAGAGTGTGTTGATGTTACGCGTCCTTTGACGAGACTCGGTTTCACGTAATCACTCTACCCACGTGCATCCACTTATTTCTAAGTGTTATGAGGTTTCTTCCCTTAGGAAGGGGAATTGTGTTGCGTTACTGCTCTGGTCCTACAATCGATCCGGTTTCCTCTTGCGATTCGCTCAGATATGGCTTCCCGGATTCCATGAAACTTCCTTGAAAAAGGTGTTAGCGTTTCATGGGGGAGTTTCTTTATACTCTCTTAGTCTACTGCTTGCCAGCATTTTTGGCAAGAAAAAAAGCGCCGTTCCTTGTGTGGGAAAAGGCGCTTCTAACTTTGTTTAGGCTCGTTTTTTGTTGAGCAAGATTTTCTCAATCTCCCTAAACACCTCTTCCCGTGTGATGATTGCTTTTTTGCCGTTGACACGTTTGTCGATTTCGATGTATTTCAAACGTTCAACCAGCCCTTTAACGGTCGCCCCAGTCTGTCCTTGGAGTGCCATGCCCACTTCTGCGGCGTAGACATCTTTAGCCAGGTGGAGCGGGGAGGACCAATCGTTAAACATATTCCATAATGCCTGCATGTCCGGCGCAGGTACCTCGATTTGTGTTCCGAATCGTCCGTCGCGCAATAGCGCTTCATCTAGTGCTTCCGCCCGATTCGTCGCCGCTAGCACGAACACGCCCTCCCGCTTTTCGAATCCATCCAGTTCCGTCAACAGTTGCGTCAGTGGTCCATCATGATACTGGTGTGAACTGCCTCTTGACGCCCCAATTGCATCAATCTCGTCGATGAACAAGATGCTCGGCGTATGCTGTTTTGCCTCGCCGAACATGGCCGTGATGTTCTGCTCGGTTCCGCCGACAAGGGTGGATGCCAGGTCAGACGATTTCACTGCCATGAAGTATACGCCCAAGTGTTCTGCGACAGCTCTTGCCAATTCGGTCTTGCCTGTTCCTGGAGGACCGTATAAAAGAAGCCCAGCGTTCATAGAGACGTCGTATTCGGCCACTAGTTTTGGGTTCAACAGGAGGTTCTTAATCGACTTCTCGATCTCTTCAATCACATTCTCCATGCCCCAGACCCGTCCAAGTGCGCGTGGATTTGCTTGATACTGCTTGCCGACCGGTCGCCAATTGATGCGTCCGTTCATCAGGTTGTCTTCCTCCTGCTTGCGTTCCCGTCCGCGTTCCAACTCTGCAGCATACCGCTCATAAGACCGCTTATCATTGTTTTCAAACATAGTATTGACACTATCCCTAGTCCAGTTTTGCGGCGTCTCTTTGGGATGAATCACTTTGCCTGTTTCCTTGGCAGGATTAAGTCTATTAGTCCCCATTTTCTGGTTATAAAGAGTAGTCATCATGTTTTCGTGGCTTTCACGCCAGCCCGCCCTAATTGTCCCTACCACAAAGTAAATGATGACGCCCAAGATACCCAGTGGCCCCGCGAGCCCCTCAAACGTCACCCCAACAAGAGTAAGGTTCTCTGGAAACGGCATAGTTGCGACCGCCGAAAACCATTGTCCCAAGGAATCCATAAACATCACCCCGTTAAAAGTTTAATTGCCTACCCTTATTTTAACGGATATTCTTTGTGGCTGTTGGCGATTTTGCAACAAATCTCACAACACGCTTCTTGTTTTGGAGATCCACCGAGCCTTGCTCTGGTTGACTTGTTTCGAAAGTCCGTTCGAAATCGTCATCGTCATTCAAACCGCCAAAAAATCCCCATGCCGCTCCCCACGCGTTTTTGTCTGGAATAGGCCATTTCTTCCTAAATGCAACTGTGCCAGTTTTGACAAGTGCGTCATTATAATATCTCCGTACCGTTGAGTCGGTTACAAATTTCAAATCATCAGTTAACGGGGGTTTCCGATTTTTGTAGATGGGAGAATCAATGAATCGCCATTTCGCAGCCAGAAATTCTTCTTCTTTCATTTCCTGCTCCAAGCGCCCCATGATTGCGTTTTTTAAATTCTCTTGCGCTTGCAAAGCTGACCTTTCTTCTGAGGACAACACCGCTAGACGATAACGATATTCATGGACACTTTGGTTCAGACGACTAAGTACTTCCCACCACTCTCGACCAATCTCTTTCAAGAACTTTTTCTCCATTTCCGACTGTTTGCTTCCGACGAACAAACTCATCTGATAGTTCAACCAGAGTTGTCCGTTTTCGTACGCCGCTGTCGACGGCCCTAACCGACCGTCGTTATCCAGCATGCGTACTTCCATTTTGATCCCAGGGAGTATTTTTGATATTTTCGAAGCCAGTTCACACGCCTCGTTGAATTTCGAAAATTTTTCGTACTGACCTTCTGGCGTAAACCGATTCCCAACCGCGTATACTGATGACACTGACAGCACCGTCCCGTCGTAGATTTCACCGAACTCTAATATCACAATTTTACCAGAAAAATAGGCATAATTCGCGCCAACATCGCGCCATGTTTTTAGTTGAGTTCGTATAAAAATACCATTCTCCTGAACCCTCTCCCTCTGGCTTTTTTAGCCATGGAGAGAGGGTTCAGGAGAATGGCACAATACAACATTGCAATGGTGGACGACACGGTCACTATTTAGAACTTACTCACCACGGGTGGTTTTCATATTTTGTACACGCATTTGAATTTCCGTTTCGGTGAAAATATCAAATGTCCAGTACATTTCTTTGAGCACCATCTTACGCGCTTCAGAATCAATTCCTGCTTTTATTAGTGTCATCTCCGCATAGGCCAACGCCTCATTGTTTGTCATAAAATCACTCCATTCCCACTCCGTTTTTTTTGCGAAAAAAATCGTTCGAAAAAAAATAATTGTCTGGTACAGCGATTACGGCAAGCATATGCGCGGTGAACAGAAAAAGCAAACAGAAGTACAAGTCCAACCAAAATGGCTTTTTGCTATTTGCGTTCGGCTAAATTAATTAGTTCTTGCAATTTTCCAGGCGGCATCGCCAAGTGCAACACACGCCCGACGTGGATAGTCATCTCCGATACTTGCGATTCACCGTCCGCTCCGCTATATGTAGCTCTCTAGCACAAGTTTTTATCGGCTCACGTCGCACGTACTTGAGACGAAACAGCTTTTCGAATTCCCCAACGTCGACCACGGTGTTTTCGATGTTCTGCATTTTATCCCGCAAATCCGCAAGGATCGACTGTGCACTTTCATCTTTCCGAACACGACCCGAAGCATGAATCTGATTCCAGTTGTCGCAAATCACTCGATATGCATTCAGCGCCTTTTGTCCGATCTCATGATACGCCTCTTCGTTAAGTGTATTTTTTTCGTCATAGTCCAATGTCGGAAATAACGAAAGTTGCGAGGTTTCCTGCACACCATCGATACGTTGCCAAACTGCTTCACCGTCTTCACAAACGCTGATGACCAGCGGTAGCTTGTCCCAATCACAACCGTATAGGTGCGTGTATTCCTGCAAGTTTCGCAGGAATACATTCGGAGGATCGGCAGACTCGATCTGCGCAGTGCGCTGAGTGATTTTTAGCGAGTAGCGATATTGCCTCGCCTTTTTCACGCAAGTTTGACATTCTTTTCGATATTTTTCTGGTTGCGAAAATGACAGTAACGTCTTCAAGTTCGAATTCTCTCCCCTCTAAGGTTTTGGTTTTAAGTAACATCACCAATATCTACGCCCTGCTGCTTATAGACCTGATAAAACCGCTCGTACTTGCCCGGTTGCACGGCTGGCACAACACGCTCGTCCATACTAGTCATTGTGTGTGTCGATGTACCTGACTGCATACGACTGGTACGGCCACCAGACTCGCGTTGTGGTTTTGATGAGGGTGCGTATAGATCCCAATTGATTTGTTTGGGTGTTGCCTGTTTCATCTGCTCTTTTACCCATTCTGTTTTCACTACTTCGGCGCAATACAAAAAGTTCCTTTTCCCCGGATAATGTTTAAATGCATAATCGATGCAGGACAAAATAAAGTCGCTTGGGACACCAGAGAAAAGCAAGCTGTTGATTTCCTGATAATCTTTCGAACTCAATCTGTACATCCTCGGATTGTTGGTAGACATCGTATAGACGGACATGCGAGTTTGAATCATTTCGCAAATCTTAGTCGTCATTGCGGGGAGATCTTTCGTTGGTTCAATTGAATCTTGTCCAGTGTCTGGATGGTTATACTCTTCAAGTGCATTTTCTTGTTGGTTGTTGATTGGAAGATTTTGGGTTTCATGCCCGCGTTTATTATTATCGTTATTATTAATCTTTGAAGTAATCTCTGGTATTGCTCGCTCATTTCGTGACAATCGATTGCTCAAATTGAGCAATGCATCACTATCGGCTTTTTGAGGATTTTCTTCTTGAATTTCTTCAATGCTCAAATTGATCATTGCATTGCTCATTTTGAGCATTGTATTACTCATTTCAGATGGATCGTCATAATCTCCATCGTTAGACAACCACGCAAATTCACTATGCCAGTATCCCAGTTTCCTCAATTCATCCCTTATAAAAACAAAATTAACTCGATATTGATTTGTCCGATCCCACGGTTTATCTGGGTTGTTGCGAACAAAAAGATAGCTATCTTCGACTAGTGCGTTTAAAAGACGGTTTGCGGTCGGACGCGATATACTAAGCATAGTTTCTTCAATGAATTCTTTAGCTTCTTTGTAAATCCATCCATACGAAGGCAACATATTCGATTCAATGCCCCCCCGCTTAAGGCGTGCGGATTCCTCTGTTATAAATTTGTCTACATCTTTCGTTCGCTCCGACCAATAAATAAGCTGGCCGAGCGCGATAGCTTTATGTGTGTCTTTGGTTAGAGCAAATAAGTCTTCTCGCAAAACAACTTTACGAATTTTTTTAGGCATGAGTTCTGTCACGCAACCCACCCCACTTTCGCGAGCAGGAAGGATTTTATTGGTTGAACTATTGACATATGAACGGAATTGTGGTTATTATTAACAAAAAAATCAAACATATACTTCGTTTGCATAATGTATATTATCGGACGTTAAAAATGCAATTCTTTAACCGCCTATAATCAATCTTATCACGATCTCTGATCCCAAAATAACTGAATAGGCAAATGGCACAACTTATAAAAGCATTAGGTTGTTAGTAGATAACCCTATCCCGAATAGCACAGATCATCTTTGACAAAACTAACCTGGAGATTTTACTGGCAATCTTACTAGTGTAAAATGACAGGAGACGATTTCATGCCCTATTCGGTAATGGTGAAAATGATTGCTTTAAGTCAGATATTTTTTGCCTTATCTAACCCAACTCCAGCAGCCACAACAAAAACTGAGTTTTCCGATCCGAATTTACTATATCGCGTTGTAACCGAACAACCCGTGATAGCCTTCACTTTTGATGATGGTCCAGATCCCACATTCACGCCCAAAATCCTAAAAGAATTAGCAAAAAATCATGCGAAAGCTACATTTTTCGTAATTGGAAGAAAGGTTGCTCGATATCCGGACATTGTTAAAACAGAAGTCTCACTGGGCAATGAGGTTGGGAATCATTCTTTTTCTCATGATTTACACATGACACATTCAAGTGCAATACAGCAGCTTACACAAACACAGGAACAGGTGTACCACGCCACCGGACTTTATCCCAAATTTTTCCGGCCGCCTATGGGTCTTATCACTCCCCCAATCCGTCTGGCCGCCAAACACTCCCACCTTCGTATTATCATGTGGGCATGGGATCAAGACACATGCGATTGGAATGGACGTAAAGCGTCAGATATTACAAAGCAAGTACTACAACATATTCATCCTGGTGACATCGTTCTCTTTCATGATGGAGCAGCTAACCAAAGTAACACGGTAGCAGCTCTGCAGACACTGTTACCCGCGCTAGAAAAAAGACACTTTCGCATGGTTACGATTAGTGAGCTTCTCCAGTCAACCTCCTCTCCTAACAAATAGTCTGTTTTCTTGACTGGTTACATACTCCAGATTCGAACATCGATCTAGGGAAGAACTATGCCCAACTATGTAAGAGAACGATATCCACTCGGCGATTGATCTGCCTTCCTAATGCAGTTGTGTTTGTCGCAACAGGACGAAACTTACTAAACCCTTGTGCGGACAATCGCGTAGGAATTACACCTTGAGCAATCAAGTACGTGACAACACCTGCTGCTCGATCCACAGAAAGATACCAATTCGAAGGAAACTGTTGTGTACGAATAGGCACACTATCCGTATAACCATTTACTTGCACACGTGTCGTTACTTTATTTAGAAACGGTACAATCCCCTGCAAAATCTTTAATGCCTGGGGTCGCAATTGATCTGATCCATTAGCAAAAAGAACATCAGAATGAATGGCAATGCGAATCCCGCGAGATTCATCAACAGCATGTACGCTTGCTTGCAAATGATGTGCAACAATATAGTGTTCCAGTTGGCGAAATATATCTGAAAATACCTGATTTTCATGCACGATCGCTGTAACCTGTTGTTGTTGCGCTTGAGTTAACGAAGTGTTTTTAAGTAAACTCTTCTTGCCGCCTGATGTACTAAACGTAATCGGTGTGTTTGAACCTGACATCGCCTGATGCAGCGATTCCGCAAGCTGTTGAAATTTCCCTTGATTCAAACTTGCAATACTGTACATAATAATAAAAAAGGCTAATAATAATGTGATCAAATCAGAATACGTGAGCAACCAACGCTCAGAATTCTCCTTTTTAACTTTTGCCTTATTTCCCCTTCGCCCGCTCATGTGTATACTTCTCTCCTTCATATGTTCACTACATAATTCGACCTTTCACAATAAAATCCTGCTGAACGCAAAATAATAGGCTTAGCAGATAGACGAGCTTCTGCTAAGCCTATTATTTACTTACCTTCGCCCATGTTGTAAATCAGGGTGTCCAAGAGCTAAAAGAGACGCTGAACCCGTTTGACCAGACGTTCACTTGCGGTTGGGCAATTCTACGAAATTGTTGCGTTTGTTGATTGATCCATTGCTGTAAAATCCGCAGTTCTTGCTGCGTCGATGAAACATTCATATTGCCAGGCCACGAACCATTATCTCCCCAGCTAAATCCGTTGCCAAGACCTAATTGCGACCAGCCACGACGTCCAAATCCGCTAGAGTTTCCACCAAATCCATTGAATCCGCTAATACCACTGATCGATCCCACACCAGGAATTACAAAAGTCCTACCGCCAGCATCAGAGACGTTTTGATTCCTTTGAGAAAAATTCTTCATAACAGTACTAAAACTTTCCCCATTAGCGCCAAGTTTTGTGGGGACAATCTCAGGACTCCCCATTCCCCCAACCATTTCGAGCGGTTCTATTTGATTGCCAGCAGATGCGATCGGTTGACCGTTGACCAAGGCGTTTTGATACGCAATCGTCCCCATATTACCTAAGGGCAACAAAGACTGACTTTGATTCGATGGATCTTCACTAATCCATTCTGCAGACGTTTCAACTCCACTTGCATAAGTTGAATTTAACTTTACTGCGACTGTCTTCGTATAGGCCTGACCAGAAGATGGCGTCACCGTTACTTGAAGGTGCCAAATATTTTGCCCGGCCGGTATAATTTGCGCTGAAACTTTTTCGCCTACTGTCACAGGCAACATCTGTCGAGCTGAATGAGGTAGTTTTTCCCAAAATACATACGATGTCTGTTGGCCGTTCTGCATTTGCTCAACCGTTCCCATTTGCAATAAATCATGACTGGAAACCCCACCAAGTCCTATCCATTGCGCATCGTTTCCGTTTCTACCAGAAATCGATGGAACAGTCCAAGTCCCAGTCACACTGCTTTCCCCACTCGATTGTGTGGAAGGTTGTACAACATACCCTGCCCAGTTTTGCGATGTACCCGCCCTCGCCGGAAATGACAGCTGCGTTGTCGCATACGATTTTGCAGAAGACCCCGGAACATTACTTTGAGAACCGATAGACATAGGATGAAAAAGTGATATCACTCCAAACCCGGTAAGTCCCAATACAATTAAAATACTTAGTCTTTTTGGCATCCTTGAATTCACTGATGGTTCCCCCTTCTCAATTTCAATTTCCAAAGAGGTTGCTACCTCTTTTATCGCATATCACTACAGTAGTAGGCAAGTTGATCTTCTACAAGTTTAGCGTCAATTTTTTAAAAAATCATTGAAAAATATCTATCATTTTTTCACTTAGAATTCTTCTAATAACACTATATCATGCTTTCAAATAATGAACCAATTATGTTACAGTTTGATTGCAAAGCTGTACTTTGCTATAGTCTAGTCAGATTAGCCAATTAAGGAGAGGGAGCATGTCATCCGCTCAAATCACGAAACCAATGCTCATGGAGTTTTGGACTTTTATAAAATATGCACTCACAGGTGTTTTCAATACTACCCTGACCTATGCCATTTTTTCCATTCTTGTGTACATTCACATACAACCGAGTATGGCATTGGCTATTGGCTACATCTTTGGAATGGTCAGTAGCTATGCAATTAACAGTCAGTGGACATTTCGTCAATCGAGAAATCTCTGGTCCTATTTTGGGCACTTTCTGGTTATCAACTTGCTTGTATTAGCTATAAGTGAAGTCACATTACATGAGTTGTTGCATTACATCCACACTCCATACATTGCTCAATTGGTAAATGTGATCCCTATGACGATCATTGGCTATCTTTCCAATCGTTATCTTGTTTTTGTTCCAAAAATAAAACCTATTATCAAAAGTTCGCAAAATCATCCTCCTCAGTTGCAAGTTCTAGCTGGTTTTTCAAAAGATCTATTTGTTTTCGCCGCAGCGACAGCGATTACCCAACGGCTCTGGCTTACTCTCTATACACTGGCTGTTCTGTTCATACATAAGCAAAAGATAAGCTGGTACAACCTTTTTCTCACCTATTATCGGCACTGGGATTCTGGCTGGTATCTCGAAATCGCACAACACGGCTTCCTTAATTTAAAGGAAACCGCCTTTTGGCCGCTCTACCCAATCTTCATGTACACCGTGCATGAAGTTGCACGGATTAGCCTTTTAACAAGTGGTGTTTTGGTATCATTTGTTGCCTTTATTTTTTTCCTATACTATCTCGGACGTATTACTACGATTGAATTTGGACCAACGATCGCACGTACTGCAATCTTGCTGTTTGCATTCTTCCCGACATCCTACTATTTCGACGCAATCTACACTGAATCGCTTTTTATGGTCCTTTGCGTCGCAGCCATCGATCGTGCTATGGCGAATAAGTTTTGGGTGGCTGGCTTTTTAGCCGGTCTTGCCACTTTAACACGTAATACTGGGGTGTTTCTCGATCTTATCTTGTTGTTTGAGTATCTTCATCATCGCAATATGGACTTGCGATTTTGGACACGCTCTTGGTGGAGATACTTGGATGTACAAATTTTCGCCCTTACCCTTCCAGCCGTTATGCTGGCACTGTATATGATTTATCTAAAAGTGCGAACTGGGCATTTACTCGCCTTCTTAACGGCAGAAAAATACTGGAATCGGCACTACATGCCCTTATGGGACACGTATTATTTCACCTGGTTGCGCATGTTACATTCCTCAGGTTGGACACATGAATATTTTTTGATTGAACTGACCATGATTACACTCGCTATTTTTATGGCGATAATTGGAATGCAGTATATTCGTCGTTCATACCGGCTCTTTTCTTGGTGGCTGTATATGATCGTCGTTCTATGGATTGCCGCCACAGAACCGTCTCTAGATGTTAAAGATTATTTAGTGAGCTTCCCACGATATATCCTGATGTTATTCCCAGGATTTATCTTTTTAAGTGTTGCCGTCCACTCTGTTCGAGCTACCCCATTACTTCTTCTCTTATTTGCGCTTGGATTAGGTATCCTTGGACATTTATTTTTTCATGGTGTGTGGATTGCGTAAATTAGATTCCTTAGAGGAGATTCATCATGCTCAACCTATCCGATAACTCACTAGAAAGTATACAAAGTGAACATCAACATCCCCACAAACGCACACAGGAATTATTACTATTATCAATAGTAATTCCTACTTATAATGAAGAAAAAGTGATTGCGGTATTGTATACCCGTCTTTATGAAGTATTAACGCAGATCGGCGTTCCATATGAGCTGATTTTTGTCAATGATGGTTCGCGCGATGGGACTCTCCGAGAATTAACAAAACTCGCCTCTGAGCATAGTGAAGTGCGTATCGTCGACTTTTCGCGCAATTTCGGGCACCAAATTGCAGTTACCGCAGGTTTGGACCACGCTCAAGGGGATGCCGTCGTGATTATGGATGCTGATTTACAAGATTCTCCTTATCTCATTCATCAGTTTATTGAAAAATGGAGACAAGGTTACGATGTAGTATACGCCGTACGTAAAGAACGTAAAGGTGAAACCGCATTTAAGCGCGCGAGCGCAAAACTCTTTTATCGTACGATACAACGACTAACGGATGTTAATATTCCCCTTGACACCGGTGATTTTAGGCTCATAAACCGAAATGTGGTCGACAGTCTGACCTCAATCCATGAACGCCATCGGTTTATTCGTGGACTCGTCGCCTGGGCTGGATTTTCGCAAATTGGCATTCCCTATGTTCGAGATGAGCGATATGCAGGTGAAACAAAGTATCCTCTACGCAAGATGATCAAATTCGCCCTTGATGGTATTACGTCATTTTCCTATAAACCATTACAATGGGCGACGAAGGTAGGATTTACCGTTGCGATTCTGGGATTTATCGATGCAATTATGATCATCTATGAAAAATTATTCACCTCTGTTACCATTCAAGGTTGGTCATCTATTATGATTGCTGTATTAGTCCTTGGGGGTATGCAGCTTATCATGTTAGGTATAGTTGGTGAATATATCGGTCGCATTTATGACGAGGTACGCGCTCGACCATTATACTTGATACAGGATCTATACAATTTTGAAGATCGACATCGTGAATTTTGCAAGTAAGGCATTCTTTGTGGGTGTAAATATGACAACTATATCAAATCGATTTTTATCGTTTCTTCATAACTACCCAAAAGATTCCTACGTCTTTATTTTTGCAAGTTTGGTTAATTCGACCGGAAGTGCTCTCATGTGGCCACTTACGACGATATATGTTCATAATATCCTACATCGTTCTTACGGAGAAGCAGGACTAGCACTGTTCTTTCAATCCCTGGCAGGTGTCGGAGGACAATTCATTGGTGGGGCACTATACAATAAAATAGGGGCAAAAAACTTAATTGTCGGGTCCCTATTACTTAGCGGTTTCGCCCAACTTGGGCTCATCTTCGCAAAAAGTTGGTATCCATACCTTGAAGTCATGACCATCAATGGTTTCCTGATGGCGGTAACTATGCCGGCCATCAGTGCATTTATTGGATTTCAATGGAGAGAACAACAATTCAAATTATTCAACATCGTATACGTTAGCAATAATATAGGCGTTGCACTCGGAACCACATTAGCCGGTATACTTGCAGAAATATCATTTAATCTTACTTTTTTACTTAACGGTGTAACCACGATTGCATTTTCAATGTTTTTCTATCTCTATTTACGGCGTTTAGAAATAAAGTTAGCTGATCAGGAACCTATTGGCCTATCTCCACATAGCGAAGTTATGAGCACGTGGAGCTTATTACGCGATTATCGCGCCTATCTCTTTGTATCATTAGGATCACTGCTCGTTTGGTTTTCAACCTCATCTTGGAATTCTGGAATTGCCCCTTATTTAAACGAAAGAGGGATGAGCCTAGCCAGTTACAGTTTTCTATGGACCGTCAATGGACTGGTCATTTTATTCGCACAACCACTGACAACCTTATTTAATCGCTTTATTACAAGATCACTTGGTGCCAGGTTAATGGCAAGCGCCATCTTTTATGCCATCGCCTTTCTTTTCATGTGGATTTTCCATCACATCTACCTCTATTTAGTAATCGGTATGGCCATTGCAACACTTGGAGAAATGCTCATCTCACCAAGTATTCCTGCACTGATTACGCAGACCACCGGTAGCTCCTCGCCTTTTTACTTAGGTGTTGTCGGAGGATTTGGAAGCGCCGGAAGATTAATCGGTCCAGTACTATTTGGGAATATGTTTGATTTGTGGGGTATATCTCCAATTCTTGCCGTTACGACCATTTCTTCTTTTTTTGCCATATTTCTTTTTGCGATACAAAGAAATTTCACACGGCAACGTCATGCCAACTCCAATATAGACGGTACATCAATCCGCAACTTCTAGAAAAAAACACATTGATTTTCTCTATAGATGCAGATGACATCGGGGTGCATCACGTATTTCAAAAGATTCATCCTCGCGCCAAGAATATCAAATTCCCGATGCTCTCTGATCTCACTCATGAAACGAGCATCACGTATGGAGCTTATGATCCAATCTTAGGCCAACCACTTCGTATCACGGTCATTATCGATTCTTCCGGCTTCATCCGCAACTATGTTGTTTACGATGCAAATACGGGACGCAGTACAGAAGAACTTTTTCGAGTAATCAACGCACTACAATACCAAGATGAAACGAAAAAGGTCACTCCCGCCAACTGGCAACCAGGACAATCTGGATCAACACCGTCACTAAAAAATATCCCGGTTTAGGAATTTTTATGTATAATACCCATATGAATCGAGTAGGAGGGGGCGGCTAGCCCCCGACCTCTCACACCACCGTACATGCGGGTCCGCATACGGCGGTTCACGAAGCGCTACGAAGTTGCAAGTACCTCTCCTGTAAACTCCTCAGACCAAGCT
>JAKACV010000067.1 GCA_021821085.1 Bacillota bacterium | reverse complement strand
TGATCGTGCTGATCGTGCTGATCGTGCTGATCGTGCTGATCGTGCTGATCGTGCTGATCGTGCTGATCGTGCTGATCGTGCTGATCGTGCTGATCGTGCTGATCGTGCTGATCGTGCGAGTGCGCAGCAGCAGCCTCAATGCGGTATTTGCACAGGTCGCAGTTCATAAACGCGTGTCCAGTTATCGCCTCTTCGTACTGATTGAGAACGACTTCTAATAAAAGTGGGTGAAAGCCAAAATAATTCGCCATCGTCATTGGAATCTGAGCGAATTCCTGTTGTAAATCAACCAGGACATTGCGCATGCGTTTAATCAAAATCCCGGTAAACAAGAAATAGGGCACCACGAGGACACGCTTTGCACCGAGCGCAACTGCTCGTCTTACCCCATCCGCGAAAAGCGGCGTGGTAATGCCCGTAAAGCAGGTTTCTACGGTCAAAACCTGTGTGCGTTCCCACAACAACCGACCAATTTTATAAGCATCGCCATTCGCATCCGGTTCACTACTTCCTCGACACATGAGAACAATCGCAGTTTCCTCTGGACGATAAACAGATAAATCCGAAACAGCTTCGTCATAACGTGCATGAAGCAAGTTCAAAATGCCTTCATTTAGTCCGAGATGGCGTCCATAAACAAATTCAACTTCTGGATATCTCATCCGCGCCGCATCAATAAACTCTGGAATCTCCAGCTTCACATGTGAGGCTGCCAACAGAATGACAGGAATAACAATGACTTTGGTCGCTCCAAGCAATACACAGGACTCTATGCCATCTGGAATCGTCGGAATCGCAAGTTCTAGAAAACACGGCACAATCTCGCGATCAGAAAATCTCGACTGTACTGTCTTTGCAAAACGCAGAAATTCTTCATTGCCTTCCATATCCCGACTTCCATGGCCAACTAGCAAAATAATTTCCTTCATAAATTCTCCCCTTCTACCATTTCATAGAGAAAGGCACCCTCTACGAAATCGCAAGGAGTGCCTGTGGTGGGTTCGAGTGAATTGACATCAATACGACAATCTCTCGACTCCAACACCCCCCATCGACCGTAGGTTATGTGGTGCAAAAAAGGCAGGTCTCCTGACTAAGATTCATCACACAAAACGTCCTTCCCAAACTTGCGTTCAGTGGATTATCGTCTGTGCTCCTCTATACAGTGGCGGGACCGCACCGGACTCACACCGGTTTCCCTATTAAGCTCACCTTACGGTGAACACCTTTTTCGATCTTCTATTCTTTTGGCTAGCGAATATGTGCTTTGATTACAATATATGATTATCTTAAGTCCCATAGTACAAGCAAAACCTAGTGGTTGTCTAGTAAAGAATCATAGACATAGCGTTCAGTCTCTCGTCACATGATGTTTTCTATTTCATAAAACGCGTGCGAAGTGCGGTTGCCCTTCGCACGCGTCTTCGAAATGGAAGATGCGATTGATCATCCCCTGCTCAATTGGCTGGGGCTAAGATGTGCAAAACCGCTGCAACAAAGGCCTTGACTCCTATTGGCAACGCATCCTCATCCACAGTGAAACGTGGGTGATGATGCGGTGCGTCAATGCCTTTATCAGGGTTACCTGCTCCGATAAAGAAGAATGTCCCTGGCGCCGCTTGCTGATATGCTGAGAAATCCTCTCCTCCCATGGTTGGAATCGCCTTTTCCATGACTTCTTCTCCAAATATAGAAAGTAGACAATCCTCTAATTCAACTGTGACGGCTTCGTCATTTAATACAGGCCGATAGCCATTTTGATAGGAGAATTTATAAGTTGCTCTGTGTGCCTCTGTGACACCTTTAATAATCCGTTCCATCAATATTGGCGCATGCTCGCGCAATGCGGCGTCAAACGTTCGAACGGTCCCTGCAAGTTCCGCCGTCCCTGGAATGACATTGTCCGCTGTGCCTGCAATAAACTTTGTCACCGATACAACCATTGGAAGGAGTGGATCGGCATTGCGCGACACCATATGTTGCAGATTCGTGACAACTTGTGCGCCTACTGCAATGCTGTCTACGGTCTGTTGTGGACTTGCTGCATGCCCACCCTTTCCAATAATCGAAATGTGAAATGTGTCTGGTGCAGCCATCAATGGACCTGAACGTACTGCAATTTTCCCCACATTCAATTCAGCCCACAGGTGAGCGCCAAGCACGAGATCGACGCCATCCATCACACCAGCATTCACCATTTGCTGCGCGCCACCTGGAAATAATTCTTCTGCATGTTGAAATAGAAATCGCACTTCGCCAGCAATTGATTCTTTCATGCGAGATAGTAGCTTCGCAACACCAAGTAACATCGCTGTATGACCATCATGTCCACACGCATGCATTTTTCCGGGTGTCTTAGACACAAAAGAAAATTCATTTTCTTCTTCGATTGGCAATGCGTCCATGTCTGCACGCAATGCAATCACTTTTCCCGGACGATTACCAATTAAACGCGCCATCACACTCGTTTCTGTCGGACGAGATAATTCTAAATTACCAAAGCTCTGTAACGTTTCGTAAACAAACTGTGAAGTCGCAACCTCTTCAAATGACAACTCTGGATGTTCGTGTAAATGGCGCCTCCATTGCACAACATCGTCCAGAACCCCATCGACGAGCGTGGATATATCCGTTAAAACAATACTCATTGAGATCCTCCTCAATCATTTTTCTATTCACAATGATCATATAAATCTATCACTTCCTATGATACGCCCATTTCTATTGCTTCACCACAACTTTTCATCATTTTTATCTCCCTGCTTCCGTATAGATCACTCTTTTTAAGGTGATCTGTACGTCTGAATGAAAGCAAATATGTTCATACTGTACCGATGAGCGCAATAAGGAGTGGATTTGAATGTTTTCGTTAACACTTATTAAGAATGCCACTGTATATACCCCAAAACGACTTGGAAAACGAGATCTATTAATTGGTGGTCGACAAATTCTTGCCATTGGAGAAAATATTGAGTTCCATGGTAGCAATCTATCGGTGGAAACATTGGATGCAAGCGGTCTCCTCCTCTTTCCTGGACTTATTGATCAACATGTGCATATGGCAGGCGGAGGCGGGGAAGGCGGATTTCATTACCGAACCCCTGAAATATCGCTGAGTCACATGACCACAGCGGGAGTAACTACAGCAGTCGGGGTACTAGGAACGGATGGGGTGACACGCACGACGCGTGAACTCCTTGCAAAAGCTATGGCACTTGATTTTGAGGGCGTTTCAACGTATATCTATTGCGGTGCATATCAAGTTCCAACGCGAACGATCACAGGGATGCCACGGTCTGATATTGTACTCATTGACAAAGTCATTGGCGTTGGAGAAATTGCCATTTCAGATAGCCGCTCTAGTCATCCATCCGATCGGGATTTGGCAGAACTTGCAAGTGAAGCACGCGTAGGTGGATTGCTCGCAGGAAAAGCTGGCGTTCTACATCTCCATGTAGGAGATGACGATACAAAATTACAGTTGTTGTTTGATGTATTAAAACAAACGGAGTTACCTAAATCTACATTTACTCCTACGCATCTAAATCGAAATCCTGATTTGCTAAAAGATGCGATACGGTATGGAAAAGAAGGCGGTTTTGTCGATGTAACATCTGGTATTAGACCGGACGAACACGATCACATTTCTGTAAAACCAGCAAAAGCCATTCGAATGTTGCTTGATGCTGGCGTTAAACCGCAGTTCATTACAATGAGTTCAGATAGCAATGGGAGTTCCCCCATTTTCAACGACCAAGGGAAGCTCGTCGCTATGGGTATTGGTTCAATCGCAACACTATGGGAGGAAACACGAGACGCAATTGTCGAAGAAAATGTCCCGATTGAGACTGCGATTGGTATCGTTACCACTCATGTGGCACGCGTACTAAAACTCGCTCATAAAGGACAGATTAAGGCTGGTTTGGATGCTGATTTACTGTTAACAGATGAGAAATTTCAAATCCAACACGTGTATGCCAAAGGGAGAAAGGTGGTTGAACATGCGAAGCCCATTATATTGGGCACATTCGAAAACGTGAGTGGAATTCCCGGGTCCCCCGGAGGTAAGGTGGAATCAGGAAAGGAGAATGAAGAACGTGGTCGACCTATGATTGAACACGACGATGACGATCCGGACAACTTCCCTGATCGTGATGAAAGACAACGCAAGAGTCGACGCGACTATTGTTGTTAAATCGAGACTCCGAGTAGATTCTACAAATGCTTTAGAATCTACTCCCCTTATGCTCCCAGGTCTTCATTTCCTTCCAGACAAGGTCGATCGCTACGGCGTCGTCAAGATAACCAAGCGGGAAAGAGTAATCCGGAATAATGTCAGTCGCCAAAATAAAATAGAGCAACGCACTACCAAGAACTTGGCGTTGATCTTCTGTCAACTGTTCATCTTGAAATAAGATATACATCGCTTGCAATTCTTCAATAAATGGTCCAATCCCTTGAATCTGGTTTACCTTGTGCTGAAAATCCCGTAAGATCAGCTCTCTCCCTTCTTTAGTTCCCGCATAATCTTTACACTTGCGCAATTCTATAATAATACGCTCAATATCGAGTGCTTGTAATTGTGGCAACTCATAGGTTTGAAGTGGAATATCCTTTTGTATCGCAGGAGACGAAGCGTCTCGTTCATTCTCCTCATCAATCCATGCATATCCTGCAACAGCCCAAAGTTCTCTTAACGGCACCTTTAGCGCTCGGGCGAGCATCTCCACATGCTCTGCGCGCGGTCTCTGCTTTCCCGTAGCAAGCCGAGACACTGTGGCCGGATCCACTCCACACATTCCCGCCAATCGCCGCATCGATAAATTGCGTTTATGCAACTCAGTTCGCAAATAATCTCCAAACAAATTATCCTTGATCGACATGCAAGTTCCTCCTCGCAACGTTGCAAAATTTGCAACAGATTACTGATGGTCAGGCACTTCTTTCGTCCGAACTTCATACGGTGATACTGAAGCCGTGAGGGGGAAGCGATATGACCCAATCAAAATCCATGCCTGCAACTCCAGGTAATGGTGATCACAGTGCGCCAACATCCAAATTCCATGCCATTCTAGCCAAAGATCGAACGGGATGGCGAAAATTCAGTTGGATGATGTGGGCCCTCATTGGTCCTGGACTACTTACAATGATTGGAGACAACGATGCAGGCGGTGTTGTCGAGTATGCAGTGACGGGAATTCAATTTGGCATCAGTTTTTTCATTCCTCTCATTTTATGTCTTGCTCCACTTACCTTTACAATTCAGGAAATGACAATGCGGCTCAGTGCAGTGACTCAAACCGGATACACAAAACTTGTTTTTCGACACTTTGGTCGATTTTTTGGCTACTATAGTATAGGTACGCTCATAGTAGAGAATTTACTTACGCTGATGACAGAATTTATTGGTATGACAGCTGGATTAATGATGTTTGGCCTACCTCTTTGGAGCAGCGATCTACTGAGTCTCATTCTTGTCGTCTCACTCGCCATTTTCACCGGATACTGGACTAAAGAACGATTAGCCCTTTTTGTGGGTGCTCTAAATGGCGTTTTTCTCATTATCGCATTGCTTACACATCCATCGATCGGTGCAATCGAACACACCTTTACAGCTTGGACCATTCCAAAAGGATTAGGCAGCCTGGTCATTTGGTTTGTCGTTGCGACAGTTGGGAACGCCATTGCACCGTGGATGATTTTTTTCCAAGGCAGTGCCGTCTTAGACAAGGGCATTACAGCAAAAGAACTTAAGCTAGGAAGAATCGACACATTACTTGGAAGCATCCTTCAAGTGCTTATCGCCGTTGCCATCTTACTATGCGGGGCAGCCCTCTATGGACATATCCAACATGTAACGACCGTAGGACCTGCGGCAATTATTCAAGGTTTAACCCCTGCTGCAGGCAGAATCGCCAGCATCCTGTTTGGATTCGGTTTGTTCAACGCAGGCTTTCTTGCCGCCATTACGATTTCATTGTCATCGTCATGGACGGTTGCCGATGCATTTGGATTTGCAAGAAGTCTCAATGACAGAATATCAACCGCATCCAAATTTTATGCCGTTTATATTGGGAGTCTTGTTTTCGCTGCTGCAGCTATCCTCATCCCTGGCCTTCCTTTAAATTTTATCGCTGTACTCTCACAAGCGATGGGTGCAATAGTTATGATCCCAATCCTGATCTTTCTTGTGATTTTAACGAGTAGTCGTAAAGTTATGGGGGATTACGCAAATACAGGAGTCCTGCGAGTCTGGGGATTTATGATTGTTGGTCTGCTCATCTCCCTCACGATCGCCTTATTGACAAAGATACTTTGATTCACCCCGCGTAGGAGACACAGTACCAACATGTACTGTGTCTCCTACGTCCTCAACACATCAGATTGCGCGAAATTCATGTACCCATACGGGCATTTTTGCTACAAATGGCATGCCTGGATGAACAGTTTGTAGATACGCTTGATATCCTTGAAGATCAGAGAATCCTTCTCTTTGCGCATCATGATCGGTCATGTCACCTAACTTCTGAACATATACAGTTTCAATTACAAATGTGCGACCCTTGACGATCATCTGTTCATCTGGATCGGCATAACGTCCATTGCGGCGAACTGCCGTTTTTTCACCTCGTATAATACGGTCCACGTCATCTTCGCGTGTAACCAAACGTTCAATCGAGCATGTTTTCGGTGGAAGTGTCATATTCATATCGCTCCTTTAGTCCATCACTTCATCCAATTGGGAATGATTCTCCATTTAAAATAAGTATTGCTTCAAGTGGCGCAGTAATTGAATGCGATGCAGAGCAATATTTCTCTTGTGACAATTTCACTGCCCGAATCACTTTTTCTAACGAAGCTCCAGGTGCGTCGACCTCATAGGTCATTTTTATTTTTGTAAACTTTTGAGGTATATCATCAGCACGTTCTGCATCCAACACAACATCGACCCGCTGATAGGGAATGCGCATGCGCTCCAAAATCATCGTCACATCGATTCCGGTGCACCCACCAAGACCCATGAGTAACAATTCCATAGGTCTTGGTCCTTGATCTTCGCCCCCTGCCTCCGCTTTGGCATCAATGATGACCACGTGATTTGAATCGGCAACCGCTTCAAAACGACGTTTTTCTTTCCAACTCACTCGTGCCTGCATCAATCTCCATCCTCTCAAAACAAATCCATACTCAGATACCGTTCGCCAGTATCTGCGCACAACGCAACCACTCGTTTATCAACTCCAAGTTCTTTTGCCACTTGCAGAGCTGTATGCACTACCGCACCGGACGATACACCAACAAGCAACGCTTCCTCGCGTGCGAGACGTTTAGTCATCTCTAGTGCATCGTCATCTGACACCTGAAAAATCCGATCATAAACTGTCGTATTCAGGACTTTGGGAATGAACCCTGGACTGGTCCCCACAATCTTATGCGATCCTGCTTCACCACCTGACAGTACAGGCGATCCTTTAGGCTCAACGACATAGATTTTCACCTGAGGCAACTGGTCCTTTAATACTTCACCACACCCAGTAATTGTACCTCCTGTCCCGGAGGATGCAATAAATGCGTCTAATTGATGATCCGTTTGCTCCAAAATTTCGAGCGCAGTCGTATTTCGATGAGCATCTGGATTATTGGGATTTTCAAATTGGAGAAGAAGAATCGCCTCTTCCCCGAGTTGATCCTTTAATTCTTTCGCTTTTTGCACGGCTCCAGACATGCGCAAACTGCCAGGCGTAAGAACAACTTGTGCGCCGTACCCCTTTAATATAGCAATTCGCTCCCATGTCATTGTATCTGGCATCACAAGAATCGCCCGATAACCTTTCGCCGCTGCAACCATCGCAATTCCAATACCAGTATTACCACTGGTCGGTTCGATCAAGGTCATTCCAGGATGCAACGTCCCGTCTTGTTCTGCCGCTTCGATCATTCGCAGTGCAGGTCGATCTTTGACACTTCCGCCTGGATTGAATTTCTCCAATTTAACCCAGACTTCTGCCATCGAATCGTCTACAACTCGTTTGAGTTGTAGGAGTGGGGTATTCCCAATCAAATCAGTAACAGACTGTGCTACTTTCATCTCTCCACCCTCGTCTTTTCGTAACCTGGTTTCCCAAGCATCGCAAACATATTGGACTTATACATTTCTACACCTGGCTGATCAAAGGGATTTACCCCTTGTAAGTATGCACTCATCGCTACCGCCTTTTCAAAGAAATAAAATAGGTAGCCTAGTGACAATTCGGTCATGTCTTCTACCTCAAGGCCGATTGTAGGAACTCCACCTGTTCCATGAGCCAGAATCGTCGCTTCAAGCGCCGTATCATTCACACTCGCGAATGATCGATTCGCTAAGTAATTTAATCCATCCACATCGTGTGGCAGTGACTCAATCTGTATTGTTTTGCGTGGATGCTTTATTTTCACGACCGTTTCAAGTAAGACACGAGCACCATCTTGGACAAATTGACCTAGTGAATGCAGATCAGTAGAAAAGTCGGCACTTGCAGGATACAAACCCTTTCCGTCCTTTCCTTCGCTCTCACCAAACAGTTGTTTCCACCATTCACCTACATAGTGAAGGCCTGGCTCATAACTGACGAAAAGCTCAACCGTTTTTCCTTTGTTCCGTAGAATTTGTCGCAAAGCTGCATAAGCATAAGCTGGATTTTTATGTACATCCGGATCAGCTAGTTCCTGTTCTGCTCGCTTTGCACCCGCCAAAAGTGCCTCAATATCAATTCCTGCTGCGGCAAGCGGCAAGAGTCCAACAGGAGTTAGTACAGAAAAGCGCCCTCCAACATCATCTGGTATAACAAATGTCTCATACAATACTTCTGTGGCCAATTGACGTAACGCACCACGCGTAGCATCTGTTGTTGCGTAGATGCGATTCGCAGCTTCTGCAGTCCCATACCGCTGTTCCATATACTGCTTTATGACGCGAAAGGCAAGTGCAGGTTCGGTCGTTGTTCCTGACTTCGAAATCACATTCACAGCTACTTCGTGTTCATCTAAAATTTCGAGTAGTTCAGCAAGATAAGTCGCACTCATCTGATGACCAGCAAAAACGACTTGTAAAGAGCGTTTACTGCTCGGCAAAAAGTCATGAAATGAATGCTGGAGTAAGTGTAATGCAGCTCGTGCACCGAGATATGAACCGCCAATCCCAATGACCACGAGGACATCAGCCTGCTTTGCAATTTTTTGACCCGCTCTTTTTATACGTTCCAATTCCACTAGATCAAATTCACTGGGTAAATGCAACCAGCCTAAAAATTCATGCCCAGCTCCTGTCCCCTGTTCCAGCAACTGATGAGCAGTCTCGATAAAAGGGCGCTGTAACTCTAATTCAGCTGGTGCCACAAACGACTCAGCCCATTCAAACAATTTAATCATGAGAAAAAACTCCTTTCATTTGTTATAGAAGGTTAACTTTCAACACATCTTGCATGTGTTGGATTGCAAATTGATGCGCTTCTGGAGTAAGATCTGCCATTAAGTCAGGATCAATATACACCTCATAGCCGCGATAGTACGCTCCTGAAGCCGTAGCATAACAGCAAATAGAAGTGCATACTCCACAAACGATAACCTCGCGTATACCTTGTTCATGCAGCCATTTGGCGAGATCCGTTTCAAAAAAAGCATCATACTTTGTTTTCGGTAAATAACGAACGCGATCTCCTTTATGATTTTCATAAAACATTTGAAGGTCAGCAACAAGTTTTGCTCCGTATGTCCCCACCACACAATGTGTGGTCCATAATGCAAATTCCGGATCATCTATAGCATGCGCATCACAGGCAAAAACGATGAAGTCCCCATGATCATATGCCGCCTGTACTGCCTGCAAGATCGGCTGGACAGTAGCCTGTCCAGCCGATCCACATGTTAGCACTCCATCATCCGCGATAAAGTCATTGCTCATATCAACAACGATTAATGCGCGTTGCATTAAACTCCACCTTTTACATATAAGACTTGACCTGTAATAAACGATGATTCATCTGCGGCAAAGAACAAAACAGCGTACGCCACATCTGCAGGCACTCCTACGCGCAACACAGCAGCCTCTTTTGCCGCCAATGTTTTCAACTCCTCAAAATCCACACCCATACGAGTTGCGGTCGCTTTTGTCATATCCGTTTCAATAAAACCTGGTGCTACAGCATTACATGTTATGCCATAACGCCCTAATTCAATAGCCAATGTTTTGGTCATTCCTTGAATGCCAGCCTTCGCTGCAGAATAATTCATTTGCCCACGATTACCAAGAGCAGAAGTAGAAGAAAAATTAATAATTCGACCATAATGGTTCGGCACCATGATTTTTTGTGCAGCTTGCGAACAAAGAAAGGTACCTTTCAGATGAACATTCAACACGGCATCAAAATCTTCATCTGTCATTTTATACACGAGATTATCCCGGATAATCCCAGCATTATTAATCAAGATATCAATCCGACCATACTCCTTCAGAGCAGACGAAAATAATGATTCGACTTGGCTGCGCTGTGACACATCTGCGGCAACTCCAATCGCATCGCCCCCTGCATCGCAAATCGCACTGACCGTTGCTTCTGTCAGCTCTTTCGTTACGTCACTGACAACCACCTTCGCCCCATGATGTGCTAACTGCTTTGCGGTCTCAGCACCAATCCCGCGCCCTGATCCTGTAACGACCGCAACCCGATTTGCAACTGTCATATCACGCTAACCTCCCTATTGATCAAACCGCAACGTTGCGTTTCCTTTCACAGCCACATCACCACTTTGCGTTTGTGCATTCACTTGAATCACCGCAAGCAACCCTCGTTCTAAAGGCTCTACCTTTGTAACAATACCTTTACAGGTAATCGTATCACCAGGTCTTACCATGGCGCGAAAACGCACCCCGAAATCGATCAAATCAGCATCATTCCCGGCAAAATCGGTAAGCAATTGCCCCACGTATGCCATGGTCAGCATTCCATGTGCAATCACACCGCCAAGGCCAACTTCTTTCGCAAACGATTCCACAGTGTGAATCGGATTAAAATCTCCAGACGCCCCTGAATACTTTACTAAATCAATTTGCGTAACGGGTCCTTTGACAAGATCAGGTAATTGCATCCCCGCATCAATCTGCCGTTTCATGATGCACCACCAACCCGCTGAATGACATTCACCTTCGCCGTAAAAATAAGCTCACCACTGGTAGACTGACCTTTTTGTTCAAATAAATAAAAGGTCATCTTTCCAGATCCGCCATCTCTTGTATATGTATCTGCCACACGTGTGCTACAGAATACCTCTTCGTGAACATAAATGGGACGCTCAAAATGAAATACCTGTTCGCCGTGAATTAGACCTTCGCCTTGCAGTTCAAATCCTTCAATTGTTCCGTAGTCAAATGTTCGTGAAAAGGTTGGAGGTGCGATCATACGTCCGAAACGGGACTGTTCAGCTACTACTTCATCTCGATACACAGGGTTCGGGTCGCCAATAGCCTCTGCAAACTTCCACACAGCACCGCGCTCGACAAGATTCGGCACGGGAGTAGACCAGCGACCGATAAAATCAGTTGCCATGGTATGCATTCCTCCTGTTCAAGCTATAACCTCATCATACCATGTTGAATCGGTTTTTTGTTCTCATTATGCTACAATCAGACACGACTCTATAAATATGAGGACGGATTAACTATGGAATACACTTTTTTAGCAACAACTCCATTTGGATTGGAAGCGGTTGTTGCTCGGGAATTAGAAGAACTCGGATATCGGGATCGAGTCGTAGAAAATGGCAGGGTCTACTTCAAGGCAGATGCACTTGGAGCGTTACGCTGCAACTTGTGGTTGCGTACGGCCGACCGAGTGATGTGGGTCGTCGGTCAATTTGAAGCGCACACTTTTGATGCATTATTTGAAGGAACCAAAGCACTCCCGTGGGCAGACTGGCTCCCACGCAAGGCGCGTTTCCCGATTGAGGGACGATCAATAAAATCACAACTTTCCAGTGTGCCAGCTTGCCAATCTATCGTCAAAAAAGCCATTGCAACAAAACTCGCGCAAACGTACCGTGAATCGTGGTTAGAGGAGACGGGTCCCCTTTTTTCAATTGAAGTCTCGCTACTAAAGGACCTCGTCACACTGGCTATCGATACAAGTGGACAAGGGTTACATAAGCGCGGATATCGCGTTCATACAGGCCCAGCACCCATCAAGGAAACACTTGCAGCGGCACTTGTGTTGTTAAGTCGTTGGCGCCCGCATCGCCCATTTGCGGATCCGATGTGCGGTACAGGCACGATCGCGATTGAGGCTGCATGGATTGGAGCTGGCATTGCACCAGGTCTACTGCGATCATTTTCTATGGAATCTTTCGGGTGGCTTGCGGCAGACAGTATACGCGAGGTGCGTGAAGCAGCCGAAGCAAGTAGAAATCACTCGCCAGACTTCCAAATCACGGCACATGATATCGATGCTGAGGCGATTGCTCAAACCACGCAACATGCCCGACTTGCCGGAGTCAGCGAATACCTCTCCATCGCACAGCAACCACTCAGGAATTTTTCACCAACTGAGCCTTATGGTTGTCTTATCAGCAATCCTCCCTACGGCGAACGAATGGGTGAAGATCGTGAAGTTCGTTTACTTTATCGACAATTGGGAGAAGTAATGAAGCACCATACAACATGGTCGACATTCATTTTCACTTCGCATCCTGATTTTGAACGGTTATTTGGAAAGAGGTCAGAGAAAAACCGCAAACTGTACAATGGACGTATTGAATGCCATTTTTATCAGTATCTCGGACCGTTGCCACCCCGACTAAAAATGGAATCGCCACCAGAAAATCATCTCATGTAAAACAGTTGATCATTGCAATAAAAGAGAGACCGAATCGGTCTCTCTTTTAGAGGTTGTTCAAAAAGGGTCGAGAACTCTGCGGCGCAGGGCTTCGGCTTGTGCTGGACATGCGTGCTCATGTACCACCTATCGTACACTCCGCGCGCATGTCCAGACTTCACCAAACC
>JAKACV010000066.1 GCA_021821085.1 Bacillota bacterium | reverse complement strand
AAGTGGCGTTGTTGTTCACGTGCATGAGCAAGTCAGAGATTTCAGCCGATCAATAACGCTCATAAGATTCAACTGAAAGGTAGGATAATTACCGGACTGAATGGCCGAAACTTCGTGGATTCAATGACTAGGATTTATCGGAATCAATGGCAAAATATTTAACGGGTTGAGTCGCCGATTTGGCCAGAATACGCACTTTGAAAGGAGATCGATTATGCTTACTGCTTTCGGAGCGATGATAGTGACACTTATGATGATTTTCTACGCCTTGGAATCGCGTTCGCGATGGTTTACATTTGCATTTGGATTTGCATGCTGGGGCTCTGCAACTTATGGATGGCTAGCCGGGACTTGGCCCTTCGGAGTTGTAGAAACGATTTGGGGGATCATTGCCTTTCAGAAATGGTATCGATTAAAGCGTATCTAAAAGCAGAGGCAATCGTCATGACTGTTTTGTCATTTATAAGCAATAGCGTCGGCCTTGCCTTTTAAAACGTGAAGTGGATCATACAGAGGGAGAGATTGACGTTGCATGAGATGAAGGAGAGAGTCTCCGGCTGTTGGCATAGCTAGTTTATGAGCGAGGCGCGCCTGCTTCTCCACCCAGTTACCATCCATCGCCAGTAGACCGTCTTCTAGCCGCTTGGTCTTTCGCTAACGACATTCTAAGAAGGAAGGAAATCGCTCACAAAAAATCTTGGTTGAACTCTGAGGATTTGCACAGACAAATTTACGCGCAATTAGATGAAGCCGTACACTTCGTGTTCCGAGTGGAATAACCTCAGGAGAACACATGTAGTGACTGTGGACTCGCCTTGTCAACGCGATTCTTCAAAGCATAGGTGATCATCTGCGGGCAAATCTAACAAATATCGATGAATAGCCTTAAAAAGGCGAGTTCTCATCTGTGCGGTAGTCCCGATTTGGTGCGGCGTGGAAGGAAGTACGGATAACCAAATAACTAGTTTCACCATCGCTATTATACATCCATAGAAAAGAGTGATTTTGTGGAATCAATTGGCCCAAAATCGTAATGGAGTCTTTATCGACTGAATAGCTACTTTGAAATGGGCTGCGATGCCAATAACCATTTTCACGAATGTGCCCCTCTGAAAGCAATCGGGAGACTGTCGCTTCGAATTCACGTTCTTCATCTGAAATTTTGCGCTGCAGCCAAAATCAGCGTAAATCCTGTTCTGCTTTGCGTCCTTCGCCGGCGCGAAAGATCTGACGGCGCGCCACTGGGGATGAAACATGCCAAAGCACTTCTGCAGGCATGTCTATCTGTGCCGCTGTAGGCTGGCGAGAAGAAGAGATGGCAGGCTGCAGAGTTGGATCTTCGAGCCACTGGGCAATAAGTAAGTAAGACAATAGAGCTGATGCATAGGCCTGCCCCGCTTTTGCATGCAAATCAGCAGGGAGGATCGATTGAAAGAACAGTTATTTACGCACACTAGCATTGCATAAACTTTTGGGTCAAATTTCAAGCATTCTATTTCGTCTTGAGCTCAACATAGACAAGAAGATCACAAAAGGCTTCTCGATTTCTTCGAGAAGCCTAGATAAAGCATGGTGATGCTTTAGTTGGAATAAACGCTATTCGCTATTTAGATGAAATATCCTCTAAGCTTCGCAAATTTGTCTTTGGTCCGAGACTCCCAATAACTAATGCAACAATTAACATGGCAAGCGAGATAAAGATGAATACTCCAGTTACTCCAAACGATTTCAAGAAGTCCGCAATCAAAAATCCCGTAAAAACGGAACTCAAACGACTCCAGCTATATGTGAATCCGACGCCCGTTGCACGTATACGCGTGGGATAAAGTTCAGCCTGATAGGAGTGGAACAAGGTGCTAAACCAATTGTTAAGTAATGTAATAATGATCCCCATGAAAATAATCCAAAAAGGGATTCTCATCAATGAAAAAATAATTCCAGATACAGCGATAGACAGAGAAACAATCACAATCAACCATTTTCTTTGAAAACGATCCGAGGTCAGCATCCCAATAATAGGTCCAAGTGGATTGAACATGGCAATGACAAATGTGTACAACAACGAGTGAAGCAGCGTAATTCCCTCACTTATCAAAAGAGTCGGAACCCAAGCGGCAAAACCATAAAAACCCACCGTCTGAAATAGGTTAAAAATAATTAACATGATTGTGCGTGACCGATAGGGCGGGGCCCAAATTTCAGAAAACTTCCCTTTCTCCTCCTCTACCCCATGACTGGATTGCACTGGGGGAAGGGAGCCAATCTCATTGATAATTTCCTGTTCAAGTTGTTTCATCGATACATTGGCTTCTTCCAGTTTACCGCGTTCTTCCTGCCAACGCGGTGATTCTGGCAAACCTAATCGAATCCACCAAACGATTACCGAACCTAGAGCTCCAATCAGTACAACCCAACGCCATCCTTCCATCATAAAGTGTGTAGGAACGAGGAGATAAGCCAAAAGGGCTACAACGGGCACAGCCCAATAGGTAATAAATTGACTAAATGCAATGTAAAAACCGCGATGCGATGAAGGCGTCATCTCACTGATATAAGTGTCGATAATCACTAGCTGTGCTCCAATCCCAACCCCCGCACACATACGAAAGATGTCGATCCATACTGCTGAAGAAGCAAATGCCATGAATATTGTAAAAAAAGAATAGATGAGAAGAGAATAGACATAACCGTTACGTCGCCCAACCAGATCACTGATTCTTCCGAATATTGATGTTCCAAAGAACATCCCTAAGAATCCAGCACCAATAAAGTAAGCCAATCCACTAACTGTAATTATCTTTTCCGCTACTAGTGCAGCTCCAATTGACCCTGACAAAAAGAGTTCGTAGAATTCAAAGAATCCTCCAGTTGAAATGCGCGCAACAAGTCGAAGAAAGTACTTTGAAACTGGCAGACGATTCATTCGGTCTACAATGGTTGAACTCTGTAATTGAACCGACATTTTCTTCACCTCATTCGTCAGTTGTGTGAAAAGTCAATAACCTCTTGCCGTTCTGTGTATCCTTTTGCATTCACATTCACGTATATAGAACTAGGACACTTGATTCACGATCATCCGTCCATCGACGACGACCAAACGAACATTCCATACACAGTCGCCGATGATCCCCCTCCCCATGGCGTCCAAAAAGATCTCTCGGCGATATTCAGGTTGCAATACCACAACACAGTCTGAAGGCAACATTGCCTCGAAGTAGTTCCTTGGATTTCCATAAACACCTCGATAGACATCAGTCCATGACATGCCAGCTGCCAATAATTTGGAAATCACATAGGCCAAGTTATATACAGGTGAATTGTTCCACGTAGTACGTGTGATGTCTGTACTAATTGTATGAGGAATGATTCCTTCGGCGAACGCGACGTTAAACACATCCCATGAGAAGTGATTTGCTCCATGTGCTACATCCAATCTCACCCCCCTTTCAATTGCATCAAATATTTTTGGAACTACCTGTCCCCTACTAATAATTGATCCGCGCTGTCCCTGAAATAGATGTGTCAACACGTCATCTTCTTTAAGCGGTTCAATCACCTCCTCAATCGAAAGGAATGATCTTGTAGGATGAATCATCAGCGGGACATTCAATTGACGCGCATATTCTACTCCCTGACGAAGTAATAATCGGTCCTCATGATCATCATGTTGTCCAAGACGAATTTTCAGGCCTATCAGACTACTTTTATGGTGATGAAACAACTGTGCGAGAGACTCCTCCATATTGCTCAAGTCAGCGCGAAAAATAGGAACATGTGGATGTTGTTCCAACCCATCCGAGATCAATGAAATCCAATATCGTGAAGCCATGCCCTCATTCCTATCTTCAACTGGCCAATTCGCCCAACCATACGTTCCTGCATCTCCCACAGCAATCACGCCAGATTGGAGAAATGTCATTGGCGCACACCCAATACTTGAGGCAGATATCGCTAAATGTACGTGAATATCAATCAAGCCGGGTAGAATCACGTCATCTTCCTTCAGTTGAATCTCCATATCCTCTCCACCTACGAGACGAGTGGTTTGCTTCTGACTGTACATCGTCCCCCCGTCATACAATTTATGCCCGCCATGTAAAGTCAGATAAGCCATCACGAACCACTCCTTCATCGTTCAATTTCTCCTGATGAGTGGGCAAGGAATACAGTTGTGAACAAGTCCCAGCGCGCAGAAGGAAACTCCCCCCATCATGTCCGAGAACATCCTTCACTTGTCTAGCTACAGCAAGAAGTGTATCTAAGTGCACTCCAGTTTGAACTCCCATTTCCTCAAATGAATGAACTAAATCTTCAGTCGCCACATTGCCTGTTGCGCCTGGCGCATATGGACATCCCCCTAATCCAGCAATAGACGCATCAAAATGTGTGACTCCTTTCTGTAATGCAGCGAAAGCATTTGCTAGCGCCATTCCGCGTGTATTGTGCAAATGCATGCTGAATAAAACATCTGGGAATTCAGATCTTAAAACATCCAAATATTCATAGACCTGCTTGGAGTTTGCCATCCCCGTCGTATCTGCTAATGAAATTTCCCCTATCCCCATTTCACGATAGCTAGATACGATTCTTACAATCTGATCGACGGGTACAACCCCTTCGAAAGGACACCCAAACGCAACAGAAATGGAACCGCTTACATGCACTCCATTTTGATTTGCCACATTTACAATAGGATCAAACCCTCTCATAGCATCTTCGACTTTGCAATTCGCATTCGATAAACTGTGTGAATCTGTTGCGGATAACATTAACTTTAGTTTTTTTATTCCTACTGCGATTGCTCGCTGTGCCCCTTTCACATTGGGAACCAGTGCACGAAACGTAACTCCCGTTAGATCCCTAACTCGTGCTACAACCTCTTCTGCATCTTTTAGTTGTGGAATTGCTTTTGGATGGACAAAAGATGTGACTTCAATTTGAGAGACACCTGTTGTTGCTAAGGCGCGAATGATGTCCACTTTCTTATCAGTGGGAATCCAGTTCGTTTCCGCCTGGAACCCGTCTCTCGGTGCAACTTCACAAATATACACGTTCACAGGTAATTTCATGATCAAATCACTCCTTTTTCCTTCAAACGATTGAGTTCATCTAGAGTTAATCCAAGTTGTTGACAAAGAATTTCTTCATTATGTTCACCTAATTCAGGTGCTCGATGACGAATTGCACCAGGAGTCTGTGAAAACCGCGGTACTACATTTGGGATTTTGATGCTTCCTAATCGAGGGTGATCAATTTCCACGATATTTTCTCTTGCTCGATAATGAGGATCATGAAATATATCTTCAATACTGTAAATAGGACTCACCGGAACTCCGACATCATCCAATTTCATCAACAGTTCTGCCTGAGTCTGTTCGTGAATCCAAGAACTAATGATTTCTTCCATTCCTGCATTGTTTTTTAACCTTTCGGCATTTGTGTAATACCTAGGATCCTTAAGAATATCCGTACGCTTCATGGCTTCAGCCAAACGATTAAATGTAGAGTCTGTTGAAGCCACAAGCACCACCCACTTCCCGTCCTTTGTTTCATATGTTCCACCTGGGCTTGAGTGACCTGATAAGCTCGGACTTCTCTCTCTAACTTTACCCAACTGATCATACTCAGCAATAAGAAACTCCATCATTCGAATTAACGATTCATAGAGTCCCATTTCAACGATTTGTCCTTCTGATTGTGGATGAGTATCCCTGTGATACAAAGCACTCGTCGAAGCGAAGGCCACATAGATGCCAGTAATATAATCGAGTAGAGAAAACGAGGGGCTTACCGGAGGGCGATCCGGATAACCTTGTAAGTAAGTATATCCACTGAACGCCGTTCCAGGAGTCCCAAATCCAGCTTTATCATGATAGGGACCTGTTTGACCGTAACCAGAAACACGAACCAGAATCAACCGCGGATTCACTTGTTTCAAAATGTCATAGCCTAAATCCCAGCGCTCCAACGTTCCCGGACGAAAGTTTTCAATTACCAAATCTGATCTTTTTACCAATTTTTTAAAAATAACCTTTCCCTCTTCAGTCCGAATATCTAATGTTATTGACTTTTTATTTCGCGAAAGTCCAGGCCAGCGTAGAGGCTCATCGTCTTTCCATGGGCCAACATGACGTAGCGTATCCCCCTGCCCGGGAATCTCCACTTTAATGACTTCTGCTCCGAGGTCGGCCAATAAGGTTGCACCAAATGGAGCTGCAATCATGGTAGAAACGTCCATGATGCGAATGCCTGTTAGGGGTCCATGTGTACTTTCATCCACTTCTCCCCACCCCCAATCCCTTTAGCTGCAAAACCATCAGTAAACCTAGCAATTTAAACGTCTATTCATTCGAGGTAATTCATACATTTAATCCTCAATATCGGGCTACTGGTTAGTCCAGTAGACGTTATTATATTAATTCAACTCTTCGCAGACGTCAACATAAACTTTTTATGGACTTTTTATGGAGACATGTACAAAAGCGCAAAGTCTACACAACTATGAGGAAAATATTCAACCAAAACAAAATGGGGTATAATGCCAATTTAAAGCGAGGAGAACGTTTTTATTATGTTTTTTCTTAAATTCTGCAAATGGGAAATTGTTGCTGTAACTGCAGCCTGTACATCTCGTTGTTGAATCGCTTCTAAAATGATTCTATGCTCCTCTAGTGAAACTTTATAACGTGTCAAGTCTGTCAATGTCTGCTTGCGAATTAGCCTAATCATATTTAAATTACTCTCCACCATAGAAACAAACACAAAGTTTTGCGTCGCTTCAGCAACTGCCAAATGGAAGCTACTGTCGGCATCAACCTTCTCAATCGGATACTTCAGCTTCTCCTCCATCTTCATCAGTGCAGTTTCAATTTTAAAAATTTGTTCTCCAGTTGCACGTTGCACCGCTAATTCAGTGATACGGGGTTCAAGTACTTCTCTGGCTTCTAAAAAATAAAGTATTGCTGATTTTTCAAGCAAATCCACCGTATTATGACGATACTCATAGACGATATTTTGCTGAATATGTTGCACAAAACGTCCTCCACCCGACTTCGAGACGATTAATCCCTCTGATTCAAGAACCCGAAATGCTTCTCGCAGAGAAGTTCTACTACAGCCTAAAGTATTTGCCAATTCTCGTTCTCCTGGCAACTTATCTCCTGGTTTCAACTTTCCATCCTCAATTAAAGCGCGAATTTGAACTATAATTTTCTCATAAAGACGCTCAGTACGAACATTTGAAAATAGTCGATCCACCGCAATCACCTCTCTTCTTATACATGTCAAGTGTATTCAACATTCCTCCGAAAAGTCAACTTCGTGTTTACCGACAACTGGGATCCAGCCACATACCCATCAAGCTAAGATATTACGGTACCCCAAAATCGCAAAAAAACATTGATACGAGCTAAACATCCAACTCCAGAGGCTTCTTTGCACAACAAGATTTATATTTCTTCGGTGAGAAAACCTCGAAGTCTTTAGCTTCGTGGTAGTTCACATCTAGTTCCCCCTCGTCGCGCCATGATCCACCAAGTCTCCTATGAGGTGGTCAACTCACGTTGAGTGTTATATACCCCACAGAGTATGTTGGTGGATCACCTTTGTAACTATCTCACCGCCAAATACCCATTTACCATAGCGAAAGACATTCTTGACTGATACTTACTCCACTCTCTAATCGCGAGAATTCGCGTGCAGCACGAAGTCAGAAATACGAGCTTACTCCACCTGAAACTGAGACATTAAATCGTTTAATTCCATCGCTTGTTGATTTGATTCCTGCGTATTTGAAGAGATGACTTCCATAGCTGCGTTCATCTCAGTAGTCAATACCGCTACACTTTTAGCACTCTGCGCTGTTTTCTCAACCATTCCCGCCATGACTTGCATAAGTTTTACAATTTCGTTCGAATTGGCCACTTCTTCCTGAGTCACCTGATCCATGAATTCGACCTCATCATTTGTCTCTTCAACAGCTGCCAAGATATTTTCAAGCGCTTGTCCAGATTGAACGGCCATATTCACTCCCATCGTCACCGCTATTTGGCTCTTTTTGGCCGCAACTACACTTGAATCCGAGATGATAATAATGTGAGATAAAATATTGCCAACCCGTGCTGATTCTGCTTGCGTCTGTTCGGCCAGTTTCCGCACTTCTGCAGCTACGACAGAAAATCCCCTTCCTTGCTCACCCGCTCGCGCGGCTTCAATAGACGCATTTAGTGCCAATAAATTGGTCTGGTTTGCAATATCGCTAATCGTACTCGCTATCTGCTCAATTTGCTTCGTATACTCCTGTAATTGGATCATGCTTTGCTCAGTCTCAGTTGTCTTTTGCTTAATATCCGATATATTTCTGATCGTTTCATCTACTTGGTTTTTCCCAAGCAGTGCAACATCGCGTGTTCTATTAGAAATGCCCCTTGCGGAATCCGCCTTTACTTGAGCCTTCGCAATCAGAGAAGAAAGTTGCTGCAATGCTTGTGAAATATGCTGCACCGTTTTGATTCCCTCAGCTGATAGGGTTGTAAGACCTTGAGTTTGCTCTGCAATATCCACAATCGACGCGGCCGTTTCTTCAGTAGAAGCTGCTGTTGCCTGAGATGCAGCAGTAAATTGATACGCACTCTTATGAAGTCCAGACATTAGTGTTTGCAAATTCCCTACCATTAAATTAGTTGATCTCATGAGCAGTCCAATTTCATCATCTGCTGTCGTTGGCAACTGATCAAGCCGCAGATCCCCATCAGCGATTCTTTTCAAATGACTAGCAATCATGCTAACAGGTCGCAATACGCGCCGCAAATAATAAATGAGACCGATGCTAAACAAGATGATACTTGCATACGTGATGACATTCACCGTTCTCAACTGGGTAATTAACCCAATCGCATTTTGTTTTGAGAAATAAGTATTTGTCGTCATATAATCCATGAGTGAATTGGTTTGCATAAAGACAATAGCAGCCAATAGAATGACGACAGCAATTAACACGATAAATACACTTGTCAGCTTAGACGACAGTGTATTGTCCAATCCACTTGCTGCTTTTGAAGCACTCCTGTCTCCAATCGTCGCAAGCGCTTCTCCCACTTCTTTGGTTCTATATCCACTAGCCACACCCCAATAATAAAAACCGAGAGAAACAGCACCGACAACAACCATATCCCACGGGTATGGAATGTAATTTTTATATTCACCCAGTTTTGTCGAACCGACATAGGTGAGTGCGAGCATGACAAGGAGATACACAATAAGCCAAGCTCCACTTTTGATACTTTGGCGTTCAGGTTTCTGAATCTGTAAAGAAGTTATCGAAGAAAAACCGAAATACAACATAACCCCAACCAGTATGGCAACCATAAGTTTCCAATCAGTATTCCATCCGGTCCAATAAATAATCATTGACCCAATGACAAACGCAATCGGTGCAATCACCGAGTGACCTTTCAGATAAAACGGTCGCTTGGCTTCAGGTGCAGTCTTTCTCAAGACCGATAAAGAGACTGGTCCAATAATATACGTAAAAACTGTTGCTGAAGATACAAGACCGACAAGATTCTGCCAAGAAGGAAAGGGCAGTAAAAAAATCAGTCCCAAAACAAAAGCCACAAATAGAGAGATATTTGGTATTCCCGTTTTAGGATTTATTTTCGCTAGAATAGGAGGAAAATAGCCATTTTTCGTTAGCGCGTAAAGTACACGAGAGGTGGACGCAATATAGACGTTCCCCGTGCCTGCAGGAGAAATAACCGCATCCGCATACAAGAGCATCGCTAACCAGCCCAGATTGAGACTCGCTGCAAGTTCTGCAAAAGGTGCATTGAACGATACATGGCCCCAACCATGTGCAAGATTAGCTGGATTCACCCCAACCACAAAAACAACTTCCAAAAGCACATAAATCAGGATGCCCACGATGATCGAAAGAAACAAGGCGATCGGAACATCTCGTTGGGGATTTTTGGATTCACCAGAAAAGTCAACAGCCTGGCGAAAACCTAAATAAGCAAAAATAACGCCTGACGTCGCAACGGCAACTAGGATTCCAGATGATCCATCTGGAGCAAATCCCCCAACGCGTGTGAGATTAGTCCAATGGAGACCCGAAAACAGGAATGCAATAATCGTGACAAAAGGCATAATCAGTTTTATTAAGGTAACCATTGTGTTAACTCGTGCGAAATAACGCACGCCAAAGTAATTGATCAAGAAAAACATGAACATTAACATCGCTGCAAAGGCGAGACCAAATCCAGTTAAGAGATTGGTCTGAGCATTCCACAGCCCATGAACCCAAAATGAAGCGTACTGCATCACGCCCTCAGCTTCGACCGCAGGGACAGCCGCATACGCAATCCATGCGGCCCACCCCATAATAAAACCGGTAATATGACCATGAGTATAATGTGGGTAGCGAGCGATCGATCCAGACTCTGGAAGCATTCCACCTAACTCCGCAAATACGAATCCGATAAGGAGCACAGCAACGCCGCCTATGATCCAGGAAATAATCGATGCAGGCCCCGCATCCTGAGCTGCATATAGAGAGCCAAATAACCATCCTGACCCAATAATTCCCCCAATCGAGGCCATCGTAAGGTCTAGCAAAGATAAATCCATTTTAAAGCCCGCTTGTTTCATTGTCATTCCCCCAACCCAACGAAATATAGATAATAAACAGGCGAGGCATCCCCTCTATGCTGACCCCACGCAAATCCACAATCTATGTTTAATTATTTATTAATACACGCGAATAATTTGTAGTTAGTTTATGTAATGAGATTGCCCGCACCCTCACTTTCCACATTATAAACGACCTCTACGCAGTACTAAACTAAGTAATTTCTAAACATAAACTATTAATATTATTATATCATAGAGTTAACTTTCACAAAATAAAGGCAGGCCTCGTTCATATCAGCAACGTGTCCGAGTATCTTCGCTTGGTGCGTAACTTGCGCTTCATCCGCTGCCACGCAGTCAACCGTTTCGATATTCTCCCTCGCCTCGCGATGCTACGGATTTTTCGCTTTGGTGTCTCACGCGCGACAAGGCGATATAGTCATCTACCTGTACGCTTGCTCGAATCCATTTTTATCACGAAGATGTATTGCTCATCGGTTTGTGGATATATATGGACTGCGAAGAAGACGCAGCGATGCAGCCCCAAGAGATATTATTCTATTTGGCGGTGAGAACAATGCGAGAACTGCTCTGAATGACACGTGGCTTTACAACACGGGAATGAATACATAGAAGCAAAAGGGCCATCGTTAATCCCTATCTTGCTATGGAGTGAATTTTAAGTATAACCCTGCCCCACTGTCACATTCATTCACCATGACATATTTCTAGAAGTAACTGTGCTAATAATGCAGCTCGTTCAGGCATTTTATCAATTAAAATGTGCTCATTTTCAGCATGAGGACCGTCACCAACCGCACCGAGTCCATCTAAAACGGGTATACCCATAGCCGATATAAAATTCCCGTCGCTTCCTCCACCCACCGCAGCTTCATCCACTTCAAATCCAAGTTCCGCGGCAATATTCTTGGCTACATTGAACAACTCGACATTACCTTTTGTTCGTTCCATGGGCGGTCGATTAAGACCTCCCGTCACCTCAATAGAGGTACCCGGAACCACTGAATGTGCGTCATGAATATACGCGTCCATTCGGACTGCCTCAGCTAATGTTGTCATGCGCAGATCCACCTCAACTTCTGCCTCCTCTGGGACGACGTTAGTTCGCGTTCCGCCACTTATCTTCCCCACATTCACTGTAGTTCCCTTAGAATAATCAGTTGATTGGTGAAGGCGAATAATTTGGTGAGCAATCTCCTCAATTGCATTGATTCCATCCTTATGATGATTGCCGGCATGGGATGAAACTCCTTTTACCTCAAATGGTCTCCACACGTTTCTTGATGAATGACCTGTGCCTGACTATTTACCCGCTGCATAAAAAGTTGTTGAAGTACTTCACCGCACTGATCAACCAAATACTTATCGTGAGACGGTGATTCGCTTTTTACTAATTGCTCCAGATCGCAAAGCATAGCCGTTTGATGATCACATAAAAATTCCAACAATCGAGACACATAGAAACCACCTTTCGTCTAAACAAATGGAGGTTGTTAATCTGGACTGAAGTTCTGCATACTGCTCCCAGGAATCATCGGACAATGGTTGTTCTATCATCATGAGGTGATATCGATCCAACTCAAATAACGTAGAAAAATGGCTTTCGTCATAGGCTGCATTCGCATCCACCATCAGCGGAAGATGAAGAAACTTTGCCCGGATTGCAGAAACTGGTTCGATATCCCAACCCGGTTTGACTTTGATCTTTATTCTTCGATATCCTTGACTCGCATAATTTCCAACTTCATCAAGCAATTCGGTTATGGGCTTGATCCCAATACTCACCCCCACATCAACCTTTGATTTTGTTCCACCTATGGCAGTTGATAGTGAAACACGCCTTGTTGCTTGGCCCATATGTCCCACAAATTCCCTTCAAGTGAAAATTTGGCCATGCGATTCCCATGCAAGAAAGCAGTTTTAGTTAAAAATTCGGATGGATGTGTCCACTCTGTATCCAAAGTTAAGTGAATCAAGTCATGAATCAAGAGCGACTGGACAGAGTCGGTTGTTTCCTCGTTATACAGAGGAGAGCGAATAGCGACACTCTCCCCCCATCCTGTCATCCCGTCTTTCGTACGAACTTCTACTAAAATCAAATCACAATCAGTTTAAACGCCAAAACTGGTCTCAAATCGCATTTGCAATGGCATGACCACACGATGAATAACAATTTCCATAATGTCTAACATTCCGATCAACCCCTCAATAGTCTGTATGCTTTGCATGTAGTAAAATAACGCATGGCTAAGGTGATGATTTTTTATCTTTGGCGATCACTTGTAACTAACACTAAATTTTATATGTATCATCTACATTATGGATGATCCTCTCCGATCATCGATTAACTGCAAACAGTTGGATGCTTTCCTCGAATTTTCGGATTACCTTTACGGCGCAGCATCATTTGGAAGGCGTATAGTTAAATTAGGGCACTCTAAGATCTCATAAAGTGTATTGAAATATACGTCACTTTACTCGAAAGGCTGTATTGCAATGCCAAACTTGGCGAGAAACGTCAAAAAATCTCCCTGTACACCACTTGATTATCTTGCCGCTCATTATATTGATGTCCCGATCAATGGTATTTGACTTCATTTCAACCAGCGCTCGTACACTGTGTGCATGATCTGTCCTAAGTTCGGTTCGAATAATTGTGTGATGTCCATCGCTTTGTCTGTCACGAGCCCCAGGAGGGAGAACGCCACCGCTATGGACCACGACACGACGAACGT
>JAKACV010000013.1 GCA_021821085.1 Bacillota bacterium | reverse complement strand
CACCTCGCGGTGGACACCCTTGCCCTTGGCTAACGGTAGGTTTGTCGCCAACCCCCGTTCGGGACTTGCACCCTAAAGATTCCGCCCATGCCGGGCGTACAATAATAAAGGAAGGCATGGTCAGTCAGTGATGCATGACCATGCCTTCCTTTGTTATATTCCGTTCACCACACTCCACATTCTTGCTTGATGCCATGGATGTTGAGGATCAATCCGTTGAGCCACAAGCCAATTAATCGCATTTGCTCGTTGTGCCGGTGTCAAAGATACGCCAAGCGCGGAACACATATGATCAACAAGTGCTCCACACCCTTCTGGCGTAGCCAAAGCCTCGCGTGGATAGCAACGAAGGATGCCATGTACCCGCCGCCAGTACAGTGGATTGGCAATTCGTCCCCGAAAGGTGCCAATTAATTGTGAATCGAGAACAGCCACTTTTGTTCACCTCCTTTCATCGTCTTCGTTTAAAATGTATCTCGATAATGAGATAGCGCATATAGAGGCCATACTTTAGGGTAGATGTGATACCGAATATGCAATGCTCCTGGAAATGCAGAACCTGTTGGCAAAGTCTCCACCCAGGTTCCCTTGTGTTGATGTTTCTTTAACCAAGCGGCAGAATGATGGCATATATGTGCAAGCTTTTCTTTCTCAATAGCGTTTGTCTCTGCTTTATACAAGGACAAAGCTGTATCTAATCCCCACGCAGTCTGCGATGGTTGCCCAATCAACAGAGAGTCGTACCTCCCTAACTCATCACTTGCGCATGATTCACCAAACCCACCATCTTGCAACTGAACATGTAATAACCATCTCTTTGCTCTTTGTAAATGTTCCTTCTCACCAGATTCGCCTGCAGCAGAGAGTGCTCTTACTGCACACCAAGTCCCATATAGATAGGTTGTGCCCCAACGCCCATACCATGAACCATCTTGTTCCTGCGCATGATATAACCATCGCAACGCGCGCTGAATTCGTTTGTCTGATTCGCGCAAGATGTTGTGACTGAGAAAAAACTCGATAACACTGCCAGTGATATCAGCCGTTGATGGATCGGACATTGCACGTTTCATATCATTTGCCGGAATGTATTCCATCCATTTATTATCGCAATTTTGATCAAAAGCAGACCACCCTCCATCTCGATTTTGTCTCTGCAAAAGCCACTGAACCCCGATCTGCCAACTATCTGATTTGCTAGCACGGCTTGCAGCTAACGCTTCTAAACAAGCGACTGTGTCATCTGTATCCGGATGGCACGTATTGTTACTAGAAAATCCCCATCCACCTGCATTTCTTAAGCTACGGCGAAAAGCATCCCAACTATCCACATGTTGCTTTTTCTGCAAATAACAGAATGCGGTTTGCAGCGCCGGATGATTTTCGGGCACATCAACTCGGCGCAACACGCGCACTGCAAGTGCTGTATTCCAAACATGAGCATCACAAGTTTGTTGATGGTAATTTAAATCACCAAACGGAAAGCCAAAATTCTTCCGTAGCGCACGTATCGGTTGTATGATAGCTGGATGGGAAGACGGATAACCTAATGCGCTCAAAGAACATAGAAAGAGAAATGTCGAGGAATGATACCCAGCTAACGTCCCATCTTGCTCTCTTTGACTAAAGAGAAATTGGATACAATTAGTAATCAGCCACTTCGGAACGTATTGATGACGTCTCCGTTTTCTTCGCTTCTTTGATTGCAAAGAGTGCAAATGCTGTAACATCGGTTTAGGCGAAAACGGTGATACATATTGAACGTCTGCAAGAATCACCATAGAAGCAATATGCAGTCGCGTAAATGTCACGACATCATATAGATTGACAGGAGAAAATGTAGTAAACAACCAAGCGTACAACGAGGGTGCAGGCAGATCTGCCCATGTAATTTCCCCGCCGATTGCGAGCAACACTTTCGTTAGGTTTCTACAGGCTCTCACTCCTCCATTTCTCATAATAAATTGCTCTGCACGCTGCATCTCATCTGTATAGTTATTCCATGCTTCATAAAGCATAAGCGCATAATAGCACTCTACAGTAGTAGAGAGATCACCCTTCGCATTCTCATAAGATCCAAAAGAACCATCTGCTCGTTGCATGCCAAGCACCCGTATCAGAAGACCGTCTGTCCATGCCGTATCCTGTTGACCAAGTAAATAGAGAAAAATGGCCGTCTGGGCATCGGGCATAACACCCATTTCACACCCATGTAACCATGACCCATCCAATGATTGTTCTTGAAGGAGCACTTTCTTCGCGTCCTCAATGACTGTTTCACAGTCAACCACCTCAACTACTTCCTGCACCGTACGGATCGTCATGCGTTCCCCTCCACAACGGCTCCATTTGAGGTATAACCTAATTCCACTATGTCGTACTGTATGTATCAGGACGGGCTCTCTGTATAGACATAGTAAAAAATGGACGAAAAAACAACCTGGTCATGACCAGGTTGTCGCGTTGATATTCAAGATACAAAAATTTTATAAAGAGGTTGTTCAAAAAGAGATCATCGCAGTCGATAACTCATGAATTGAAACGCCTTTTACGAACAGATATGTGCCATCCTGAACTTTCTTTTGAAGTGCTCCCTGCTGAACGAGATACTCCAAATGTGCAATAGATTCCGCAAGTGCAAACAGCAGTTGCTCTGGTTGTCTAACGCGAAATACACGCAGCATGATCTCCCATGCAGTAAGAGGTTCCTGGACTACATCTAAGATTCGTTTCAGCCTCCACTCGTGATGACCAAGAATATCCCCGATGCGTTTTTGCCATGCTTCAATGGGCTCACGATGACCAGAAAGTCCTACACGCAGATCAAGCATTGCAACTTTTCGCAATGCATGCAAATAGTTGTCTAATGCGTATAGATCATCTTCTGACCAAACTCCCACAATTGGCGTAATCCCCATTAAAACGTGATCGCCTACAAACGCCACTTTTTGGGGTTCATGATACAACATCATTTGTCCCGGGCTATGCCCAGGAACCCAAATGACTTCAAAAGGCACATCCATCAGTTCAAAAGTGTCACCTTCGCGGAGCCAAGTAATCTGTGTTGGTGCAGGACTGATCAGTTGCAGCATGAACGCCTCATGCGCGCGAACCTCCTCTTCATAGGTAAAAGGCAGCCCAAATGGCCGGAAGTACGCAATCAATGCATCACTCCAGCTATCTTTGCGCATCGCATGCCGATCAATCAAATCCCGTTCCTGCTCAAGCAAATAAATCGGGGCACCTGTTTGTTCTTGAAGCCATCCTGCTGCACCATAATGATCAGGATGCGCATGCGTCAGTACAATTTGCTCAATATCCGCAAAGCGAATCCCCTTTTGTGCCAACGCATTAGCCCAGACCCGTTCTATCTCATGGGTATAAAACCCTGTATCAATGATCGCAAATCCGTGCTTGCCCTCCACCAAATAACAATGGACATGTTGTAGCGGTGTTGGAATCGGGAGTGTCACCCGATCGATGTGTGGAAATCCTGCAACGGGCGACAGCATCAATCAAAACTCTCCTCTCAAATCGAACTGACCTTCAATCGTTGCAGTGCTCTATTGTGGAGCCATGCGAATCGCTCCATCAAGCCGAATGACCTCTCCGTTGATCATTCGATTCTCGACAATATGTCGAGCGAGTGCCGCAAACTCTCGTGGCTGTCCAAGGCGTTTTGGAAACGGCACTTGCGCCCCAAGTGATCGCCTGACATCATCCGATAACTGCCCAAGCATCGGTGTATCAAAAATCCCTGGGGCAATACTCACCACGCGAATTCCATATTTTGAAAATTCACGTGCAATCGGAAGTGTCATCCCGACAATTCCTCCTTTTGATGCTGAATACGCAGCTTGCCCAATCTGCCCATCAAATGCAGCGACAGAAGCTGTATTAATGAATACACCGCGCTCCCCATCGCCATCTGGTTCCGTATCAATCATTGCTGCGGCAACCAACCGAATCACATTAAATGTACCAACCAAGTTAACGTCGATCACCTTTTGAAAGCGTTCAAGTGCATGCGGTCCCTGTTTCCCAATGACTTTTGAGGCGATCCCAAGTCCAGCACAGTTGATTGCACCGTGGATTACGCCATACTGTTCAAGTGCTACATTCACCGCCTGTTGTACGCTTTTCTGATCACTCACATCTGTATGTACAAAGACCCCACCCAACTCACTCGCAACGTCTTCCCCTGCTGCATCATTCACATCAGCAATCACAATATTCGCTTGCGCCTCGCGAAAAAGAATTCCGGTTGCCGCGCCAAGTCCAGACCCGCCACCTGTCACAAGAAACGTCTTGCCCTTTAGATCCATTCCTTCCGGTTTGTATGCGCACATACAAACCGATCCCCCCTTTTTAAAATAAAATAGGCACATGGAAATTAACCCCTCATCACACACTAACGATGAAGTGCACTTGCTTGAATGACATGTACACACACCATTGATTTGTGAAAGGAATGTTCCACTGTGACTTCTCCTTCTGTACAGCTCACATTTTTGCAATTAAATGATCTTCATGGCCAATTACGCGCCCACCCTGAAGTTTTTTGGAAATCTGGGACCCCCGCCATTCGGCAAGACATCGGCGGTATTTCGCGAATAGCCGCCTTCCTAAAAAATCACAAAAGACAGGCGCCTGAACAAACCGTTGTCATCGACTGCGGTGATGCATTTTTCGGCAGCTACTTTACACAAATCGAGCAAGGAGCAGCCATCGTTCCCCTTCTAAATGAACTTGGAATTGACGCCAGCAACGGAGGTCATTGGGAATATTATTATGGTCCTGAACATTTCCTACAACTCTCTCACTTATTAAATTATCCTCTTTATGCGCTAAATGTCTATGAAAAAGGAACTCGCAAACGCATTTTTTCTCCGTATGGTATCTTAATAAAAGCAGGGATCCGCATTGGCGTTCTAGGACTCGCCGCAACCATTGTAGACGACTCCATGCCCGCATCCTTTGCAGGAAATCTTGAATTTACAGATGGCATCGCACAAGATGAGCTCCCCTCACTACTTCCTGAAATCCGCGCCAAAACCGATATATGCTGCCTAATTTCGCATATGGGACTGCCACAGGACATTGCCATCGCTAAAGGAAACCCTGGTATTGATGTGATTTTTAGCGGTCACACACACGATCGATTGTGGCAACCTGTGATTGTCCCTGGAGATCAGTCACATGATGACACCATCATCATTCAGGCAGGATTTAGCGGGTCATTTATAGGTCGATTATCGTTGCAACTCACCCGCGAAGCGAGCGGACAACTAAAAAAAGATTTCTCCTACCAACTACACATCATGGATGAATCGATTTCAAAAGATCCAGTGGTCGACAAGCAAGTGGAAGCGCTCTTTTTGCAACATCAAGCGGTCTTGACTCCGCTCCTTGGCCACGTGAAAACGGATCTACATCGAATGCTCACATTTGAATCAACTATGGATAATTTCATTCTCTCCTGTATGCAACATGCATACCCATCAGATGTATATGTATCACGAGCTTGGCGTTTTTGTCCGCCCAAACCCGCTGGCCCCATTACTGAAGGAGATGTGTGGGATATGGTTCCGCTCCCCGTGAAATTATTTGAAGCAGATGTGAGTGGTTTAACCATACGCAATGCTGTCGAGCAGTGGTTGACACAGGTGATGACCACTCCGATGTCCCAAAAAGGAGGCTACGTAACTCGTCAACTGGGTATGCATGTGATTGTCCGTATCAATAACCCTGACGGCTATCGCGTACAAGAAATTGATGTGAATGGTCGCCCGCTCGAGCCCAATACTCTCTATCACGTAGTAATCGCAGGCGAGCAAGTACAAAAGGACTTTCCTGCAGATTGGACACCTTTACCACAAGATTTACATGCCACTCTCCGTGCAGGATTATCACAAGGATCCATCCTATGCGATCTTACCCATGATAAATTTGTCTTGAGTTAATATTATGGGAGAATTTTCAATACAGACAATTTGTGATTTAACGTGCTCAATTGCGTAATGGTGGATCCTGTTTAGTTGTTTAACTGTGTCACTTGTCCTGCTTGTTCCTGTGCTTGCACAGCGGATGATCAACTTTGCGAGAGCAAGCCTCCATTCACATGTGCCACAAGTGGGCATTAATGCTTTTAAAGTGGCTGTGACAAGTGGCGCACCATCTTTCTCCCTCGTTCACACCAAGTCGATAGCGTCCATGCGCAACAGCCATCACATGTTACCATACCTGTACATAGGTGAGACTCATAGACGCCCTGCACCTTGAATCGCAGGCACTCTTTGTCCGGTATGCGCAACACAGCATTGCCCCTCGGTGCTACATAAACATTCATCAGTTGAGAAGATCTGCTTTCTGATCTAGAAATGCGGACAAAAGCGAAAAAACACCACCCAGCACTTGGGGTGATGTGTATTCACATGGGAATGGCGCCGCGCACAACTGCATTGGCAGTGAAATGTACTTTTGTAGGTAATGCGTTCTACTTGGCCACAACACCAAATACATCGGCTGATGGTTCACGTAATGCCGCGTGTAAAAGATTTAATTGAGTAACCACTGTACCCTTCGCATCGATAATTCGGTTACCGACGATACTCCAATCCTGAAATGTGTTTAATGAATTGAACGGAGATGATTTAATCGTCGTCCTCAAACCGGTCTGTTCATTGTAGGCATACGCAGCAAATTGAAATGTACCACTCGGCACAAGGTCACTCGCCTCTCCTGTCAGAACCATGCCTGATGCCACGCGCATCGTTGAAAACAACCCACCACCCGCTGTCAAACTGGCCAAGCCTACGATCTTGTGTTGTGCCAAATTGAGTTCATATAAATTGGTTGTGGTTCCCTGATTGGCAAAGAGAACTTGGGAACGGATCGAAAGAATAACTCCATTTGTCGCAGGATATAGCGCCACCGGAAAAGCAACCGTCGGTTCCACAGGCGCTTTTGCCGCTGACACAGTAAAGGGATGGGACACAGCCCCCCAATGAAACCACCCTGTCCAAGCACTGCCTGCGAGGTCTGTTAAGCCTTTCGAGGTAAGATGAGCTGGAAATACGTATGCTCCTGTAGTGCTCCATACTGGAGGCACATCATTTGTGATCAACTGCGCTTCCTTTTGGAGTGATCCCCCCGTTTTACGCCAAGGTGTCAACCACACCTGCGACGGTCCAGTCGCCTCCAGTTGATGATCATTGTATCCCGCACCACCATGCGGTGCTAGACTGTGCAAAGGTGCAAGATGAATCCACACCAGATAAGGTTTACCCTGTACCTCAGTGGGAGTGACGATGTAATGTGATGGTGAGTCATCTGTATGCGGCCATGTCCAATGAACGCCGTCGAGAGTAAACCCATTCTTGCTAAAATTCATCGCTTGCATACCTGCATCACTACCAGATAGGGTAGCACCCTGGAATGGCCAAGCAACATTTGAGTAGAAAGCACCCGCCAGTCCCATCATTTCAACAGGTGCATCGTGCGCGGCAAACCCTGTCTGACTACTCGCACGTTGCGATGCACTGGTGGGATTTTGCACACCCGGCGGAGTTTGACTAGAAGCGGACGGATTGGCCGTTGCGCATCCTGTCATCATCATCGCCAATACCCCAGTAAGTAGTACCCGTACTCGATGCAACTTCAAAAAATAGCCTCCCAACTTACCATGATGGAGTAGACACATGAACAACATACTAATCAAAAATACCAAACCACTCGTTAAGGGGGACAAGGTGTTCATCCGCAAATTCGTTAACATAATACTTAGATTTTTTATCACAAAGCGAGTCTACAATGCAATGCAGACTCAAAGCGCAATCATCTCATCATGTAAGTTGGCATACATCATGGCTTCTGAAATGGCGATTTTCTTACCTGTCTCATACATGATGTGAAGACTTCCTGCATCTTCACATTGGGCAAGAATTTCTTTGCACAACTGATAGTGCCGCGGTTCATGCTCCTCTGCATGAACGTCCCAAAAGGTCAGATCTAACGAATGCGCACGATGGTATGTTGCATGCCGTAATCCTTCACTAATCGTTCCCATCACTGCGCCCGCGAAAAATTCCGAACCAAGTCCCACTGCAGCCATTGCCTCCAGTGGCTTCGCATGGTGGAAGAAAGTGATAAATTCAGATATTGCCTCAGATACCGCACAAGACATCGGCACGAGCGGAATTCCGTATGGATCTAATTCGATCGTTGGATCCACCGAATGAAGAAAAGTTCGATATAAAGCTTCATGTGAATGTCCCCGAATCCCCCGACCAGCCTCATCCCAAAGATTGTCGGCCAGCGGAACCCACCATGTACTTCGAGGTTCCATGGCAGAGATCGCAGCTCCAAGTACGCGCGGAAAATGCCGACTATAGTAGCTGTATTGAATAGCGAAATAGCGCAATTGAAGCATTGAATAGTCTCCATTGCGTAACGTTTGAAAGAATTGGCCGTCATAAAAGTAACGCTGAACGACTTGATTCATTGCCTGTTCCACTAATTCTAAACTCCCCAGTTGCTCGGGGGTAAAAGATAATGACACGTCACCAGGCTCCTCTCACCATCACGAACGCGTGAATTGTAGACGATTAATTTTATCACACTCTATTGGAGTATGCTTCTGTTCCAAGGACTCTTATAGAGGTTGTTCAAAAAGGGTCGAGAACTCTGCGACGCAGGGCTTCGGCTTGTGCTGGACATGCGTGCTCATGTACCTCCTTCGTACACTCCGCGCGCATGTCCAGACTTCACCAAACCCCTGCTTGCATCTTACCTCAACCCTTTTTGAACAGGCTCTTATAGAAGTTGACTGTATCACTGAATCTGAATATTTTCCCAGGCTCCTCGTATAGAGAATGGATGCATAGATGGGTTATCTTTTGCACACTCTATATATGGAATTTATCCCCTTGTCCGTTCGACTATACGACATATTCATCATGAGGTATGCAGCATGATCATTCATGAAATTTCACTCAATCTGGATGATAACCTGAAACTCATCAAAAATCGCTTTGGAGATAGTGACGATATTCAATTTGATTATTTTCAATTAAATACATTGAATTCTACTCCGATTAAAACCATGGCCGTGGTGATTTCAGGATTAGCCGATAAAGATCAAATTCACCCTAGTGTCATCACACCGCTGTTGCAACATATATTCGATCCAACGACATCCATCCTAGAGGAAGCACAAAATCAAATTATCATTAAAAACACCACTTGTTTCCACGAGCTTGAACCCTGTCTAAACATGCTCTTACAAGGCGGAATTGCACTGTTTTTTGAAGGATTAGATGAATCTTTAGTCATAAATGCACCAGCCCTTCCAGAACGGTCCATCGAAGAGCCTGGGTTTGAAATGTCCGTTCGGGGATCTCACGAGGGTTTTGTGGAATCACTCGGAACGAATATAGCCCTTATTCGCAAGCGAATTAAAGATCCGCGACTGCGTTTCCATCCGTGTGAGTTCGGCTCGATCACACATACGAAACTTGTAATAGCGTATATTGAAGGGCTAACGGCACTTGAGTTGCTAAACTATGTATTACAAAAGTTGCAATCAATCGAACTAGACAGTATCACAAGTTCAGGCGAAATTGAACAGATCATTGAAGATAACCCGTGGAGTATCTTTTCAACCATCGGAAATACTGAGAAGCCAGATCGTGCAGCCGCTCTTTTGACAGAGGGGCGGATTATCATTTTAGTGGATGGCGATCCCACTGCACTCTATGGACCGCATTTGTTTATAGAAGCCGTTCAGGGCGTTGAAGATTATAGTTCCCGTCCCTATTACGCAACTTTGTTACGTATTTTACGATTTATAAGCTTACCGGTGAGTGTCCTTACTCCCAGTCTCTATATTTCCGCTACAAATTTCCATAAAGAAATGGTTCCTTTAGCTCTTATCCCCAGTTTCCAAGGATTCAACGAAAAGGCGCCATTTCCTGTTTCTTTTGAGATTCTCATCATGCTCATTGGATTTGAATTAGTTCGCGAAGCAGGAATTCGTTTACCTAAAACAGTAGGTTCCGCCGTGAGCATTGTGGGGGCACTCATTCTCGGTCAAGTCTCCGTAGATGCTGGGCTCATGACACCTCCTGCCATCATCGTCGTGGCGATCTCGATTATTTCGGGTTTTCTTTTGACGTCCATTGCGGATGTCGTTTCGATCTTACGTTTCATCTATTTGCTTAATGCCAGTGTGTTTGGATTATTTGGCGTCATTATGGTGACACTCGTGACTTTTACTCACGTGGTTTCACTGACTTCCTTTGGTGTTTCATTTATGGCTCCACTCGTTCCGCTCTATTTTTCCGATTGGAAGGATACGATCATACGGATGCCTATTCGTTTTTTTCGAAAACGCCCTCACAGTATCCCCGTTCAACAACAAACAAGAATTAAAAATTTACCTAAACGAGAAGGTCATCCATGAGCATGCCTCGCTATCTGTCCCAGATCATTCTCTATTTTTTCCTGACTTTACTCTTATCGGGATGTTGGAGCAACCTTGAACTGAGGGACGCGGCCATTGTCTCTGGTGTAGGTGTCGAAAAAGTCAGTTCACAACGTTATCGAATGATCGTGGAAATGATTGGAGCCCCAACAGGTGAAGAGAATACAAAAACAATGAGTCATACGATGCTCTCACGTGTTGGTCGTACGATGTTAGATATCGCCCGAGAGATGGTGCGCGATATGAAGCGGCGAATTCTCTTTACACATGCAAAGTCCATAGTACTGAGTCACACGATGGCTAGGGAGGATCTGTATTGGATATTTGATATATGGGTTCGAGATCAACAACCACAACTCGGTGCGTATCTCTTCGTCACTGATGATCCGGTTCAAGACGTCTTACGCGCCTCTACGGCATATGGATCGAGCGCAGAGTTTCCCCTTTCTGCAGGAATGCAGAACATCCATTTCATATCAAATTACACTACACATACCATGCGGGAGTTTCTTCGGGATATGTACGGGCCAGTCAATAATGGGTATTTACCGATGCTTCACATTCGACACGATTTATCGAAAATTCCATTAGTCGAGTATGCTGGAACGGCCGTCATTCATCACAATCACATGGTCGAACAGTTAACTACGCGAGAAACACAAGGACTGGTTTGGCTTCTTGGCCAGGAAAAAGGGGGAGCAATCGATGTCATCAATCCAAGAAATCATACGCGACAAGCGATTGAACTGACAAACGAAAAAACCACTCTACAAATGAATGTCGTGCACGATCATCTGGCGGCTCATTTTTCACTCCATCTTGAAGGGACAGTTGCACAGGATTCAGGTGGTCACAACATGGCACAATCTATTCCAACTCAGCAGATGGAACGCGCCATTGCCACGAAAGTGCAAACCATTCTCACCGACACGATTACCACTTTACAGAAAAAAGATCACACCGATATTCTGAGTATTGGCTTGCATTTATATCGAACACACCCTCACGTGTGGCATCAAGTGAGCCCACAATGGGATGACCTATTTACACATGCACACATCACAACTTCGGTAAATGTGCACATCGTTCATCCCGGGCTCGCTCGATATGTCTATCCAAAGATCCCGCTACCTTCACCCCCTGTCGGATTTTTAAAAGTGGGAGGATAATCGAATGAAAAACGCAACCTATTGGGAAACTTTTTTTGCAATGGTGATGACCTTGCCTATTATGGGTCATGAGGTGATGGTTCCCTTCCTATTGCAAACTGCTGGAAGAGATGCGTGGCTATCTGTTCTTGTGTCTCTTCCCATCGCGATACTGATCATCCATGCAATATGGAGAGTGAAAAAACAAGTAGAAACTACACCTCTTCAGAAGTGGATGAAGCGACAATTTGGCCCCCTAATCAGCTTCCCACTCGTAGCGGTCTTAGGCATCTATCTCTTCTTTCTTTCATGCAGTTCGATTGCATTTTTTGCTGACTTTATCCATATCAACTTTTATCCAGAAACACCACTGATCTCGTTAATCACTTTCTTCTCTCTGGGCTGTCTCTATGCCATACTCAAAGGACCAAATATTATTTTGCGAACGTGCATTATTATTGGTATTGCAAGCCTTCTCACCGGATCATCGGTTACGTTCATAAGTACCCCCATGAAAGACTTCAGTCATTTACTCCCTATCTTGGAATACGGGATAAAACCAGTGTTCTGGGGCGTTTGGCTGGTTCTCAGCATCTGGACCGAACTCTTATTTTTATTAATAATCCCCATTAAAACCGAGAACAATGTAAAATTTATTCGATTATGGATGATCAATAGTGGTATACAGGCATTCATGATGATCATGCCGGTAGTTGGTGTGATTGCCATGTTTGGACTAGGATTTGCGATGTCCCTCACTTATCCCACCGAGGAAATCTTACGAAATATCCATCTCTTTATCATTGAACGTTTCGATATTTATGGCTTGATCTTAATGACCTTTGGAGCCTATATCCGTACCGTCCTTTATTTTCAGTTAGGGTGGGAACTTTTCTTTCCAATAAAAGAAACCCGTAAAGCTGTGTTGACCTGGAATCATTTGTGGATGCTTCTCACTTTCAGTGCGTTTGCGGTTGTGGCTTGGTATCTCGCAAAGGATCATGCGCGCATTGAACAAACCATTACCCTATACACCCTGTTTGGCGTATTGAGTCTTTTCCCAATGCTGCTCTGGTTGATGACATGGATAAAAAAGAAAATGATGAATTTCAAACAACGGACCATACATTCGCCACGGGACGTCCGATGAAGCATCGTCGTGACACTCCGTAATGAAATCAACCTCACTTCTATATGGCAAGACGTCCATACAAAGTTTTCAGTTTGTTCATATTGTAGGGGGACTACACAAACGAGAAGGGAGGAACATCTGTGAAAGGGCTCATTCTTTCTGGTGGTACGGGAACTCGCTTACGCCCATTGACCTTTACGAGCGCCAAGCAACTGCTGCCTGTGGCAAATCGCCCCATTTTGTGTTTCGCGATTGACGCACTACGCGATGTGGGTATTCACGATATTGGAATCGTCGTTGGAACCACTGCGCCGGAGGTGAAAAACACCCTTGGTGATGGCTCATCCTTTGGCATTCAAGTGACGTATCTCCATCAATCTGAGCCACTTGGCCTCGCACATGCTGTCTCCTTAGCGAGACCCTTTTTAGGAGAAGAACCATTTGTCATGATGCTTGGTGACAATGTGATTCACGGCGGATTTCAGCATGCCATGAAGCAGTTTATGCAAACACGCGTAGATGCGCTCGTCCTAACTGGACCCGTAGACGATCCTCAGCACTTTGGCATCGTCCAACTACAGGGAGATCGCATCGTTCGCCTTGTTGAAAAACCATCTCGGGATCTGGGGAATCTTGCACTCTGTGGCGTGTATTTTTTTAACCCTGTCATTCATGCAGCAATTCGGGCCATTACTCCCTCCCCACGCGGAGAACTGGAAATTACAGATGCGGTGCAATGGCTAGTCGACCATCATTTTTCAGTCTCCCATACGGTCGTTACAAGTTGGTGGAAAGATACGGGGCGACCAAACGACTTACTCGAGGCAAATCGTCTCCTTTTAGAGGATCTCACGCCAGATATTCAAGGATCGATTGATCACGAATCAGTGATCACAGGTCCCATTCAAGTAGGCTCAGGCACAACAATTCGAAAAAGCACCTTGCGAGGGCCCATTTCGATCGGTCACAACGTTCACATTGAAAATGCATACATTGGCCCCTATACCTCAATCGGAGACGACGTAACCATCCATGGAACGGACGTCGAATATAGCGTGATTCTCTCCGGTTGTATCATTGATCAAGCGCCACGGCTCGATCAATGTCTACTGGGTCGATATGTAGAAATTGTCCGAACCACACGAAATCCTCGTTCCGTGCGCATGGTGCTTGGCGATCAATCAATCTGTGAATGGTCATAACGTTTAGGAGGATCGGAAGTGAAAACAATCATCGACCTCGTCATTGTGAATTTTAATACAAAAAAAATTTTGCTCCAATGTTTACAGAGTATTGAAGCCTATACTCCCCTTCCCCACCGGGTGATTGTCGTTGACAACGGAAGTCAAGACGGTTCCCTAGAGATGCTCTCACAAATGGCATCCAATCACCTGATCATGATCGCAAACACAAAGAATGAAGGGTACGCAAAAGCCTGCAACCAAGGAATTCTAGCAGGAACGAGTCCATACATTCTTCTTCTCAATAGCGATGTCTTAGTCACTGCTCACTGGTTGGAACCCTTGCTGCACTGTATGGACAGCGATCCGCGCATCGCAGTAGTCGGTCCTAAAATGATTGATCACCATGGGCAAATTACCGGAGCTGGGATCGTTGGCACCAATGCCCACCATGAGCCGCGCGGTCTATTCGAACGAAATGAAATAGGCAAGTACGATCAACAAGAGGATTGCATCAGTGTTTGCGGCGCCGCATATCTGATTCGGCGTGACCTACTCGCCCAATTAGGACTATTTGACGAAAACTATTTTTTTTATTTCGAGGAAACAGACTACTCTTTCAACGCCCGTAGCCAAGGATATCGCGTTGTGTACTGCCCAGAAAGCACCATCTATCATCTGATGGGACAAAGTTGCAAAGATCACGGCAAGTTACGTGCTTTATTTGAAGACAGCGAACATTACTTTCGGAAAAAGTGGGCACATTTGCTAATTGAATCCGAGGGATAAAGAAGGGAACATCTACAATGGCACAATCTCGCAAAACGGATGGCAATAAGCTAACTGCGATGATGCAAGTACGCAACGAATCCAATCGCTATTTACGTGAAGTTCTCAATGACTTATCTGAATACGTCGATGAAATTGTCATCCTCGATGACGGATCTACAGATGACACGATAGCTATTTGTGCTTCCTATGCAAAAGTCATATCCCTTGGACGATCCGATCAGTCTCTCTACGGCATTAATGAGATGGCATTGAAACTCCGATTATTTCGGCGCACTATTGCAACAAAACCCGATTGGATCTTAGCCCTTGACGCGGATGAAATATTCGAATCGCGGTTCAAACATGAAGTTCGCGCCTTGATTAATCAACCCACAATCGATTGGTATGCGTTTCGTTTCTATCATTTCTGGCATTCTCTCACGCACTACCGAGTGGATAAGTTATGGGCACCAGTCCAATATGGGCCACGCCTATTTCGCTATCTTCCTCGGGAACCCTATAAATGGAATGATCAAGCCCTGCATGGAGGAAGTTTACCGCAGAATTTAGTATCCGATTTTCCTGGTACTACTTCCGATATCCGCATCAAACATTACGGTTATGCGGGTTCTAAAGAAGAAACGCTTCAAAAGTACCAATTTTATGTCGAGCGCGATCCTCATTCTGCATTTTGCCCGCGCAGCCATTATGACTCTATGCTGGACGAATCACCGATCCTTGAACCGTGGGTGGAATAACATGGAGAATCCCGTTACCATCATCCTAATCAGTTTTAATACGGTCCACAAAACACGCCAATGCTTAGATCTCCTTATTAAGCTAACAAATGTTCCATTTCACATCTGGATCGTAGACAATGCCTCCACAGATGGATCACGCAACATGTTGCGCGAATATCAACAACTGAATCCATCCATCCTTTCTGTCATCGAAAACGAAAAAAATTTTGGCTACGCTCCTGCCGTCAACCAGGTTTATCCACATCTCGATGCAATCTCTGATCTGTGTTACGTAAACTCAGACGTATACGTAGGACCCCAGTGGATCATGCGTTTACAGCATCATCTCACACATGATTCACAGATTGCAGCTGTCGCGCCGATCGGTCGAGGCATCGGCGGCAGGCAAGATATGATCAGTTATCAGCTACCGCAAAGCAATTTTGCTTACAGTGAAATCGCACTCGCTGAGGTCAACTCGCATCTTGCGCAGATCACGCCCTGCGCGATGACTACAAAAAATCTACAAGGCACGCTCTTATACGTCAGACGAGCAGCACACGATCACATTGGCGGACTTGATCCAGGTTGTGCATACGGCGCAGATGATGCAGATTGGTGCTTACGAGCCAGACTGGCCGGCTGGAAACTTACTCTCGCACTGGACACGTTTGTTTGGCACGACAATCACAGTTCCTTTCACCTGTTGTCTGACCTTGGTAAGAGCAGGATCGATCGCAGTTGGGCGCACTTCAATCACAAGTGGACTGGACATTTCGAAGGAATGACGTGGACTGATTTAATGGAAAACCAAGTGCCCACAGCGCGTCCCTTCTATCAACATGAAGAATTCTGACATGCAACGCACTTCTTTTTTATGCAGTTCTCATCGTGCGATTTGCATATTTACGTGAATCTAGTTATTTGCCGAGTCAGACGCATTGTAGCATGAATAGATTGCATAGAGACAACCACACCTTACCGAAAGGGGTACACCTACATGCATCGTGCACCTGCTGAAGCTCAGATTCAGACTTTACGGGTAAAAACCATTAACGCCGCAACCCTTAACGTTGCACGCGTCAAAAAAGCAAAGCATTGCGTGCCACTACGATATGATGTGCGCAAGAAAATCCATGCAATTCGTCACGAACTACACGAATTACACACGGAACTTCACCACATTGAAAAAGAGTTGCACCATCAAGAGGAGCAACTGCGCGCACTGCAACGTGAAGTTAGGGCGCTAAAAGCGGAACTTGCCAGTGGATTACCTGCAAATCCCGCATTGCAATCATACTTCACAAGTCGTCAGGGTCAAACGGTCACAATAGCAACAAGCGGAGGGTCAATTACAGGAACCGTTACTGTCGTTGGAACGAATGCAGTGGAACTCATTGAAAGCACAGGGGACATTGTGGTCATTCCCTATGCCAAAATTAACGCTGTTCAATAAAAAGAGGGGTGAAAGAATATGAACTTCGTATCGATCCTGTCTTCCTTTATCGGCCGGACAGTCGAAGTCGTCGTTCCTGGATCCATGTATGAAGGAACACTTACCGTTGTACAAATAAGTTTTATCCAAGTCCAGGAACCGCCTATCGTATACAGTCAACCTGTTACAGTGACCATCCCAACGACAAACATTGATTATGTTCGTATTTTGGTCTGATTCTTTACAGAGATTCTGGTCAATCATCTCCTCCATCGAGATTTTCACGTGCCCACACCGTGTACTCGTGGTCATGTTGTTGACTGATACTCGAATGGCGAATCACACGATGGTAAAGTGCCTGTTTGACCATGGCGATCTTACTTTGTTTCAAAAATCTTGCAGTCATCGCCACGTCTTCGTAGAGTCGTCCCCGTGAAGAGTCATGTACATCCCATCCTTCGAATTCTCGTAAGACATCTGTACGATATAATCGGGGGATGGGGACTTTTGCAAAGTGATTGCTCACAGTGATCTGCTGGCTCTCCTGAATCCCACGATAGATCAGATCGTCATAGCGATTGCGCCGCCATAAGTGGTAAAATGAGGTGAGTAGTCCCACGTCACTGGCCTCGCAATCCATCGCTTCAAAAAGAGTTGTGACGGCATGTGGCGGCAGCCAGTCATCCGCATCCAACTCCAATAAGTACTTCCCCCGTGCGATGCGTAAAGCTGCATTCAACGCATGAGCTTTCCCGCGATTAGATGGAAGTGATGTGATACGCAGCCGTGGATCGTCAATCATTCGCACCCTGTCAATAGTGCGATCTGTAGAACCATCATCGCTTATGATACACTCAAAATGATTCCCAGTTTGAGCGAACACAGATTGAAGCGCCCACCCGATTCTCTGCTCTTCATTGAAAGTACAGATGACAATCGTAACTTCCGGATAGGAAGGATACTGAGCCCTTTCCTTCTGACCTCCGCTCAACACCATGGGTAAAATGTGCGACAACTCCACCTTTGCAGTAACTTTTTCTATAGCTGCGAGCCCCGCAACTCCAAAACAGGTAGATTCGCTAATAATGGCAATCTGTTGTGGTCGAAGCTGAAGTGCATACATATACGCGCGATATTTAGCCGATGGTTCAACTTGTTTTACATCTCGCATGAAGTGTATGAGTATTTCTGTCCGCCAGATGGCAGGGATTCCAAGGCCTAAGATGAAATATTCACTCCACTCCATACCGCCAGGCTTTTCTTGACCAACGACGACGCACTCTGTAGAACTGGACAATTGCATGAGTTCGTCGTCTGCTGGAGGGCGCCGCCATTCTTTAAGCGCCCCACTCCACATCACCCATGGCTGATCCATATGAGCACGCACTTGAGGCATCCCATCCTGTGTGCGAAGCAATGCAATCAAAGGAGTCACTACTTACACCTCAGTTTAATCTATGCTTATGCGTTTATATCCGTGATGGAAACTTGGTGCGCCTTCTTCTCATCTGAGAAATGAAGTGATATTATGTAAATAGCTGTATACTACTATGGCATAATTACAATTGACGAATCTGCGTATAAACTTTTTTCATACGAACAATTGGCTGTTGCATTTCAGCACGAAAAGAACGGAGTGAGCGTATGAACAGAGAGCAACTTAAACTGAAATTGTCGCCAATGCAATATGAAGTCACACAAAACAACGCTACAGAACCGCCATTTCACAACGAATATTGGGATAATCACCGCGAAGGCCTGTACGTCAATATCGTGTCTGGGGAACCTCTCTTCTCCTCCCTCGATCAATTTGACTCCGGGTGTGGCTGGCCGAGCTTCTCAAAACCACTTGACCAATCAGCGATTGAAGAAAGAACAGACCGCAATCACGGAATGCTTCGCGTTGAGGTGAGAAGCAAGAACGTCGATGCCCATTTAGGACATGTCTTTAATGATGGAACAGTGGAATCAGGGGGGCTTCGCTACTGTATCAATTCTGCCTCCCTGCGCTTTATACCAAAGGAAGATTTAGAACGTGAAGGATACAGCGAATACCTTTATTTATTTGAATGAGTTAACTTCCTCCTCCGCGCAAACGCGGAGCTAGCGATGAAAGTGAATAGTTGAAACCAATTAACACGTTACGGGTGGTCACGTATACTTAGCCCGTAGCGTGTTCGGTGCAGCCGTGTTTGAACAGGGGGCCAGTATGCGTGACCGCCCGTAGCACAAATTTGCTCAAAAAGGGCCTTTGAAAGGTCTCGTTTCTGAAAAAATAAGGACAGCGCAAAATGCCCTTAATTAATTACTCTATCATTTTTTATTTTTATCATACATAATAGATTAAGTAGTCTTACGTTGCTAATTTGAGAAGGATGAAATACAAATAGGCGACCACTCCAAATGACCCCGGTATGTCTATCGTAAATCACGTTGGCTGAAATACATACTGGTTGCCCTACAAAGAGATGTTTTGTATGCTTTCAGCAATGCCGCGAAAAATTCGAGACATCCGAGGGGACGACTAGGAATGCCATTTCAAAATTACAATCTAAATGTGTTTGACCCCCAATTGGAACCTTACTTCACAGAACTTTATTCACAACACCGCAAACGCGCAACTGCAATCGATTGGAGTTACCACGAATTTATCCCTTGGGAACTTGGTCGATCCTTTGTAGAAGAGCCTTGGCGGATTGAACAACGTTCACTGCCGCATGCCATTTACACTGCGGTTGAAACCTCGTTATTGACAGAAGTAAACTTACCCTTTTTCTATCACCATTTAGCTGAAACATTTAAAGGCTCGCTGCATGTATTGCAGGATTTTATTCACACGTGGGTATCTGAGGAAGATCAACATTCCTCTCTACTCGAGACTTACCTGATTATCACGCGAAATGCTAATCCGACAGAACTGCACCGGCTTCGCAAGGAGGTCGTGCAAGGTGGATTTTCGCCTGATTTCGACACTGCCATGGAAACAATGGTTTATACAACTATTCAGGAGCTAGCCACGATGGTGTTTTACAACAATGTCGCCAAAGCAGCAAACGCATTCGATCAACGTTTGACTCGCCTATTGCGTAGAATTGCAAAAGATGAAACTCTCCACTTTGCCTTTTACCGTGACGCAGTGAAAGGCTACCTGGGGGTAGATCATAATTTTGTATATTACATCCATAAGGCAATGACAAGTTTTTCAATGCCTGGAATTTCCATGCCTTCGTTCAAAAAGAGAATGGATGTCATCGCGAAACACGCCAATTATGGTCCTGTCGCGTATTTTAATCAGGTATTTAGTTATCTAATGAACTCTTGGGCTATTGCAGATCTAAAACCAAGTCGCGCAGAATCAGAAAGTGCACGACAAGATCTACTCAACTACTCGTTAAAATTGAAACGCATTAGCGAACGTTTAGCGAGTAAAGGCAGTTATTAGAGTCTACGCGATCGAAAAGGAAGGTGAATTTATATTGATCATTTACACGATTCACGCTTTGGTGTCTGTCTTTGCAGTCATGAATCCTTTAGGAAATCTGCCGATCTTCATGGGTCTCGTTCAGGATCAGAGTGTTTCTGAACAGCGCAAAACGGCTCGCAAGGCGATTATAATTGCCTTTGTGATTCTCATGCTGTTCCTCGTTCTTGGTCAAGTGATCTTCAGTGTCTTTGGAATTACTGTGGATGCTTTTCGCGTCGCTGGGGGGATTCTGATCTTTGGAATCGCCTATCATCTACTCCATGCGAAACCATCGCACATTCATACGCCTAACTCAGCAGAAGAAGCAGAGAGCGGAGATAAAGATGATATTTCCGTGACTCCACTGGCAACTCCGCTCATTGCAGGACCAGGGACCATTGCGACTGTCATGGCTTTAGCGGCAGGCCCTACTATCTTCCTCAACTCAATTGCCGTCTTCATAGGTTTCACCATCGTACTCGCTGGAACCTATGTGATTTTTCATTATGCGGGCGCAATTAGCAAACGACTTGGTCAGACCGAACTAAACGTAATATCTCGCCTCATGGGACTTCTGCTCGCCGTGATTGCAGTACAAATGGCCGTCGAAGGACTTGTCGGTCTCTTCCCAGGACTTGTACACTAACTACAGCGCCGAGATCACCCCAGATTAAAATCCAGCTTCACATCACTCTCCTTCGTCAATCTTCACTTGACACTTGTACCCTAACTCTGCCCATGCCGGGCGTACCACAAAAAGGTAAAGAGCAGGCGTATACCTGCTCTTTACCTGAATTGACATCCTTGGGACAAGATTTCACCCTACTCCACCGTGACACTCTTTGCTAGATTGCGCGGCTTATCGACATCATTGCCGCGTGCAACAGATGCGTAGTACGCAAGCAACTGTAGTGGAGCAATGAGCATCACCGGCGCGAAAAAGGACATCGTCCGAGGAACATACAGCACACGATCGACCGACTTTGCAATCTCATCATCGCCTGCCCATGCAATGCCAAGCACGTATGCATCTCGTGCTTTCACCTCTTTAATATTACTGAGTGATTTTTCGTACAGGACATCTTGCGTCACGAGTGCAATCACAGGCACCTGCTCTACGATGAGAGCGAGCGTTCCGTGCTTAAGTTCTCCTGCGGGATACGCCTCCGCGTGAATATAAGAGATCTCTTTATATTTTAGTGCTCCCTCAAGTGCCACAAAGTAATCAATCCCGCGCCCCAGGAAAAAAGCGTCATCCCAGGTAGAAAAGGCCTGCGCAATTTTTTCAATTTGTGGTGCGGTCTCCAGCACATCGTCAAGTTTTTGCGGCAATGTTTGCATCTCATGAACTAGCTCAGATATAAACACGGCATCAATGACCTGCAAAGATTGCCCGAGATAGATCGCAAGCAAGTACAACGCGATCAACTGCGTCGTATACGCTTTAGTCGACGCAACAGAAATCTCTGGGCCAGCCCACGTGATCATCACGTCATCTGCCTCACGCGCCACAGAACTGCCCACTACATTTGTGATTGCCAATACACGATTGCCACATGCCTTGGCATTGCGCAGCGCAGCAAGCGTATCAGCCGTTTCACCCGACTGCGAGATGACAAGAATCAATGTATCCGCCGATAAAATCGGGTCGCGATAGCGGTACTCTGAGGCTACCTCTACATCAACAGGAATGCGCGCAAGCTGTTCAATCGCCGCTTTCCCCACAAGCCCCGCATGATAAGACGTACCGCAGGCAACAATATGAATGCGATCAATCTTCTTGATTTCCTCAACTGTCCACGCGAGTTCAGGAAGGACGACACCCCGTCCTTCCTCTGTCAAACGGCCACTGAGCGTATCGCGCACCGCTTTTGGCTGCTCGTAAATCTCTTTAAGCATATAATGAGCGTATCCACCCTTTTCTGCAGCTTGTGCATCCCAGGTTACAAAGAAAGGTTCAACAGTCATTGGTTCACCCGCTAAATCATAGCATGCGATTCCATCCTTAGTCAGTACGGCGATTTCGCCTTCCGCCAAAATGTGTACCTCACGCGTATAGTCAAGTAGTGCTGGAATATCTGAAGCCAGAAATTGCTCTCCGTCACCAAATCCAACCACAAGAGGTGAGTGCTTCCGCACAGCGACAATTTTCTCCGGTTCTTTTTCTGCTACAACGGCTAACGCATAGGCACCGCGAATTTCCTTAATAACACGCAGCACTGTGGAAAATAAGTCTCCCGTAAAATACTCTTCAAGTAAATGGGCTACAACTTCCGTGTCAGTTTCAGAGGTAAAGCGATGTCCACGCGATAAAAGATGTTCTTTAAGTTGTAAATAGTTCTCGATGATGCCATTGTGCACAACTGCAAATTCCCGATCACACGCTGTGTGGGGATGTGCATTTTCATCCGATGGACGGCCATGAGTCGCCCAACGCGTATGCCCGATGCCGACTTTTCCTACAATCGGCGACATGGCCAGGTGATCGGCTAGCACCGCCAGTCGGCCGACTGACTTTTCCACTTGCAGTTCCGCATCCCCAGCAATCGCCACACCCGCCGAATCATATCCACGATATTCCAATTTGTTCAGTCCGCTTAATAGCACACTCTGTGCTTGTCGATCTCCAATATAACCCATAATCCCACACATAAATGCCCATACCCCCATCCACGTTAGCACTCATTTGTGCCTTCATCAACAACTTCGCTTGCATGATCACAATATGCAAAACGGAGATTGGGCATTTTCACTTGTCCTTAAGAGGTCATCCTAGTTTACCTTTGTCCTGCAGATTGCCCTGCAGTTTTGTGGCTCACTATAACAATGCGGATCACATCGGGAGGCACCCGCCGAACCCTTCGCTAACCTCCACCGCGTCAACTGCCGCGCCCACATTCGCTCGACAGCCCTGGCGCTTATCACATCTCATTTCCAACCCGTGTTGCGACTCTAAGAACGCCTATCCCTCTCCTACCGTTCCGCGCCTCATCACCCCCTTTGCGCCTCTTTATTGTTATCTGTAGAATCACGCACCTAATTCTCGTTTTAAAACGGCTACAATCGACTCCGCGTACTCAGTTACCCTATCTTCGCGCGGCCCCTCTACCATCACACGCACAATAGGTTCTGTACCTGATTCACGAACCAATACCCGCCCGTCGTCGCCAAGCTGATCTTCCACTTGTGAAATGGCCGTAGCAATGGCACTATTCGTACGCCATGCTACCTTATCCTGTACGCGCACATTCACAAGAACTTGTGGATAAGAGCGCATAACCGCCGATAATTCACTTAATGGTTGTTTCGTTCCTACAAGAACATCGAGCAATTGCAAAGCAGTGAGCATGCCATCCCCGGTCGTGTTGTGCTGTAAAAAGATCACATGACCCGATTGCTCTCCACCCAAAACATATCCGCCTTCGCGCATGGCTTCCATCACATACCGATCCCCCACCGCCGTGCGGACTAATTGCAAGCCAAGTTGACGAGAGGCCTTCAAAAAACCATAGTTACTCATGACCGTTGTCACGACCGTGTGATTCACAAGCTCCCCACGACTTTCCATATCAAGCGCGCAAATCAGCATAATACGGTCGCCATCAACAAACTGACCTTTTTCATCAATGGCGATCAAGCGATCTGCATCCCCATCAAAAGCAAGTCCCACATCGGCCCCCGTCTCTTGCACGAGACGTGCAATCGTATCAGGATGCATCGAACCACAATTCACGTTGATATTCTTACCGTCTGGTTCTGCATGAAACACGTTAACCATTACGCCAAGATCGCGCAAAATATCGCCTGCCATCGCATAAGCCGCCCCATTGGCGGCATCGACAACTACCTTTATCCCAGAAAGAGAATGTCGTACGGTACCCTTTAGAAATTCCATATAATCCTTTAATCCTTGATGATGATGTCTGATGCGCCCAACAGCATCTCCGATTGGACGATCCACTACCGCAATCTTCTCAAGTTCTGCCTCAATGAGATCTTCAATTGCATCGAGTAATTTAAACCCATCCGCGCCAAAAAACTTAATTCCATTATCCTGCATCGGGTTGTGCGAAGCGGAAATCATCACACCCGCCGTAGCCTTCATGGCTCGCGTTAGATATGCCACACCAGGCGTTGGCAACACGCCGAGTTGGACTGCGTCAACTCCCGCACTGAGTACGCCAGAAATCAAAGCGTTCTCGAGCAAGTCCCCCGAGTATCGCGTATCTTTTCCCACCACAAAAAAGGGATTACTTTGCGCAGTCCAAAGAACGCGTGCCGCTGCATACCCTAATTGAAAAGCAAGTTCCGGAGTTAAATCCCGATTAGCCACTCCGCGAACGCCATCCGTTCCAAACAAACGCGCCACACGACTATCTCCTTACCTAACAATCTAGTTCAAATCTATACCTCAATATTGTCGCATAAGCAATACAATCCTCGCAAGCAACCAACATATACCATTTCCCGATCAACCTTTCACCGCTGAAACGGATATCGTTACGGGTTGCACAGAGATATTCTGTGTATAGAGTGGCAATGAAATCTGGATTGGCAGTGTTCTGCTAGCTCCTGCCGCAACTTGGCTCACATCTAGATACGCTTGAATATCCTGAGCTTGCAAGGTAGAAACAAGCTGTGCGGGTCCAGAAACAGTTACACTTGCTGTTGTAGAACCTTTTAAAGTGTATGCAATCCCTTGCGTTTTGCCCACTAGAGAAATCGGAATCCCCTGCAAAGTGACTGTCGCTTTGGGTGAAATCGTCACAGTGACATTCACCATAGGACGACTTAAATGGGCTCCGACAAATGGAATCGGGACCGCTACACGCACTGTCTGTGTCTTAGTCAACTTATCCACAGGGATAGGCGGAAGCGCAATACTCGTAAGCGCATCAACGACTGAACTTTTTCCTTGAACGTCAACTTGGGAAGGTTGTACAGAGATTCCTGACACAACATAATTCTGTCCGGGCGTCCCCACCGTAGTCGCTACGAGCTTTACGGCATGCACAGGATTTTCAATCGGAACAGTGACTGTAATCGTCGATGGACTACACTTCACCCCAGGTACGATGTGTCCATCTTCGGATACTGGGAACACAGGCACAGTTCGTGTCACATTATTTTGCGCTCCAGATATGTCAAGTTTAGCAGTAACGGCTGCAACTTGATGGACTAGCGTATCAGGACCACTCACAACCACATGTGTCGGCGCAACAATCGCCTCCCCACGTGTAAGTCCTGCTGCTGCTTGTCCCACAATAGTGAGTTTTGATGAAAAAGATTGTCCGACCTTTGGCTGTAAATCAACAGTTACAAATCCCATATCCGGCACATAATTCACTGAGTTTGACGGTACGTGTTCTACAATCACAGGCACCTGGTGAATCCCCGGCCCAACCGCGAGCGCATTTGCAACTACACGAATTTGCGCCACTTCTGCCTGCACAGTTGCAACGTCAATAATACTCCCTGAGATATTCAAATTAAGCCTTTGCGGTTGCTGTGAAACAACCACCATATCTGATGGAGCCACTACCGTTACGGGCAAATTCCGAAGTGTCTGAGAGATCGTCGCAAGTCCACTCGACTGACCACCTGGCGCAGAATTCACAATCACCCATAAAGCGATGCCCATGATCAGAGAGAGAAGTCGAACGAAATTATTATTTTGTAATAAATCGCGTTCTCGCTTCATGGGGAACCTACTCTCCTCGAAAAAAACCGCAGACCTGCACTGCGCCGCTGTGAGTTTAAGCCAATCGCCAATTTGTCCGCCAATGTCTGTTCATCCAATCCTCGCGTCAAAAGGCCCGCTTCCGCCACTGAGATTTGCCCTGTTTCTTCAGAAACGACGACCACAAGCGCATCAGATTGTTCTGTGATGCCAACTGCAGCACGGTGGCGCGTGCCTAATTCTTTCGCAAGATCAGATTGATCGCTTAGTGGTAAGTAACAAGAAGCCGCGATAACTTGATCTCCGCGCACAATAATTGCGCCATCATGCAATGGCGTATTTGGAATAAAGCTATTGATTAGCAATTCCGAACTCAGTACACCGCCAATCGCAATTCCCGTCTCGATGTATTCATTGAGCCCTGTTTCGCGTTCTAGCACAACCAAAGCACCAATACGATTCTTCGCAAATACCTGCGAAGCATTTACAATCTCTGTAATCACGTGGGCGGGACTTTCCGGAACATGTTGCCAACGTCTGCTAAGACTTAATAAGTTTGATCTCCCCAATTGTTCGAGAGCACGCCGCAGTTCCGGCTGAAACACGACAGGAATTGCAAATAGTCCCATTTCAAGCACTCGATTTAACAGCCAATTGAGCGCCTGCAAATGAAATAGTCCACTTAGTCCAGTCGCCATAAGCAACACGATTATTCCTTTTAGCAGTTGGACTGCTCGCGTACCACGAATGAGTAAGATTCCCCGATAAAAGACATACGACACAATCAAAATGTCGACAACATCAAAAATCGTGAACTTATACAGCAGAGCCATGAATTGATTCATAAAGTCCACCCAACTACCGGCATCGATTCCTGCCTATTTGTACGTGTCAGATCCTGTCCTAGTCTTCACTCAGCTTGTCCATAACCTGATGATGCCTATATAGAGCATAAAATGAGAAATAGACGCGCAGCAGTGTCTCTTGCACCGTATCCTGAGCCTTTTATCATATCTGCTCATTCTACGAGCCACGCGTTACTTTACACATTATACACCAGAAGCACTTTTGCGTCTCTTCAATCGTTTTTTCGATTTTGGCTTCGCGGCTGTTGTGAGCTGTGACCGTTTGCGAACGGCCTGTCTCTGACGACGAATCGTTAGATATCTAGTTAAAATGGCCTTTGCAATCCGTTCATGTCCAGCATCATTAGGGTGAATGGGGTTGCGAACCAGACGGAAATCTTGTAATTCCCCCCGTCGATACCCATTCACAAAATGTTCTTCACTTCCCCCATACCACTCATCTACGGGAACGACCACACACGATCGCTTTGCAGCAACATCCCGCAAAAATCCATTGAGATCAGCCAGCGCCTTCTGTGCGATTTCTGACTTGGGAAATGGATTATACACCGTACAAATCATGAGAATCGCATCCGAGTTGCGCTTAACCTTATCAACGATCGCCAGTACTTGAGGGTAGAACGATTTACGCAACCGTTCCTGCGCACGCTCAGGATCATCAAGGTACCAAGGCATCACCTTGATGAGATCGTTACCTCCGATCATCAGGCTGATTAGTTGTGCCTCTTCCAAAATGCAGTCAGGGATCTTCTCCAGAGAACGCAACAGTTGGCTTGAAGTCCACCCCGGTTTTGCATGCAAATGAATACTTGTACGCATAACCTGATTTAATTCCCCAGCCAAAATATTGACAAAACGATGCGCTTCATCCGATGCATCATACCCAAACGTGATCGAATCGCCTAATGCGAGATAAATCATGGACTATCCCACCCGCCGCTAGAAAGAATCGCGTTCTCTATTCCATGCGGGAGCGGGCCATTTTGTTACAACGAATGCCTTGATTTGTTCAATGGCACGATCAAAACGGGTCGCATCGATCACGGTAAATTCACGCGAATAGCGATCCATCGCGTGCTGATAGCGCGGATCATAATATTCAACAAGCAGTGCTTCAATAAGCGAGGCGTAGTCTCCAGCAGCTAACCACTCTGTCACACGTATACGCAAATCAGGCGAAAATCGCTTTTCGATATACTGTAACGCCTGCCGCACTTGCTCGGCGAAGAGTGGTTCGTTATCTAAGTGATATTGAAACATCGTTCGTGCCACTCGTACAGCAAGCGGAGCAGTCAGTTCAATGTTGAATCCAGCCTGTTTCGCTTCAAATAGAAATGTCGGCATCGTCACACGCCCAATACGCCTACTTTCCGCTTCAAGAAAAAGATATGGGCTGTCTTTTAACTCCTCAAGCCGCGTCACGAGTAAGCTATCGAATTGCCTTTGATTCGCTACTTCAAGACCAATCCCGCCAAAAACTGATCCGCGATGGCCTGCAAGCCCTTCTAGATCTAACACATGTTCCCCACGCTCAGCTAACATATGCAACACAGATGTTTTCCCTACTCCAGTCATTCCATGCAGTACCACGATGGGAGGGAGATCCTGCATCGTCCACCGATTAAGCGTATCTACTACTACTTGGCGATAGGCGCGATAGCCCCCCGTAAGTCGAATGCTGGATATCCCCATTAAATCCAAAACAGTAGCAACCGTCTTACTGCGCATACCCCCACGCCAACAAAAGATCGCAGGCATCTTCCCATGCGCGTGCTTGCGAATGTCCGCAACAAGAGCGGGAAGCTTTGCAGACGCAAGAGTAAGTCCAAGTTCCATCGCAACTTCCTTACTCACCTGTTTATAAACAGTACCTATTTGCGCACGTTCCTCGTCACTAAACAACGGAATATTTACAGCGTCCGGAATCGTCGCTTCTTGAAATTCACTGCGCGATCGCACGTCAATCCACACGATGTCGCTCCGTTTCGCGATCTCCTCATAACGTTTTTCTACAAACATTCTACAAGCATACCTTCTTCTCCACTAATCACTACATCACTGTGAGTCCAAGCAAAGACGACGCAAGTTCTACCGCCATGATCCCTGTTCGATTTTGCGAGTCAAGTATCGGGTTTACTTCAACAAAATCCACGGAAGTCACGCATCCACTTGTCGCGAGTACTTCCATTGCGAGATGCCCCTCGCGATAGGTAAATCCACCATTTACAGCCGTACCGACACCCGGTGCATACATCGGATCTATCGCATCCAAATCAACACTCAGGTGAACCCCATCTGTTCCGTTCGAAGCTAATTCAATCGCTTTATGCATCACAGCACCGATTCCCATCTCATCCACATCAGCCATCGTGAACACATGCATACCTGACTTCCGAATCAGTGCCCGTTCTTCTGGATCAATGGAACGCGCCCCAACGAGAACGACATTCTCAGCATGCAACTTCGGACTAAATCCACCAAGCGATACCAAATCTGAATGACCAAGTCCAAGCGAAGCGGCAAGTGGCATTCCATGAATATTCCCACTTGGCGTCGTTTCGTCCGTATTCATGTCCCCATGTGCATCAAACCAGATACAGCCTAGCTTTCCGCGCGCCTCGACAGCACCTGCGACACTGCCGATCGATAAGCTGTGATCGCCACCGAGTACGATCGGCATGAAACCATTCTGCAAGGAATCGCGAACAAGCACCCGTAATTCATCACAAACTGCTCGTACCTGATCAAGATACTTCAATTTTTCCAAACCTTGCACACGAGATTCCGGAGTTGGCACATCCACGTTTCCAAGATCTTGTACTTCATAACCAAGTTCTTTTAGTCGATCTGAGAGACCTGCATACCGAATCGCACTTGGTCCCATATCAACTCCGCGTCGTCCTTGACCCAAATCAGAAGGAACTCCGATAACTCGTAATCGCTTGCCACTCACTCGATCCATCTTCATACACCCTTTCCAAAATCCATTGCCCGACGATACATCCAACTCTTCATATGGTACCATATAAACAAAAAGGAGGGAGAAGCATGTCACCCGATGCGGAATTATTTATTCTAAGTTATGCACAACTTGCGACTGCGCTCGTCCTAACACCTACCCATGCAGATTATCTTACCGCAAAGAACGCGGTTGAAGCCCGCCTTGAAACGACTTATGGCATTTCACAATTACTGATTCTTGCTCGTTCAATAGATTTCTATACTGTGGCTTTTCAGATAGACGGGGAACAACAAATCATCTCGTTTGCAGTTGATGAAGTAGAAAATTTCGTTTGATTTCATTTGGTCGACATCGCCCATGCCAATAAATGTGGCGTTATGCCCGCTTCAACAGAGGCTGCCACAGCCAATAATACGATGACCCACAAGATCGTGGGTCCAAGGTCATTACGCAGACGCGTCCATTCCGAAGAGACTGCCTTACGACGCCACAAAGAGCGAAAAACGGTGAATCCCAGTTCAAGCCCGAATCCACTAGCGAGCAGATAGGCAGGAATCTCAAATATCCCATGTGGAAAAATACCTGTAAAAAACAACAAAATCGGATTAACATGTGTGCTCGCAGTCAGCACCGTAAGTACATACCCCACTAGCGCACCGTTAATCATCACCGATACGAGTGGAATAATGCCAAGTAACAGTCCGCCAATCAACATCATTAAACTCGTCATGAGATTATGTGTAAAAATCGTAAATGCCACTTGCACAAACGACTCCCCACGTAAACTGACTCCAACCTTGCGAATATCACGTACAAAGGGCAGCAAAAGATGCTGCAACGGATGTGCCAGTACAGCTCCTAGAATCGCTCCTACGACAAAGAATAGAAAAGACAGCCCACCATATCGACGCAAAAGATAAATCATTACAAACTCTCCCCTAATTTCGTATGCAATCCAACCTTTTCGAGCACACTTTGCATGACTGAACATACGGGGGTGCCCAATATGAACTCGATACGGCGGTTTGTTGCACGTGTCGGCCTGGCTGCCACATTATTTTGCACAAGTCTCGCCTTGACCGCACCAGCAACATTTGCAGCGCAAAGTCCAACAAAAGCTCAGCCACCTGCTGCGATCTACAAAGTCGATACGTCAAATAAAGTACTCGCGCTCACGTTCGACATTTCATGGGGCGACAAATCACCTGGTCCTATCCTTGATATCCTTCAGGCCAAGCATGTGACAAATGCGACATTTTTCTTATCCGGACCTTGGGTCTTACACCACCAAGAAATCGCCAAACGCATTAAGACCATGGGATTTGAGATTGGAAGTCACGGCCACATGCACAAAAACTATTCAGAGCACACAGACAACTGGGTGCGTGAACAGGTGCAGAAGTCAGAACAAGCGATAAAGGACGTCCTGAACATCAAAACAACCTTGATTCGCACTCCGAATGGCGACTTTAACAAGCATACCATTCAAGTGTTGACACACATGGGATATACGGTGGTTCAATGGAATACAGACTCGCTTGACTGGATGAATCCGGGTGTGGAGCAAATCAAACAACGTGTACTCACACGTGCAATCCCAGGCGACATCATCTTAATGCACGCTAGTGATAGTTGCAAACAAACTCACCTTGCACTCCCTACGATTATCGACGGATTGCGCGCAAAAGGATATCAATTTGCAACCGTGTCCGAATTAATGTCTGGAGCTAAGATTCATTCCACCGTTCAATAGTCTATGCGCACCACATGCTTAGAAAAGCCCGGGAATTCAGTTTCGGGCTTTTTTCTTTAGGATAGCCCTAACCTTCCCTTTGAATAACCCCTTTCACGCTGGACATAGTACCCAATAGAAAGGAGGAACAAAGTCATGGCACAACGATTCACTAAAATAATGTCACCTTTATTTCTTACAACGACACTTTTTCTTACAAGCTGCGGACTGAGCAGCGGAGAGCAAACGGCAAACAGTGAAACAACAGGCAACACGGGACAACAACAAGCAAATAGTCAGTCTGGAACCAAGGCCAGTTACCCTGATATTAAAACAATGGTTCTCGACATTTTGCATAGCAAAGAGGGAATGAACACACTAAAAGATACCATATCTAGTCCTGAGTTTAAGCACCAAATCGCCATCACTCCAGCGGACATTTCTACTGCCGTAGAAAAAACACTCAACCAAGGCCAAAACAAAGCGTTTCTCGCTACGCAAATGAAAGATACGCAGTTCGCTGCAGCGGTAGTAAAGGCGGCAAAACCACAAATGACTGAGGTTCAAAAGCAACTGATGAAGGATCCGGAATATCAAAAATCCTTACTTTCACTTATGGCGTCACCTGAAAATCAGCAGACTCAATTTCACTTATTACAAAGTCCTGAATACCGCAAAGAAATCATGAAGATCATGACAGAAGCACTGCAGCAACCAACCTTTCGCCTGCTTTTTATGGACAGTATGAAAGAAGCTGTCAAATCGGCTGGCGGCGGCAATGCCAAACAAATGACACAGCAGAAATCACAAGGAAGCAGTCAAGGAAAAAGTGGCGACGAAAAAGGAAGCGGCGGGGGTTCTGACCAAGGCGACAGCAGCGGTGGAGGCAGCGAAGGGAGCAGCGAGAGTGGCAGCTAATATGAATGCGCGAGACGATGATTCTCGCGCATTCATTTGTCTACCATCAAAATTCCTATTCCATCATCATATGAGATTTCTCTGCTTCTGGCATGACGAGAGGAGGACGTCTCTTCCCGATGAAAAAGACAGCGATCCAAGCAATAACCGCAATGATTGCAGACACACCGAAGGCATCTTGAGTTCCTCGTTCAAAAGCGATTTGCTCAATGATACTCATGACCATTGAGACCGCGTTACTATTTGCCGGGCCAAACACTGTCGGCATTTGCCCTGCCACGTGCAGCCCTTGAAACGCATGTGCTGTCATGCGCTGTAATAACTGTGCAAGATGCTTTGTTTCATTCGTTTGCATCACCGTGCTTAGATACGCTGTGCCAATCGAACCTGCAATGTTTCGCGTGGTATTTTGCAACGCCGTAGCACGACTGATCTTGTCACGTGGAACATCGTTCATCCCAGCCGTTGTTAATGGCATCATCGCGAGACCCATACCTGCTTGTCGAAACATATAAATAACAAGTATCGCCCCGAAGGTCCAATCGTAATTCATATGAACCATTTGCAAGGTCGTAACCATAAGAACGAATAATCCAATGACCCCGAGCGGTCGAGCACCGATTTTATCAAATAAAAACCCGCTGATCGGCATGAGAATACCGGTTAACATCGCACCAGGTAATGTTAATAAACCTGTTTGCAATGGGGTTAACCCTAGTCCATCTTGCAAAAAGACAGGCAGGATAAAGAGTGCTCCTAACATCGCTACATTTAGCAAGCTACTCGTAATGATAGAAACGGTAAATACTCTTCGCTTAAATAAGCGAAGATCTAGCATCGGGTTTTTCGCTGTGAGCTCGATCACGATCCACATGGAAAGTAAGACGGCCGAAGCAAAGAATAGTGAAATGATCGTGATTGACCCCCAACCATCTGTCGGTCCTTCAGATAAAGCAAAGAGTAAACAAAAGAACCCAACCACGGAGGTAATGAGACCTGGCACATCCATTTTCTCTGTATGTTTAGCTGGAAAATCCGGAATCGTCGCTGTGACGAGAAGGAAACTAAAAATCCCAATGGGTACATTGATGTAGAAAATAAGTCTAAAATCGACATACTCCACGAGATAGCCACTGAGCGTCGGCCCCAGAGCTGGCGCAAACATGAGAGCAATCCCCCATATGCCCATGATCGCACCACGACGTTCAGGTTTCGACAAAGAAAACAAAATGGTCATACTAATAGGCATGAGCATGGCGCCGCCTACGGCTTGAAGCACCCGGAAAAAAATAAGCGCATCCGTACTCCACGCAAGTCCACATAGAGCCGAGCCGATCGTGAAAATTGCAAGTGCGATTAAATAAATTCGCTTCTGTCCAAATCGATCTCCTAAATAGCCGCTAATTGGCGTCAACATACCTGTGACCAATAAATAGGCAGTAATCACCCATTGCATCTCATCTTGAGTAGCATTGAAAACGGCCATCATCTTTGGAATCGCGACGTTTACAACCGTCGTGTCGAGAATCGCCATGAATACGCCAAGCACAACCGCAAACAACGCGGGGAAGCTGATCCCAAAGCGCTCTTTAAACGACAATCGCAAAACCCCCTTTCACCATACGATTAGACCCCATCATCCATTATTACTGTTGACGTGAATCGTTACATGCGCGCTCATCCCTGGGACCAGCGCCTTTCCTGCATAGCCGCCGTTCAGGCTAATCGTAACAGGAATCCGTTGCGTCACAGGCGTAAAACTCCCTTGCGCGGCATCCGGGTTCGGCACAATGGAGAAAGCGGACGTTGTCGCATCGTCAATAGATTGAACGGTTCCCTTGAATTTGGTATTAGGAATTCCATCGATAGAAATATCAACCGTTTGTCCCACGCTCACATGACGAATTTCAGTTTCAGAAATGTTCGCGATAATATTCAATTTCCCAAGGTTGACAACTTCGGCCAGAACTTGACCTGGTTGTACGATCTGACCCACTGTAACGTTATTTTGAATAATCGTCCCGCTGATCGGAGAGGTGACTGTTTCTTCATCAGTTAACTTCTTTGACATGGTGCTATTATGCGCAACCATCTGGGATAGACCCGGATTTAGCGCCAATACGGAAGTATTCAATTGATTCCCGAGGAGATCACCCTGATTCACCGTACTGTTGATCGTAGCGTACCAATGATTGATTCGCCCAGTGAAAGGAACTGTAATTGGAACAATGACACCCGCAACCTGTGCATCCTGGCTTGTCACGTAGTTCGTTGAGTTTGTGTAGTAAAAGTATCCCGCAATAATGAGCGCAAAAAGAACAATAACTACAATTAAATTGATCAGAATAACACGAATGGCACTTGCACCCTGCATGCGAATTCACTCCAGTCTACTTATGACTTGTCGGTTAATTGCGATGAATAGAAACGCTCGCTGACATACCTGGCATCAGCGTCTTACCTTCGCTACCAGAGATTGAGATATACACTGGGACACGTTGAGTTTGCTTATTAAACGCACCGCTTAAACTCGTGTTAGGTACGCCTTGCGTTACGACTGTAGATCCTGCGCCTATTTGTGTTACCCTTCCAGTGAAACTCGTATTTGGATGCGCATTGATTGTAATATCCACCGTTTTCCCCACAGCCACATTGTTGATCTCCGTCTCTTGAACATTTGCTATAATTTGTAAATTATTCAAATTAACCAAATAAGCTAGCGGCTGCCCAATAACCACCATCTCATTGCTCACTGCATTATTTTGCACGACTGTACCTGCAACAGGTGCTTGGATCGCGGTTGTACCTGTTAATCCATCCGTCTTTCCGATGACCTCGTTCTTGCTGATCAAATCGCCGTTTGTAAGATTCCAATTTTGCAACGTACCGTCACCAGGCGATGTAAGGGGAACGAGCGTCCCTTGAACATTTGCATCGGAAGTGACCACGTAATTAGCTCTTTGGTATACATACCAGCCGCCGCCAATTAAAATGACCAGAACTGCAAAAATGGAAATAATGATAATACCTAACGTGCGTGCACTCTTCATTCAGTATGCCCCCTTTATTTATTCTAGGGTCTGGCGCTTGATACCCCGTAGGCAGATGAGATCGTTTCGACAAGCATAGCAATCAGACGTTCATCGGTCAGTTGATTTGCGACATCTTTCGGCGCATTCTTTCTTATCAATGGCGCCGTATGAAGTGTGGCAATCACCATTTGTGCGAGTACATAATTGTCAGCCGCACGCATTTTCCCACGTTCTTGCATCGACGAAAAGTACTCTTGCAACGAAGTTCTCACTCTCCAAAACATATGCTTTAAAGAATCTACAACTTGTGGATGTGAGTATGATTCGGCGAATCCCAACATCAAAATGTCACTTTGACGCGTTAGCTGCATTAAGTATTCCAAAATAAACTTATGGAATCCCTCTTGTAAATCCAATTCCACATAGGATTCAATTGTATTGGGAAAATGCATCCGCGACACTTCATACTCGACTGCAATTCGCAAAAGATCCAGCTTACTCCCAAAATGCCGAAACAGTGTAACTTCATTTACGGCAGCTCGCTCAGCAATGGCCCGGGTACTGGCACCTTTATAGCCCTTTTGTATAAATTCTTGTAAGGCAGCTTCGATAATCCGTTGATGCGTACCTGCCTCTCCTGATGAGTGGAAGGTTTCAGTCATCAAACCTCCTCCTTTCTATGCATGCATGTAAGTTATCACGCACATGCGCAAGTACGTACTTGCATTATACTTTATTTATGTGCCTAGATGCAAGGTTTTATACAGCAATAAAAAGTGCCTGAAATGTAATTCAGACACTTTTTATTGCTGTATAATAATTGAACGATTGCTTACCCCGTGACAGAACGCATATTGAGCTTTTCTGCTAGCGATTGCGCTAATTCGTAGAACGCCTCGCCCTGAATACTATCGTTAGTAAAGATACCCGTCGTCTCACCTGCGGAACCAAGAGGAATTTGTGCAAGCAACTCCGTCCCGAGCGTTCCCGCCACTTGATCGCCTCCACCCTGACCAAACAGATACGCCTTTTCTCCGCATTTTGCACACTGATAATAAGCCATATTCTCGATAACCCCGATAATTTCGTGTTGCACTTGCTGCGCCATGAACCCAGCGCGCACTGCAACATCCGCCGCATTGAGGTGTGGTGTCGTCACAATTAGCTCTCGGCTCTTTGGCAGCATATTGTGAACATCCAGTGCAACGTCACCCGTACCTGGTGGCAAATCAAGAAGCATAATATCAAGATCACCCCAGTGAACTTCTTGGAAAAAGTTGCGCAGCATTTTCCCTAACATGGGTCCCCGCCATATTACAGGTCTATTCTCCGGCACAAAAAAGTGCATACTAACGAGCTTTAACTCATGCGTCTGCACAGGCAAGATTAAATTCGATACCACAACTGGTTTAACATCTGCGATGCCAAAGATGTTTGGCAAGGAGAACCCGTAAATATCGGCATCAACAACGCCCACGCGATATCCTAAACGCGCAAATGCCACTGCAAGATTGGCGGTGACAGTAGACTTTCCTACGCCACCCTTCCCACTGGCTACTGCAATAAACTGTGTCGGTGCATCGGGATTCAACAGCGGCGACTCAGCCGTTTGCCCATCCTTTCCGCGGAGTTTACCCGCAAAACGCTCTCGTTCTTCGTCCGTCATCGTGCCAACCGTAACTGCGGCCTCCGTCACCCCCGGAATCCCTAGAAGCGCATCCCGCACTTGGGTTTCGATCACCGATCGCAGCGGACACCCCCTAATGGTTAACAAGACCTCGACCTCGACCTTTGACCCATCGATTACAATCTGCTTCACCATATCCATTTCAACAATACTACGCCGCACCTCAGGGTCTTCTACAATACGAAGAGCCTCCAAGACCACTTCTTCCGTCACTTTTGATTTCACCATAACGACCGCCTCCCAAACCCACAATAAGCCTAACTATATGGACATACACTTTTATTATATCATGTGATACAGATTATAAAAATGACCATTTCCAACAGCTTGATGACGCCTTGCGGTTTTTATCAAATAAGAGTCGTCGATAACCGAGGTGGAGAAAGCCTGCCTGCGACTTCTCACAACCCGATACAAACGCCCCCACATACGGTTCTTCAAGAATAATGAGTAGTTGTATATCGCTCTTCTGCATACTCTTCACAACGAGAGTCGTAATGCATACCGAGTAAGTGTGTCGCCAACTGTTCGCGCTGGACTTGCATCCAACAGAGTCCACCCATGCTGGGCGCACACGCAAAAAGGCACTCCCACGTGGAGTGCCTTCCTCTACTCGAAAAAAAGAGACGCAACCTAACGTTTCGAAAATTGCGGTGCACGACGAGCTGCTTTTAATCCATATTTCTTCCGTTCCTTCATTCGCGCATCACGTGTAAGCAAGCCTTCACGCTTTAACGCTGAACGGAGATCAGGATCTACTTTTAGCAGTGCACGAGCAATGCCATGACGAATTGCGCCAGCCTGTCCGGAAATACCGCCCCCACGTACATTTGCAACAATATCATAACGGCCCATCACATCAGCAACGAGTAATGGTTGTTTTACAATCAACTTTAATGTTTCAAGACCAAAATACTCGTCCATCGTCCGATGGTTAATCTCCACGCGGCCTTCCCCTGGCAACAAACGGACACGTGCAACCGAAGTCTTTCGGCGTCCGGTGCCCCAATATTGTAATTGTGCCAAACCAGATGACCCTCCTTTACTCAACGATTAATACGTTCATCCACATAAGAAATGAAAATTAGCAGGTGCTATTCAGCAATTTCTAACAGTTCCGGCTGTTGTGCCGCGTGTGGATGTTCTGCTCCCGCGTACACTTTAAGTTTGCGGTACTGATCCGCGCCAAGGCGATTATGCGGTAACATACCTTTGATCGCCATCTCCATCACGCGCTCCGGATGCTTTGCTAACATATCTTCTGCGGTCGTCGTCTTCAATCCACCTGGATATCCAGAATGGCGATAATACCGTTTATCTTGCAATTTCTTCCCTGTAAATACAACCTTCTCAGCGTTAATGACGATAACGAAATCACCAGTATCCACATGAGGTGTATATTCCGGCTTATGCTTGCCGCGCAGAATGGATGCAACCTCTGTCGCTAAACGGCCGACGCGCTTTCCTGTCGCATCGACAATATACCATTTCCGCTCGACGGCACCCGGTTTGGCCATATAGGTCGTCCGCATGGGTGTCCCTCCTCAATTCCAATACGTTCAATATGCTAAACATGAGTGTAACGCAGCAACCTATGCATCGTCAAGCAAATGATCGATACCAGGATATTCAATATGCCATAAACACAGTCCATGTGCCGGAGCAGTTGGACCTGCCAACTTTCGGTCTCGGCCCCGTAATATTTGTTGAACCTCTGTGCTTTGCCATTTGCCACGCCCCACGTTCAACAACGTTCCTACCATAATACGAATCATATTGTGCAGAAACCCATTACCTGTAATTTCAATCTGCAAACACTGTGACACGTCATCATAAATGAAATGAATGCGATGTACAGTCCTTACTTTTGAAATTTGCTGTGCCCTGGCCGTGCAGAAGCTGCTAAAATCGTGTTCGCCAAGCAAATGCTCTGCGGCACTTCGCATTGCATCGACATGTAGCGGACGCGGTTCATGAATCGCATACCGCCGCCAAAATACATCCGGAATAAGCCCCGTCATAATCGAGTAGCGGTATGTTTTCCATAAAACAGATCGGCGTGCGTCAAAACCTGCGTCCACCAATGACGCACTTTGTATCTGTACGTCTACAGGCAACTGACGTGAACAAATGTATGGCAAATTATCAACTGCAATACGTTCATGGGGTAGAGAAAAGTGAATGACCTGCATTCGTGCGTGCACGCCCGCATCCGTTCGACTGGCGGTCACAGTCTCAATTGGACAGTCGAATACTTCAGAGAGCACACGCTCAATCTCCCCCTGTACCGTCCGCTGACGCGGTTGGCGGGCAAATCCATGAAAATCTGTACCCTCATAAGACACAATACATTTAACCTTATGCATCATACAAGAAACACTAGTCGACGAGTTCGATGAACACCATTTCGGTGGCGTCGCCACGACGAGGCCCGAGTTTAAGAATGCGAGTATACCCGCCATTTCTGTCTGCAAATCGGGGACCAATCTCGGAGAAAAGTTTTTGTAGAACATTTTGCCGTTCCAGTCCTTCAATGGGTTCAGGACGCACATAGGAAGCTGCGATCCGGCGCGCATGTAAATCTCCACGTTTTGCGAGAGTGACCATCTTGTCCGCCACTTTGCGCAATTCTTTCGCTTTTGCTTCCGTCGTCTTGATCCGTCCATACATGAACAAGTCAGTCACTAAACTGCGCATGAGTGCTTCACGTGATCCCGTGCGACGATTCAGTTTTCGATATCCCCTCACTGTGGATACCTCCTTATTGCGTGATTAAAAAATGAATTATTCTTCCTCGCGCAAATGAAGTCCAAGTTGTTCCATCTTTTCTTGAACTTCTTCAAGCGATTTACGCCCGAGATTACGCACCTTCATCATTTCATCTTCCGTTTTCGAGCACAATTCCTGCACCGTATTAATTCCAGCACGCTTCAGACAATTATAAGACCGCACCGACAAATCCAATTCTTCGATTGTCATGTCGAGAACTTTATCCTTGCGTTCATCGCCCAAATCAATCGGTTGCTCATGGTGTCGCACACGATCCGTCAGACCCATAAAAAGATACAATTGATCTGATAGTATACCCGCTGCCATACTTACCGCCTCATCAGGCTTTACACTGCCATCTGTCCACAGTTCCAAAGTCAACTTGTCATAGTCAGTAACTTGACCTACGCGCGTATTCTCCACCTGATAATTGACACGATAGATCGGAGAATAAATAGAATCAATTGGCAAGACGCCAATTTCTTGATCCTCCGATTTGTTTAAGTGAGCAGGTACATACCCTCGTCCATTGCGCGCCGCTACCTCAGCGTAAATACGCGCTCCTGGTGCGAGTGTGGCAATATGCAGATCCGGATTCAAAATCTCCACATCAGAGTCTGCGCGAATATCTCCTGCTTTTATCTCGCCTGCCTGATCCACATCAATAAAAAGACGCTTCTCCTCATCCGAGTGGATTTTTAGCGCGAGACGCTTCATATTCAAAATGAACTCAGTCGTATCTTCAACCACGCCTGGAATAGTCGAAAATTCATGCAGTACACCTTCGATTTTGACGGAAGTAACAGCCGCTCCAGGCAACGACGACAAGAGAATTCGCCGAAGAGAATTCCCAAGCGTCGTGCCGTAACCTCTCTCGAGCGGCTCGACAATAAATCTGCCATACTTGCCGTCTTCACTCAGCGTGTCCGTTTCAATCCTGGGTTTTGCTATCTCGATCATCCACATAACCCTCCTTCGGGCGACGCCAGCGCGCACAATGAGACTATACCGCGAAACGAGTGATCAGCACCCGCTAGCGTAAAATTAACGCGAATAGTACTCAATAATTAATTGCTCAGTGACAGGTACATCAATTTCTTGACGTTCAGGGAAACGGACAACTTTCCCACTGTGAGCAACCATGTCGCGCTCTAACCAAGCAACGACTGTTTTACTTTCTGCCGCCTCTAGGACATCCTTGAATTTTTGTGACGCCGTACTCTTTTCACGAACAGTCACCACATCTCCAATTCGCACTGAATACGACGGGATGTCAACCCGATGCCCATTTACTGAAAAATGGCCATGTTTAACCAACTGTCGAGCTTCTGGACGCGAACCTGCAAAACCCAAACGATAGACGACATTGTCAAGCCGCGTTTCGAGCAACGTGAGTAAACGGTCGCCAGTAATTCCTTTTTGACGCGCAGCTTCTTCATAATAAGCGCGAAATTGCTTTTCTAACACACCATAGAGGCGTCGTGCCTTTTGTTTTTCCCGTAATTGGATACCATATTCACTCGTACGCTTGCGACCTTGACCATGCTGTCCAGGTGCATATCCGCGGCGATCAATGGCACATTTGTCCGTATAGCAGCGTTCACCTTTGAAGTACAGCTTAAGGCCCTCACGACGGCAAATCCGGCATACGGGGTCCGTATATCTCGCCATTCTAGTATTGACACCTCCTGGTATTTTTATGCGATTCTGCGCATATTTTGCGTCAAACTCGCATAACCTAACCGATTATCCTCACTCAGACACGACGACGCTTGGGTGGCCGACACCCATTATGCGGAATCGGTGTTACATCTCGAATTGCTGATACTTCCAAACCAGCGGTCTGTAAGGAGCGAATGGCTGCCTCCCGACCGGCACCCGGTCCTTTTACATACACTTCAACAATCTTCATACCGTGCTCCATCGCAGTCTTTGCTGCTGACTCAGCGGCCATCTGAGCTGCGAACGGAGTACTCTTACGAGACCCTTTAAAGCCAAGAGCTCCAGAACTTGCCCAACTCAGTGCATTTCCCGTAGGATCAGTAATCGTGACAATCGTATTGTTAAATGTTGACCGAATGTGTGCAATTCCGCTCTCTACATTTTTCCGGTCGCGGCGCTTTGTCCGCACAGTTGCAGTAGACTTGCGTTTAACCTTTGTAGCCACCTTTACGCCTCCTTACTTACTTACTTTTTCTTTCCGGCTACAGTACGCCGTGGACCTTTACGCGTACGCGCATTCGTCTTACTACGCTGCCCACGCACAGGAAGTCCTCTACGATGGCGCATGCCACGGTATGATCCAATTTCAATCAATCGCTTAATGTTAAGCGCAATCTCACGACGGAGATCGCCTTCGACTTTTTGAGTGCGATCAATTTCGTCGCGAAGTTTTTGCACTTCTTCTTCCGAGAGGTCCGACACCCGCTTGTCAGGGTCTACACCTGTATTTGCGAGAATCAGATTTGCGGTCGGACGTCCAATGCCAAAAATATAGGTCAGGCCGATTTCAATTCGCTTGTCGCGTGGTAAGTCAACGCCTGCGATCCGAGCCATTCCATGCACCTCCTATGCTATAAACTAACTTAACCTTGACGCTGTTTGTGTTTAGGATTCTCACAAATAACCATCACATTACCCTTACGGCGAATAATTTTGCACTTTTCGCACATGGGTTTTACCGAAGGACGCACCTTCATCGTTTAAACCTCCTTGCAAACTTGCCGGCTATTTATACCGATAGGTAATCCGACCCCTTGACAAGTCGTATGGTGACAATTCTACCGTAACACGATCTCCAGGTAAAATCTTGATGTAATTCATACGAATTTTCCCTGAGACATGCGCTAAAATCTTGTGCCCATTCTCAAGTTCTACTCGGAACATGGCATTTGGTAGAGGTTCAATAACCTTCCCCTCTACTTCGATCACATCATCCTTGGCCATGCGCTAACTCCCTCCCTCATCGGCTACAGAACCGTCAATAACAGCGGTCCTTCTTCAGTGATTGCCACACTATGCTCAAAGTGCGCACAAAGTGAAGCATCCTCTGTCACTACTGTCCAGTTATCGAGCAACGTCCGGACTTCAGGCCCACCCAAATTCACCATAGGTTCTATAGCAAGAACCATACCTGCCTTCAGGCGTGGACCCTTGCCAGCTGGTCCATAGTTTGCGATTTGCGGTTCCTCATGCATTTCCTGACCAATCCCATGGCCTACGTATTCTCGAACAATGGACATACCCTGCAACTCTACGTACACCTGAATCGCATGGGAGATATCTGACAGACGATTACCGACTCGCGCCTGTTTGACGCCCTCATACAGCGAAGCCTCCGTCACGTCCAGTAACCGCCGCGCCTCCGGCGCTACATCCCCGACCGCATGCGTATGGGCACCGTCCCCGTGGTAGCCCTTGAACTGGGCGCCGATGTCAACTGTCACAATGTCTCCCGCTTGAATCTTTCGATCTCCTGGGATCCCGTGAACCAGCTCTTCGTTGATCGAGATGCAACTAGAAGCCGGAAAACCCTGATAGCCTTTAAACGAGGGAATCGCACCAGCCTTACGAATGATATTTTCCACCACCGAGTCCAACTCGCGCGTTGTCATTCCAGAACAAAGCACCCGTTTGACTTCTGCGTGTGCCAATGCAACAATGCGGCCAGCCTCACGCATAATCTCCAACTCGCGATGGGATTTCACGGTGATCATACCCGTTCTCCTCGCAATATCCACCGTATTTCATCATACACGTGCCCAATCGGTTGTTCACCGTCAATTTTAGCCAAAAGACCACGCGCTGTGTAGAATGAAACAAGTTCTTCCGTTCGCTGCATGTTTTCCCTCAGACGAACAGCAACTGCCTGCGGTTCATCATCAGGTCTGGTTGACAACTCTCCACCGCAGCGATCGCACACGTTGTCTACGTGAGGCGGATTAAATTTGCTGTGATAACTTGCGCCGCACTGCTTACATACTCTTCGTCCTGTCAATCGCCGCAATAATTCTTCTTCAGCGACTTCGAGGTATAGAACATGAGTCAAAGGCCGCTCAAGATCCGCGAGGATTCGATCCAATGCGACTGCCTGCGGTTGTGTACGCGGAAACCCATCAAGCAAGAAACCCTGTTTTGCATCGCTTGCTTGCAAACGATCGCTGACCACCCGAATCGTCAGTTCATCCGGCACAAGGAGACCAGCATCAAGGTATCCCCGGACCTCTTTACCAAGGGCAGTCTCCGCAGCAATCGCAGAGCGAAACATATCCCCAGTTGCAATGTGCGGAATGCCGAAATCTTCCGTGATGTTCGCTGCTTGCGTACCTTTTCCGGCACCCGGAAGCCCTAAAAATACGACTTGCACGCTAATCCCACTCCTTCTTGCCAAACTAAGCTGTTCATCGGATGAACCCCTTATAGCTCCGCTGTAATACCAACCCTTCCAACTGTCGCACTGTATCGAGCGCAACACCGATGACAATCAGCAACGACGTGCCCCCAAAATACAACGCCACTCCCGACAACCCAGTAATCCCCACAAACAGATAGGGAATAGCAGAGACAACCGCCAGGAAAATCCCCCCTACAAGTGACAGTCGATTCATAATGCGAACCAAATACTGTTCCGTGGCCATTCCAGGTCTTATACCAATAATGTATCCACCATTTTTCTGCATCTGTTCAGCCAATTGGCTTGGATTGATCTGAATCAGCGTATAGAAAAAGGTGAATCCAATGATAAGCACCATTTCCGCAACGATAAACACTGCCGAAGAAGGATTGAGTGTCGCTGTGATCCAGTTGGCAACCTTATTCCCGTGAAAGAACTGCGCGATAATAGTCGGGAAGAACAACACGGAGGTCGCAAAAATCACCGGGATAACACCGGCCGCATTAACCTTGATAGGAATAAAGGTGCTCTGTCCGCTATATACTTTCTGGCCTACTTGCTTTTGCGCATATTGCACAGCGATACGTCTTACCCCCTGCTGCACAAACACCACAAATACGACGAGAATCAGAACGCCCAGCAACATCACGACAACCTTTATGATATTAAGGAATAATTGATCCGGATGTGCATAGAACCAGTTGGTGTAAATTTCTGGAATTACCGTCTCAAGCCGCGACAGAATGCTTAAAAAGATAATTACCGAAATCCCATTACCTACACCCTTATCTGTGATCTGTTCACCAAGCCACATCAAAAACGTAGTGCCTGCCGTAAGTGTAATTCCGATCAAAATGTACGTCCATATGCTAGGATCAACGATAAACCCGTTCCCCAACTGCCGACTAAATGAGAACGTCAGCGCAGCAGACTGTACAAGACCGAGAATGATGGTGAGATAGCGCGTCCATTGCGTCAGCTTTGCGCGTCCCGTCTCGCCTTCCTTCGACCAATCCTCCCATTGTGTAATGACGCCCATTTGCAATAACTGCACAATGATTGACGCCGTAACGTAGGGATAAATGCTCATGGAAAAAACCGAGAAATTAAACAACGCCCCACCGGAAAATGTGTTAAGCAATCCCACCACAGGGCTCTTGGCAGCAAGCGACTGCAACATGGTGGCATTGACGCCAGGCACTGGAATGACAGCGCCAATGCGATAAACCGCCAGAATCAATAAGGTAATCAACAAGCGCCTGCGCAAATCCTTTGCACGCCAGACACGCCCGAAGCTTTGCAGCATTTAGATCACCTCGACTGTGCCGCCAGCCGCTGCAATCTTTTCTTTCGCCGCACCTGAAAAAGCGTGTGCGCGAACCGTCAGCGCTACGGACAAGTCGCCTACTGCAAGTACCTTCACTCCATGTTGCATCGCCTTTACTAATCCCTGCTCCTGAAGCAGCTCTGGTGTCACAATTGTTCCAGCAGGGAAACGCTCTAGGTCTTTTAGGTTAACAACTGACCATTCTTTCTTAAATGGCGCGTTTGTAAAGCCACGCTTAGGCAGACGCCGGAAAAGTGGTGTCTGACCCCCTTCAAATCCAGGGCGGACACCCCCGCCGGACCGAGCCCACTGACCTTTATGGCCCCGTCCAGACGTCTTGCCAAGTCCAGAGCCAATTCCACGACCAAGCCGCTTTCGCGAGTGGCGAGATCCAGGAACTGGTGCAAGTTCATGCAATTTCATCTGTTACCCCTCCAAAAGCCTATTAGGCGTCGATCTCCGTCAACTCGATCAAGTGCCTCACTTTGTTCACCATGCCACGCACCGAAGGACTATCCTCACGGAGCACAACTTGATTCATCTTACGCAGACCAAGCGACTTCACAGTCTCGCGTTGCGATTCGGTACGGCCAATCAAGCTCCGAACCAGTTTAATCTGCAATTGTTTCATCGAGATTCGCCTCCTACCCGCGCAATTCCTGAAGTGTTTTCCCGCGCAACCGAGCTACCTCGTCCGGGCGTTTGATGGCTCCTAAGCCTTGCAACGTAGCATGAACCATGTTGATCGAGTTAGATGAGCCGAGAGATTTTGTAACAATATCCTTAATACCAGCCAGTTCGAGCACGGCACGAACTGGGCCACCGGCAATAACACCAGTTCCCTCGCGTGCTGGCTTAATCAACACTTTACCTGCACCAAAACGCCCAATTGCTTCATGAGGAACCGTAGTTCCACGCATGGCAACACTGATGAGATTTTTCTTTGCATCTGCGACACCCTTACGAACCGCTTCCTGTACTTCAGAAGCTTTGCCAAGGCCGGCCCCCACATGTCCCTGACCATCGCCCACAACAACCAGCGCACTAAAACTAAAACGCCGACCACCTTTAACGACTTTAGAGACACGATTGATCGAGACCACCTTCTCTGACAGATCAAGGTTTGATGGATCAATACGCACGAGCAACTTCCCTCCCTTACTTTAGGCAATTAAAATTCAAGACCTGCTTTACGTGCTGCATCTGCAAGCGCCTGAATCCGCCCATGATACAAATATCCACCGCGATCAAACACTACTTTAGAAATTCCCTTTTCAACGGCACGCTCTGCCACAAGTTGACCGATTGCTTCCGCTGCTTCCACCGTATTGCCATGCGGAATGCTCTCCCGAACCGATTTTTCGACAGTAGATGCTGAAACAATGGTACGACCATCCACATCATCGATCATTTGTGCATAAATGTGCTTTTCAGAACGGAACACGTTTAAACGGGGACGCGCAGCCGTGCCGCTTAATTGTCTCCGAATCCTCGCATGTCTGCGCGCCCGTACGGCTTCTTTGTCCGGTTTGGTAATCACGTTTTCACACTCCTAAGCCTTACTTCTTACCAGTTTTACCGACTTTACGACGTACCGCCTCATTCTCATAGCGAATACCTTTTCCTTTATATGGCTCCGGTCTGCGCAAATCACGAATTTTCGCGGCAAAAATCCCGACTTTCTCTTTGTCAATGCCTTTGACAATTACGCGATTATTTGCAGGTACATCAAGCTCAAGACCGTCCTCTGGACGAATCTCAACTGGGTGCGAAAAGCCAAGTGACAATGTTACCTTATCTCCACTTTTAGCTGCACGGTAACCTACACCCACAAGCTCGAGTGTCTTTTGGAACCCAGTCGTCACACCCTCAACCATGTTGGCAACAACGCTCCGGGTTGTTCCGTGCAGACTGCGATGAAGCTTGCCATCACTCGGGCGCTCGACATGCATCTCGCTGCCTTCGATTCGCACAATCATGTCCGGGTGCAATTCGCGTGTCAATGTGCCCTTAGGGCCTTTAACCGTAACAACGTTACCGGCAATCTCCACATTCACATCGCTTGGAACTGCGATAGACCTTTTACCGATCCGGGACACGATCACACCTCCTTTAGATTAAACGATATTGCCTTACCACACGTAGCAGAGTACTTCTCCGCCAACTTTATTTTTGCGTGCTTCACGATCAGTCATAATACCGTGCGATGTTGAGACGATCGCAATACCAAGTCCACCAAGAACTCGGGGTAACTCTTCCGATCCAGCATACACGCGAAGACCAGGTTTACTAATACGCTTCAATCCCGTAATCACACGCTCATTATTCGGACCATACTTGAGATGAACACGGATTGTCCCTTGCTTATTATCGCGAATGAACTCCGTATCCCGAATATACCCTTCTGATTTCAAAATATCAGCAATCGCATGCTTGACCCGCGACCCAGGAATATCCACTTTCTCATGGCCGACCATGTTGCCATTGCGAATGCGGGTCAACATATCCGCAATCGGATCTGTCATCACCATGCCAAGACAACCTCCTTCCGTTTACCCTTACCAGCTTGCCTTGGTCACTCCAGGAAGTTGTCCCTGGTGCGCCAATTCGCGAAAGCATATCCGACAAATACCGAACCTGCGCAGCACGGAGTGCGGACGGCCGCAACGTTCGCAGCGCGTGTAACCTCGGGTGCTGAATTTCGGCGGACGCTGAGCCTTAATAATCATTGACTTCTTGGCCACAACTCTACCCCCTACAACCTCTTAAGATTTACGAAATGGCATTCCGAGTTCAGTGAGCAAGCCGCGTGCTTCTTCATCGGTTCTTGCTGTTGTCACAACCACTACATCCATTCCACGTACCTTGTCAATCCGATCGTACTCGATTTCTGGAAAGATCAATTGTTCCCGAAGCCCAAGTGTATAATTGCCGCGACCATCAAAAGCCTTTGGCGAAACTCCGCGAAAGTCACGAACACGTGGGAGCGCAATGTTAAACAGCTTATCTAAAAACTCATACATCCGTGCGCCACGCAGGGTTACCTTGGCGCCAATCTTTTGTCCTTCCCGCAACTTGAAACCAGCGATCGATTTCTTTGCGCGGGTTACCACTGGCTTTTGACCAGTGATAAGACTGAGGTCACCGACAGCGTTGTCCATAACCTTCTCATTCTGAGCCGCTTCTCCGACTCCCATATTGATGACTACCTTCTCGAGTCGCGGCACCTGCATGACACTGCGATACTCGAACTTTTGCATCAAGCGCGGAACCACTTCTTTTTGATACTGATCGCGCAAACGCGCCATATCCTACACCTCTTTTCCAACCTGGCTACTTATCAAGGACTTCGCCAGACTTTTTCGCGTATCTGACTTTCGTTCCATCTTCTAAAAACTTATATCCAACGCGCGTGGGAGTTCCGGTTTTCGGATCCACGATCGCAACGTTTGAGACGTGAATCAATGCTTCGCGCTCCACGATTCCGCCATCGGGCATCGCCATACTTGGCTTCGTGTGGCGCTTGATCATATTCACGCCTTCAATCAAAACGCGATTTTTTTTCGGAAAGACCGCGAGTACTTGCCCCTTTTTATCGCGATCTTTGCCAGTCGTTACGATGACCTGGTCGCCCTTTTTGATCTTCAGCTTCGGTTGCGTCATCATCACACCTCCTTGATCCAAAGCAGCTCCTACAGTACCTCAGGAGCAAGCGAAATAATTTTCATGAAATCTCGGTCACGTAGTTCGCGAGCCACTGGACCAAAGATCCGTGTTCCGCGGGGACTTTTGTCTTCACGAATGATAACCGCAGCATTTTCATCAAAACGAATATACGTCCCATCCGAACGCTGAACTCCACGACGGGTTCTCACTACAACAGCCTTAACAACATCGCCCTTCTTGACAACGCCACCTGGTGTTGCACTTTTTACAGAAGCCACAATGACATCTCCAATATTTGCAGTACGGCGATTTGATCCGCCAAGTACGCGAAAACACATGATTTCCTTCGCACCGGAGTTATCCGCCACAGCAAGTCTTGTTTGGGGTTGAATCACAGCAAGTGCCTCCCTTCAAGCAGCATGGTACACACCATACTGAAAATAGCCTCATAAAATTTCTGCTTTTTTCACAATTTCTACTAGGCGCCAGCGCTTATCTTTACTTAATGGACGTGTCTCCATGATTCGAACAACATCGCCAATTTTAGCTTCATTTTGCTCGTCATGTGCCTTAAAGCGTTTAGAATGCTTTACACGTTTGCCATAAAGCGGGTGCGGTTTTGTGGTCTCTACAGCCACAACTACCGTCTTTTGCATTTTATCGCTCACGACAGTACCAGTTCTTACTTTCCGTTCGTTACGGGTATCAGCCATGCAGATCGATTCCCCTTTCCTTTAAGCTCAACCGATTCCAAGTTCACGTTCGCGAAGAATCGTCTTGGCCCGCGCAATAGCCTTGCGCACTTCGCGCACGCGCATCGGGTTTTCACATTGCCCTGTCGCCAATTGAAAGCGCAGATTGAACAGTTCACCCTTCAGAGAACCAATTTCTTCGACCAGTTCACCATTCGTTTTCAAACGGAGGTCCTTAACTTTCATTTGGTTCACCTCCCATATCCGCACGAACCACAAACTTCGTCTTAATAGGTAGTTTGTGCGACGCTAACCGCAGCGCCTCCCGTGCTACTTCTTCAGGTACGCCCGCCAGTTCAAACAACACACGTCCCGGCTTAACTACAGCGACCCACTTCTCCGGAGAACCTTTACCGCTACCCATACGGGTCTCAGCAGGTTTAGCCGTTACAGGCTTACTCGGGAAAATCTTAATCCACACCTTACCACCACGGCGGATGTAACGCGTCATAGCAATACGAGCAGCTTCGATCTGACGATTGGTAATCCACGCTGGTTCCATCGCCTGAAGGCCATATTCACCAAACGTGACCTCGTTGCCACCCTTGCTCATGCCTTTCATACGCCCGCGATGTTCCTTGCGGTGCAACACGCGTTTCGGCATCAACATGGTTTGTTACCTCCCTATTCGGCAGTTTTCTTCCCGCGTGTTGGTAAAATCTCACCGCGGTAGATCCACACCTTAACTCCGATTCTTCCGTACGTTGTGTGCGCCTCACTCATCGCGTAATCAATATCCGCTCGCAATGTGTGTAATGGCACAGTTCCTTCTGAATATCCTTCACTCCGTGCAATGTCTGCACCTGCTAGGCGACCGGACACTTGCACTTTTACGCCCTTCGCTCCCGCTCGAAGCGTTCTTTGCATCGCCTGCTTCATCGCACGACGAAATGCGACACGGCGCTCAAGTTGCAGCGCAATATTATCTGCTACGAGCTTTGCATCGAGATCCGCAATCTTAATCTCATTGATGCTGATATGGACACGCTTTCCAGTCAATGCGGAAAGTTGATTGCGAAGTGTATCTACTTCCGAACCACCCTTACCAATGACCATTCCAGGTTTCGCTGTATACACCGTCACATTTAAACGATTGGCAGAACGCTCAATTCCTACACGAGATACTGCAGAATCCTTCAAACGCTTCAGAACAAACTGCCTCACCTTGAGATCTTCATGCAATAAGCCTCTGTATTCCTTCTTATTGGCAAACCACTTTGATTCCCAGTCGCGAATGATTCCGATTCGCATGCCGATTGGGTGCACCTTTTGCCCCATGCAGTTAATCCCTCCCTACTTTTCGCCCACAACCACTGTGATGTGACTCGTGTGCTTTAGAATGCTGAATGCCCTACCCTGCGCACGTGGATGGAACCGTTTCAACGTTGTCCCTTGATCAACGAAAATTTTCGTAATGACCAGCTGTTCCACATCCATGCTGTAGTTATGTTCCGCATTGGCAATCGCCGAACGCAACACCTTTTCCACGACAGGCGAACCCGCCTTTGGTGTGTGGCGCAAAATAGCAATCGCTTCACCAACGCGCTTACCGCGAATCAGGTCTACAACCAAGCGCACTTTTCGCGGAGCGATCCGAATATGCCGCGCAATAGCTTTGGCTTCCATCTCTGTACCTCCTTCACTTCAATCTACAAATGCTCCCATTCTCTAACGCGAACGCGAAGCCTTCTCGTCCCCAGCATGCCCCTTAAAGGTCCGCGTCGGCGCAAATTCCCCTAACTTATGGCCAACCATGTCTTCCGAGATATAGACCGGTACATGTTTGCGACCATCATGAACTGCAATGGTATGCCCCACAAACTGCGGGAAAATCGTCGAACGGCGCGACCACGTTTTAATCACGCGCTTTTCGTTTGCTGTATTCAAGGCATCGACTTTTTTAAGTAAATGATCGTCAGCAAACGGCCCCTTTTTCAATGAACGGCCCACGATAACGTCCTCCCTTCTCGCAAGTCACATAAGATTACTTCTTACGACGACGAACAATGTATTTGTCGGTCCTATGATTCTTCTTACGCGTCTTCTTACCAAGCGTCGGTTTACCCCAAGGTGACATTGGCGATTTACGTCCAATTGGAGCGCGACCTTCACCACCACCATGTGGGTGATCATTCGGATTCATTACTACACCACGAACCGTCGGACGAATTCCCAACCAGCGCTTACGACCAGCTTTTCCGTAGTTCACATTCTCATGATCAAGATTTCCAACTTGTCCAATCGTAGCGCGGCACTCAATGCGCACCATGCGAACTTCACCTGAAGACAGTCGCAGTTGTGCGTAATCGCCTTCCTTTGCGAGCAATTGCGCTTCCGCACCTGCAGCACGTGCAAGTTGACCGCCTTTACCAGGTTTTAATTCCACGTTATGCACAACCGTACCAACCGGCACGAATGATAACGGCATAGCATTGCCAACTTTAATATCCGACCCAGGTCCCGAGTGAATGGTATCGCCAACCTTCAATCCCACCGGGGCTAAAATATATCGTTTTTCACCATCCACATAGTGAATCAACGCAATGCGTGATGAACGGTTTGGATCATACTCGATCGTGGCAACACGGCCGGGTATGCCATCTTTGTTTCGCGTAAAATCGATAATCCGATACTGGCGCTTATGACCGCCCCCGCGATGGCGAGTTGTGATCTTCCCTTGATGATTGCGACCAGCGCGCTTCGGCAACGCCTCAAGCAACGATCTCTCCGGCTTATCGGTAGTAATTTCATCAAATGCCGATACAGACATAAAACGGCGTCCCGGCGAAGTCGGTTTATACTTTTTAATTGCCAACGAGGATACCTCCTTTACTCAGACCTACGCTTGACCGAAGAAATCCAGTTGTTGCGAATCCTCCGTCAAGGTGACTAATGCTTTCTTCCACTTCGACTTATACCCGACATGTTTACCAAAGCGTTTGCGCTTAGCCGGCACCCACATCGTGTTGACTTTAACCACTTTTGTTCCAGGAAATACTGCTTCAATCGCTTTTCCAATCTCGATTTTATTTGCATCGCCAGAAACCTCAAAGCTATAGACCATACGTTCCGCAAGAGCCATAGACTTTTCTGTCACAAGTGGCCTTCTGATAATATCGTGAGGGTTTTTCACTTCGCAAACACCTCCTCCACACGCGCAATGCCAGCCTTCGTAATAATCAGACGATCGTAGGCAAGAATATCATAAACATTCAGACCCTCAGCGGCACAATAGGACGTGCCGGGAATATTACGAAGAGATAGATACACTTGGTCGCTTTTTGTTGCATCAACGAGCAATGCCTTGCTCGATACCCCTAATGCTTTCAGCGCTGCAGTCATTTGTTTTGTTTTCACCTGCGGCACAGATAATTCATCAAGCACAATAATAGTTCCCGTTTGCACCTTAGTCGTTAGCGCCGACCGCAATGCTAACCGACGAATTTTCTTTGGCAATTGATAGGCATAAGACCTGGGTGTAGGACCATGCACCACGCCTCCGCCAACCCATTGCGGCGAACGAATACTCCCTTGGCGAGCGCGCCCCGTCCCTTTTTGTTTCCACGGTTTGCGGCCACCGCCACGAACCTCAGAACGTCCCTTGACCTTATGTGTCCCAGCCCGCTTCGACGCCAATAAGCTTTGCACCACATCATACATGGCGGCTTGATGAACCGCAACATTCCACACTCCATCAGAAAGCTCAATCTCCCCAACTGCGGTGCCGCTCATATTGTATACAGGCACTTTCGGCATGTCTCGCAACCTCCTTTCTCACTAATTAGCGATGTTTAACAGCAGTACGAACGGTTACGAATCCTTTTTTCGGACCCGGAATCGCTCCTTTAATCAACAGCAAGTTCCTGTCGCGATCCACTCGCACCACTTGAAGATTTTGCACAGTTACACGTTCGTGACCCATGCGCCCGGCCATGGTTTGCCCCTTGAATACACGGTTTGCATCAATCGAACCAAGTGAACCCGTACCACGATGATACTTCGATCCATGTCCCATTGGCCCACGCGATTGATTGTGGCGTTTCACAGGACCAGCAGTTCCTTTACCTTTTGACACACCGACAACATCGACTACGTCACCCACAGCAAAGGTATCTGCAAACACTTCTTGACCTACTTCATATTCTTGATCAAGCGGACCACGAAGTTCACGGACGTAGCGCTTGGCCACCGTATTGGCTTTCGCAGCATGACCAGCCAATGGTTTGCTCGGTCGCTTCATATCTGCGAACCCGAGTTGAACGCCGCTGTAACCATCTGTTTGAGGAGTTTTTACTTGCAATACGACACAAGGACCCGCCTCAACCACCGTCACAGGAACTACGTTTCCGTCTTCCAGAAACACTTGCGTCATACCAAGTTTGCGTCCCAAAATCCCTTTCACTACCTGCACCTCCTAAGACCCTGCACAGTTTCTACAATTTAATCTCAATATCAACGCCTGACGGCAAATCTAAGCGCATTAATGCATCTACAGTCTGTTGCGTTGGACTCAATATATCGATCAGTCGTTTATGAGTTCTCATTTCAAACTGTTCGCGCGAATCCTTGTATTTGTGCGGAGAACGCAGAACTGTAATCACAGACTTATCCGTTGGCAACGGAATTGGTCCAGCTACTCCTGCGCCTGACCGCTTAGCTGTCTCCACAATTTTTTCAGCTGATTGATCTAACAGTCGGTGATCGTACGCTTTGAGTCGGATACGAATTTTTTGCTTTGCCACATGTTTCCCTCCTTCATCGCCCAATTGTTCCGGCTCTCAACCGGCTGGACATACTCCGCAAAAATATCCTCATTGGTACCCATATGGCTTTGGTACATGAGCAACCTTTTGCATCATCGCAGTCAGAAACCAACAGTATGAAATTATACTAAAGATATAGCAAAAACACAAGTGCATTCTGAATGGAGCTATTTGCGTTGTTGTTTTTTGTGAACTAAGCGACCATATCCCGCCTGTTGGAGAGCCGCTTTTTGCAGAAATGACACCCTGTTCCTGAGTGGTTGGTTGTCTTCAGACCCGTATGGCTCGGAA
>JAKACV010000065.1 GCA_021821085.1 Bacillota bacterium | reverse complement strand
ATATATGGGTGATGATTTACTACGTGAGCGGTTGCACTCATATATTCCCACACACAGACTGAGTTTTTCGCAACTGTCGACATGATTTTGTCGAGGGAATAATCCCGAAGAAACGCGAAAGACTAGGGGTTTCCCCTAGTCTCGCTGCAATCAATGCCCCCTAGATTTGTCCAGAAACATTGACGTTATAACTTCCACATGCGCTGTCTGTGGAAACATATCGACCGGTTGAATACTTTGGATGGCATACCCGCCATCCACCAAGTGGCGTAGATCCCGCGCCAATGTCGCTGGGTTACAAGAGACATACACGATTTTCCGCGGAGTTGCTTCGACAAGAGAAGACAAGACAGGAAGCGCACAGCCAGCACGAGGAGGATCGAGGAAAACGATATCTGGATTGACATGATCAAAAACGAGTTGCGGAACGATCTCTTCGACAAATCCAGTGAAAAACTGCGTATTCATCAGACCATTTTGCTCCGCATTGTAGATAGCATCCTCCGTTGCGGCGATGACACTCTCGATTCCATAGACATACTTCGCAAATTTGGCCGCCAAAAGGGAGAGCGTCCCCACACCAGAAAACAGATCAAACACCGTGTCTTCCGCAGAGATCTGCGCAACCTCTAGTGCCCGTTCATATAATACCAGCGTTTGCAACGGATTTACTTGGAAAAAAGCGGAGGCCGAGATGCGAAACGACAAACCCGCAATCTGTTCATGCATGTGCGGTTCGCCAAACAATACTCTTTCAAGCGGTCTCGCTGTCTGAAAACCAGCAGTTGCGCGTGGCATCTGCTGTTGAATCACACTCCGCAAACGATATCCCATCGGCATACTCTCCGCCAATTTTTCACATAGCATCGTGGCATTTGGAAAATGACGTCTTGGTGTGATGATCACAATCATCATTTCTTGTACACTGTTTGAGCGCACGACCAACTGTTGCACATCACCCTGCCGTATTTTTTCGTCATACGCACGAATGCCGAATTCACTGAAAAGATCCATCAGTGTTCGCAAAAGAGCATCATAGGCTTGAGGACGAATAAAGCACGTCTGGGCTTCTACCGGTTCATGTGTGCCTTCCTCCACAAACCCCGCGATAAACCGCCCAGAGCGCGCCGTAGCCATGAGACTGACCTTGTTGCGATAACGCCATGGATCCTCTTGACCAATCGTGGGCAAGACCCACTCTTCCACTTGATCGACCGGGAACTTTCCAATGCGAATCAGCGCATCTTTTACGGTTTGCTGCTTGAATTCCAATTGAGTCTGATAGGACACATGTTGTAATTGACAACCGCCACACAGATCAAAGACTTCGCACTTAGGCTTCACACGCTGTGCCGATGTTTCAATCAGCGCATGTAACTTACCCACCGCAAACGTTCGTTGCACTTTCGCAATTTGCACATCAACGATCTCACCAGGCAGGGCACCTTCGACGAAAATGGTAAACCCTTGATGCCTTGCTACCCCCTCACCACGATAGCCGAGGCGATCCACATATAACCGAACCACATCCTGAACAGACACGGGTGCAACGACCTTCTGATCCCTTTTATGATTACCCAATGTAATATCCACGCCATTTCCTATGACTCTACTTTTTCCCCGTTACAATTACAGACAAGTGCTGAGGCATCACGCTCACATGCTGAGGTAATCTTCCTCCGTATTCACCATCAATATTTAAATCAACCTCATCTTCTGACGACAAAACAATATCACTACTATGAAAGTAGAGAACGCGCTCATCACGCGTATGTTCCCCGCGTAACGCCGCACTTACGATGCGAATCATATCCCCTAGATTCGTCGGTTTTACGATCAGTACATCTAATAACCCATCATGCACCACAGCCTTTGGCGCAAGGTGTTCAAATCCCCCGACAGATCGGGAATTCGTAATCAGACACAACATCGCTTTGCCCTCATACGAATGTTCACCCGCCTGAACAGCCAAATGGATGGGCCGTAACCCAGGTAACCGTTCAAGCCCTTTCATATAATAGGCAAGTTGCCCCAGCACCGTCTTTAATTTACTTGGCACATCATAGGTGATTTCCGCCAAACGGCCGCAAGCTGCGATATTGACAAAATAGCGAGTTGCGCCAATTCGTCCTAAGTCAAGCGGCATTGTCTGTTTTCGCGCGACAACCTTGGCCGCTTGCTCAATATGAAATGGAATGCCAAGCGCACGGGCAAGGTCATTTGTGGTCCCAGAAGGAATGATTCCAAGAACAGGGCGCTGCTTACACTGCGCTAACCCATTCACCACTTCGTGTACGGTACCATCCCCACCACAGGCAACTACATAAGAAAAACCATCCTCAGCTGCTTGAATTGCGGCCTGCGTCGCGTCGCCAGCCGTCCGCGTCGCATGGCACGAGGCCTCCATCCCGCCGGATTCCTCCAAAATCGAAAGAACATCCGCAAGATGCTGCTTAAACGCTTCCTTGCCCGCGGTGGGATTATAAATCAACCGAATCCGCTCACGCATAAGTCTCACTCCCTAATCCGAGATGAGCGCAAGCATTATTTGATTTACCAACTGCGGGTTTGCCTTCCCTTTTGTTTCCTTCATCATTTGCCCGACAAGCGCACCCAGCGCCTTCTCTTTCCCTGCCTTGAAATCTTCCACTGACTTTTTATTGGTCGCAATAATCCGCAGTGCAATCTCGCGTAACTGCCCTTCATCAGAGATTTGGATGAGACCTTGCTCTTCGATAATCACTTTTGCGTCTTTGCCCGAATCGAGCATTTCTTTCAATACATTTTTGGCAATTTTAGATGAGATCGTTCCTTTTTCAATAACCCCGATCAGTTCCGCAAGTTGTTCTGGCTTGACTCTCACTTGCTCCATCTCAAGTCCATTTGCTTTTACATGTGCAAGTAGATCGCCCATAATCCAGTTGCTTGCGCTTTTGGGATCGCGAACTCGACTGGCGGTTCCATCAAAGTAGTCCGCAAGCGCCTTCGTTACGGTGAGTACTTCTGCATCGTATAGCGGCAACCCATACACTTCGACGAATCGTTGCCTGCGTTCTGCAGGCAATTCGGGAATTTCTGCACGACGTTCCTCACTATACTCTCTGCTTAGCGAGATGCGCGGCAAATCAGGCTCTGGAAAATAGCGATAATCATGTGCATCCTCTTTCGAGCGCATGGCAACAGTCGCCCCAGATTCCTCATGAAAGCGCATCGTCTGCTGCACAATCTTCTCATTTTTCAACAGCATTTTCTTCTGACGCTGTTCTTCATATTCAAGTCCACGTTGGACATTGCGAAAACTATTCATGTTTTTAATCTCGGTCTTCGTCCCAAGTTCCCTTTGACCTACTTCACGCAACGAAATATTGGCATCACAGCGCAACGAACCTTCTTCCATCTTACATTCCGAAATCGCACAATACTGCATAATCGATTTAAGCTCTTCAAGATATAGCCGAGCCTCTTCAGCCGTGCGCAAATCCGGTTCGCTCACGATCTCAATAAGCGGAATCCCCACACGGTTTAGATCTACCAAAGAGGCATCACCATATGGGGAATGCGTCAACTTCCCTGCATCTTCTTCAAGGTGAACCCGCGTAATACCGATTCGCTTCTTTTCACCCTGTACCGTAATCTCAATGAACCCATGTTCCCCAACGGGTTCATCATATTGGGAAATCTGGTATGCCTTAGGGCTATCCGGATAGAAGTAGTTCTTGCGATCAAATTTACTTTCCTGACGCACCGTACAATTCAGTGCTAAAGCAGCTCGAATAGCCAATTTGAGAGCCTCTTCATTCAAGACAGGCAGCGCACCTGGACTTCCTAAACAAACGGGACACACATGCGTATTCGGTGGCGCACCAAATTCCACCGCACAGCCGCAAAAGATCTTCGTCTGGGTACCCAATTCCACATGAACCTCTAAACCAATCACCGTTTCAAATTCCGTCATTACGCGTGCACCCCCAACGCTGGTCTCATCGGAGCAAACCCAGCCGCTTGCTCGTACGCGTGTGCAGTTCTTAGTAACGTTGTTTCATCAAACATACGCCCGATGAGTTGTAACCCCACAGGCAGTCCATCTGCCAACCCACACGGCACACTGATCGCAGGGAGCCCCGCCAAATTGACAGGAATGGTGCAGATATCATTCATGTACATCATCAAAGGATCTTCTGTCTTTTCACCAAAGCGAAACGCCGTCGTCGGTGTAGTCGGTGAAAGAAGCACGTCCACTTTTGCAAATGCTTCGTCAAAATCCTTTGCAATTAATGTGCGCACCTGTTGCGCACGCTTGTAGTACGCATCGTAGTACCCGGAAGAAAGCGCATAGGTCCCAATCAGAATGCGTCGCTTCACTTCTGCCCCAAATCCTTCACTGCGCGTTTGGCGGTACATATCCAGCAGATTTTCTGCATCCTGTGCTCGATAGCCATACCGTACCCCGTCATAGCGCGCCAAATTGGATGAAGCTTCTGCGGGCGCAAGTAAATAGTACGCGGATAGCGCATAAGAAGTATGCGGTAAACTCACCTTGATCATCTCTGCACCCAGTCGCTCTAACTGCAAAATGGCGGAGTCAACGGCCGCTCGCACTTTTTGATCGATACTTGGCGAAAAGTATTCCATGGCCACGCCAATTTTCAAACCGCAGATATCACCTGTGAGGCCTTCTATGTAATTTGGAACATCACGCTGTACAGAAGTTGAGTCGCGCCGATCTGGTCCCGCAATCGATTGTAAAACAATCGCCGCGTCCTCTACGGAATTTGTAATGGGACCAATTTGATCAAGCGACGAGGCAAAAGCCACAAGTCCATAGCGCGACACAAGTCCATACGTAGGCTTCAATCCCACAACGCCGCAAAAGGCTGCTGGTTGTCGAATCGATCCACCCGTATCCGAACCGAGAGCATATGGTACCATCCCAGCAGCCACCGCTGCGGCAGGTCCACCACTTGAGCCACCTGGTACGCGTTCAAAATCCCACGGGTTATGCGTCTTACACAAGGACGAGTTTTCCGTCGAGGATCCCATCGCAAATTCGTCCATGTTGAGTTTCCCAATCAAAATACCATGATCCCGTTCAAGTCTCTCCACAACCGTCGCGGAATAAGGAGGTTTATACCCTTGTAAACTTCGACTTGCACACGTGGTCTCCACGCCCTGGGTGCACATGTTATCTTTTAACGCAAAAGGAATCCCCGCAAGAATACCTTCTGCTCCATTCTCCCTTACCTGCTCCGCCTTCACTCGCGCTTGTTCCTCTGTAACGGTCACAAATGCCTGAACTTGCATATCCACAGCCTTGATTTGCTCCAGACTAAAATTGACAAGATCAGCAGGAGTCATTTCTCGCGAGATCAGTCCTTGATGTAACTTTCGCAATCCACTATAAAAGTCCAATCCTATCCCTCCAACACAGCGGGTACACGAAACTGTTGCTCTTCTACATCAGGCCCATTCGTCAGTGCCTCTTCCGGTGTAAGCGAACTCCCGATCACGTCAGGTCGCGTTACAGTGTGTGTGGCCAAAACATAGCTCATCGGCTTCACACCCATTAAATCCAGTTGTTGTAACTGATCTGCGTATTTTAAAATCCTACTCAAATCGCTTACTAACGCCTCAATCTCCTCTTCATTAACTTGTAGCCTCGCCAATGCGGCTACCCGATACACATCGTCCTTCGTTAAACTCACAGCCATCCCCCTCATCGTGTATCTCAAGACGACTTATTTCCGACAAGTAAAATAACAATAGACACAAGTGAAAAACAAATCCCCAAAAGATACAAAAATGTAACAGTTTGTTTTTGCGATAATCCTGATTTCATGAGGTAATGAAAAGTATGACCCTTATCTGCAATATAAATCGGCCGATTCTCCCTAAATCTGCGGAAAATCACATAAAAAGCATCCATGATCGGTACGCCCAAGGCCAATACAGGTATTAACATTGAAACAAGCGTCGCAGATTTGAAGGCACCGCCAACTGCAATCGCAGCTAAGACATAGCCTAGAAAAGTCGCACCTGCATCCCCCATAAAAATGCGCGCCGGATGGAAATTGTGACGTAAAAATCCTAGCGACGTGCCAATCAGAATAATCGACAGCAAGGCCATCGCGGAATGCCCTTTTAACAGTGCAATAAAAAACAGAGTTGTTGCAGAAATAGCAGCAAGCCCAGCAGCAAGTCCATCCACACCGTCCAAAAAGTTCATCATATTCGTGATTGCAACAACCCATATAACGGTTGCAAAAACACCTAACCAGACAGGAAACATCACAAACCCATCATGCATAAACGGGATGTTAATTCCCTGAATGCTCACTCCAAAGATAGGTAAAACAGAAGCTGCAACAATTTGCACAAGAAACTTAGGCCAAGCGGAAAGTTCTTGCTTACGCGTTTTATAAAAATCATCAACAATCCCTAAAAGAAAAATGATTAACCCGCCTAATGTGATTCCCCAAAATTCGGGGGCGCGATGTGTAAAAATAGCCGCTGTCACAATGAATCCACCGTAAATAGCCAAGCCACCCAACAGTGGAATCGGTGCTTTATGGATCTTACGTTGATTCGGTATATCGACGAATCCAGTTTTTAAGGCCAATTTTTGTATGTATGGAACTGAGAAGTACACCAATACGAAGCTGACCAGCAGAGCAACGATGTAATACATCGAAACAAAAGCCTCCCCTAGAAATCCAAACCCGCTGCTAGTATACCAAATAAGTGTAACCTGCGAAAAGGGACAACGCCACAGAAGAAGTTGTTCTTATTCTACACACCCGGCGAATCACATATCCTAAAAAGAGACAGTGATGCAGAAAGAGGGATGATCTATGGATTGGTATTTGCTCGCAGACGTTGTCACCGTGCCACTCGCCTTTGCACTCGGGCGCTACTCCAGACGTTATCGATTCATTCGCATAAAAAAACGCTATCGCCAAGATATCGGACAGTTCATTCGCGGTCGCTGATCACTTCTTGCTGCAAATCGAGCAATGCAATAAAATCGCGTTCATTCAAAATTTTAAGGGGTAACTCAGGATTTGCGCGGATCAACTCTTCTGCCTTCGCAAGTTTTGATCCGGCGCTTTCTCCTGCTACGACATAGGATGTTTTGCGACTCACCGTGTTTGCGATCTTTCCCCCACGTTCTTCAATCATCGCCTGTGCTTGCTGTCGCGAAAACTCAGCCAAAGTTCCCGTTACGACGACCGTTTTTCCCGCAAAAGGACCATCCCCTATGAGCGCCCGACTTGCAACAAGATCCGTATCAAACCGAAGTCCATAATCCTGCAATCGATCCAACAGAGCCCTCTTTTGTTCATCTCTAAAATACGTAAGAATACTTTCTGCCATTTTAGGACCAATGTCCGAAATCCCCTCAAGTTCCTCCCCAGATGCTTTCATGAGTCTATCGAGCGTTAAAAAATGTCTTGCCAATGTCTGTGCCGCCTTTTCCCCTACAAGACGAATGCCCAGTCCAAACAGGAGACGTTCAAACGGTTGCCTTCGACTTGCGTCAATCGCCTGAACTAAATTCATTGCAGATTTTTCTCCAATGCGATCAACCTGCAGCAACTGTTCCTTTGACAACGCATAGAAATCTGCCACATCTTGCACTAATCCCGCTTTGACAAGGGATTCGATAATCATCTCACCCAGTCCATCTATATTCATTGCGCCACGTGAGGCAAAATGAATCAATGCTTCAAGCTGTTTTGCCGGACACTTGGGATTCACACACCGAAGTGCAACTTTGCCCTCGGCGCGCACAAGCGGCATTTGACATACCGGACACACCGTCGGCATGGAATACGGCGCTTCAGTTCCTGTTCGCTCTACTTTCACCACACGAATAATCTCCGGTATAATGTCTCCCGCTTTTTGCACAACCACAAGGTCACCGATACGAACATCTTTTTCTTGAATAAAATCCTCGTTATGTAACGTTGCACGACTTACCGTAGTTCCCGCCAAAAATACTGGTTCAATTACAGCAGTTGGCGTAACCGCACCCGTTCTGCCAACACTCAATTCAATGCCGCGAACCCTACTTTCCACTTGTTCTGCTGTAAATTTATAGGAAATTGCAAAACGCGGACTCTTCGCCGTCATACCCAATTTTGTTTGCAATGCAAATGAATCCACCTTAATGACCACGCCATCGATATCGTAAGGCAGTGTTTTGCGAACCGACTCCGCAAAGCGAATATATTCAATAATTTCCGATATTGATGCACACTTTCTATAGTGAGGATTCACAGGAAATCCCCACTGTTCCATTTGCGCCAAAGCTTGCGTCTGAGTCGTGGCAATCCCCTCAGGCTGCACAAGAGCATAGGCAAAAAACGCTAACTTTCTCTGAGCAGTCACTGCCGTGTTCAGTTGACGTAAAGATCCAGCGGCTGCATTCCGCGGGTTAGCAAATAAGGGTTCCCCTTTTTGTGCTCTCTCTGCATTGATCCGGGCAAACTCTGCTCGCGGTAAGTACGATTCACCACGGACCATTATGTCTTGCACCTCACGCAAGCGAAGTGGCAACACGCGAATCGTACGCAGATTTTGTGTAATATCCTCCCCCGTCACACCATCACCACGAGTTGCTCCACGAATAAAGACGCCGCCCTCGTATAATAGGGATGTGGCAAGTCCATCGATTTTCAATTCGCACACATACTGTACGTGATCACCCGCAATCTGCTGAACACGCGCATCAAATTCATATAAATCCGCCTCAGAAAATGCATTAGAAAGTGACAACATCGGAATTTGATGTGTCACTTTCCCAAATCCTTCGACCGCCTCGCCACCAATTCTTTGCGTAGGTGAATCTGGTGTTATAAGCTGTGGATACTGTTCCTCCAAGGCGACAAGTTCGTGCAATAAGCGGTCGTATTCCACATCAGAAATCAATGGACGATCCAACACATGGTAGTGATAATCACATTCGCGTAACTTCTCACGAAGATCGTCTATCTGCTTTTGTATCTCTTTCATAATGAAGCGTTCACCTTCACGATCGGGGCATATTTTACCATGAGTTTCTTCGTGCCAATCGGTGCAGGAAACTCAATGGTCAATTCCAAATCTTCACCTGATCCCGAGCGCGCAAGCACAAGTCCTTGTCCCCATTTGCGATGCTCTACACGATCCCCTTGTGCCCAATTGGCTGACAAATCGCCACCGAAGTTCTTTGGCACCTGCTCCTTCGCCATACCCTGTGGTGAAATGCGTGAGTTTGAGGATCTGGCTTGCCCCCTATCGATCATGACCTCTGGCGAAATTTCCTTCAGGAATCGAGAAGGTGGATTGGATTTTGTCAGACCAAATAGCATCCGCATCTGTGCACAAGTTATATACAGTTCCCTGCGCGCCCTCGTAATGCCAACATAACACAGGCGACGTTCTTCCTCCATTTCCTGTTCATCCATGGCTGAACGAGAATGCGGAAAGATCCCTTCCTCCAACCCCACCAGAAATACAACCGGAAACTCGAGTCCCTTTGCACTGTGCAAAGTCATAAGAGTGAGACCATCCCCAGATCCCCCCTCTTGATCCGCATCCGCGACGAGAGCGACATCTGTAAGAAAGTCGATCAATCCACCTGCAGGATTACGCTGTTCGTACTCTTTCGTTACGGAAAGGAGTTCCTCCAGATTTTCAACCCGAGCCTGACCCTCAATCGTACGATCTAACTTTAACATTTCACGATAGCCGCTGCGGTCGAGTACCTCCTCGGTCAATTCAGTGACTGTCAAATATCCTTGCTGTGCAACCAACTGCCGAATAAGTGATGCAAACCCTTCTACCGCGGTCACAAAGCGACCAGATAGCCCGAGCATCTCCATCTGCTGCGTAACCGTAAATAGGGAGGCTTCCTGCTTTGCCGCCAGCTCTGCCATACGCGCAACTGTACCGTCCCCAATTCCGCGTTTTGGCACATTCACCACACGAGTAAACGCCAGATCATCTGCAGGGTTGGCGATCAAACGCAAATAGCCAAGAATATCTTTGATTTCTTTTCGCTCATAAAATTTAATCCCACCAAAGACGCGATACGGTATTCCAGATTTCAGACACATTTCTTCAATTGCACGTGACTGTGCATTTGTGCGATATAAGACGGCTACATCCCCATAGGCAAGTTCTCCTGACTGTTTGCGTCGATGCACCTCATCCACAATAAAACGCGCCTCATCACGTTCATCCATCGCCCGATAAAAATGGAGTTGTTCGCCCTCATCATTTGCAGTCCACAGGGTCTTTTTAGGTCGCTCGGTATTATTCTCAATCACGCTGTTGGCAGCAGTCAAGATTCGCTTTGTTGAGCGGTAGTTTTGCTCTAATTTGATCACCAAAGCATCTGGATAATCTTTCCCAAACGATAGAATGTTACCAATATCTGCACCGCGCCATTTGTAAATGGACTGATCGGAATCTCCTACCACGCACAAGTTGCGATACCGATCTGCCAGAAGTCGCACCAAGCGGTATTGACTGTGGTTCGTATCCTGATACTCATCGACGTGAATATATTGAAACTTAGCCTGATAATAATCCAATACTGCAGGATACTGTTCGAACAATTGGACAGTCTTCATAATCAGATCGTCAAAATCGAGTGAATTCTGGCCTCTTAGTTTAGCTTGATATGCTTTATAAACTTCTGCCGCGACTTCCTCAAAAACAGTCCCCGCCTGTTTGCGTGCGGCGTCCGGTTCTTTCAGGATATTTTTATACTGACTAATCGCCGCAGAGAGCGCGCGTGGTTCAAATTTCTTTTGGTCATAATTCAAATCTTCACAGCAGTGTTTCACTGCAGACAACTGATCTCCTGAATCGAGAATTGTAAACTGCCCAGTAAACCCTAATTTATCAATCTCGCGACGTAAAATCCGCACACACATCGAATGAAAGGTTGAAACCCACATATCATCTGCTTCAGAACCCACTAATTGGACTACGCGTTCTCGCATTTCCCGCGCCGCTTTATTTGTAAAGGTGATTGCAAGAATACTCCATGGTGCGACGCCTTCCTTTTGCAATAAGTACGCCATTCGCCGTGTGAGTACACTCGTCTTTCCACTGCCCGCTCCCGCCACAATCAAAACAGGCCCTCTTGTACTCTTCACGGCTTGCTGCTGCGGTTCATTCAATCCATGCAGCAAGGCATCGCTATCGCCTACTGGAAGTTCCATCATTCAATGTCACCTTCTTTATCTCATCCGATTAGTCTAGCATCTCTATGATATTCATACATGAAGAGATCCCTGATTCAACAACTCGACATGCAATGCCAAGTGGCGTTTCCCACCACTGCTCAGGGATATGGGGAGTCTTGACCATAGGTGACGTAAACAATGTGCGATAGATCAACTCCAGATAATGCGCCTTTACCTGTTGATCCGACTCATCAGCACCATTGCGCGCAACGCGAAACACAAATTGCATCGCCTGCCATACGTGATCACCAGGGATATGATGAAATTCCTTGTAGAGCACCAACCGCTCAGCCGTCTTAGAATCATCCAACAGAAACTCAAGGCCGAGCGCCGCAAGCAACTCTCGATTTTTGCGCTCGACCATCGCGACCATGCGCATCCGCTCTTGCTTCATCACTTCATCGGTCAAGGCATTACGCAATACTTCATATGCCTTCGCTTCTGTCATGACCGCCTCTCCTCAGCCGACGCATACTGTCCATACAAGTCTTGTGCTTGAGTGATTGCCTCTTGCACCCGATTCCTAACTGCAATAACATGGCCAAGTTTACGACCTTTCCGAGCCTCGTATTTACCATAAAAATAGACATTTTCCATTTTTCTTTCCGGATAGAGAAAGCCGACACGCTGATAGACCGCGTCATGTGTGGCGTGCAAAAACAAATCACCCAACAAGTTGATCATCGCAGCTGGTTTAGTTGACACAGATCCGAGTGGCAATCCGCTTATCGCACGCACGAGTTGCTCAAACTGACTCGTCACAGTTGAAAGCTGCGTATGATGACCAGAATTATGCGGTCGAGGTGCCAATTCGTTCACGAGCACCCGCCCGTCCTTCGTGTAAAACATTTCTACTGTGAGCAATCCCACAAGACGTAATTCAGCGGCAATCGTCACCGCGATCTGTTCCGCCTGTTGCTGCACAGCGCGTGGTAACTGAGAGGGGACAGAAGACTGGTGTAAAATGTGGTGTCTGTGTTCATTGTCAATTACCGGGAAATGAACAAACTCTCCAGCCGCTGTTCCCGCTACAATCACGGACATTTCCCATGGATCATCAAGCCATTCTTCTAAAACACATGCCATCTCCCCTAAGTGACGCCACGCACTCACAGCCTCATTGGCTTGTAAAACTTTCTGTTGACCTTTCCCGTCATACCCCTGCTCAACCGTTTTAAAGACGGCTGGTACGCCGACTTTCGCCATCGCAGACTTGACATCTTTTGCAGAATGCACAAACGCAATACGCGGCATCGCAATCCCAAGTTTTCGCAAGAACTTCCGCTCTCGCTCGCGATGCTGAGCGATCCAAAGGATATCCGGATCAGGATACGCACGTGTCCACTGTGCAACATGACGAACACTTTCAATCGACAGCAACTCGGTGTCATACGTGACGACTGAAACCGCACGAGCAAACTCTGCTAATCGCGCAAGGTCGCTTAGCTCTCCAATCCATGTTCGATCAGCAACAAAAACCGCAGGCTCTTGCCTGTCATGTGCGTATACATGCATTTCAAATCCCAATGCTTGTCCTGCCTGACAAGTCATTTGCGCCAGTTGACCGGCTCCTAAAATCCCTATCGCAATCTTTCCTGTAGTCATGCAACTCCAACCTTCTCACGTAGAAAATTCATCTGGCAGCGAATCCTGAAGAACATGATCTGTTTGATCTTGACGATAGGATTGCAACTCTTCCAAAAATCTCGCATGGATCAAACCAAGAATCGAAGTTGCCAATAAAGCCGCATTTTTTGCCCCTGCTGCGCCAATTGCTACAGTGGCCACAGGAATACCGGCAGGCATTTGTACAATGGAGAGCAAAGAGTCAAGACCCTGTAACGCCTTTGATTGCACAGGAACACCGATGACGGGTAATGGCGTCATCGCAGCAACCATCCCGGGCAAATGAGCAGCCCCACCTGCTCCAGCAATAATCACTTTTAACCCGCGTTCATGCGCGGATTTTGCATACTCATAAAGACGATCTGGCGTACGGTGCGCAGACACTATCTGCGTCTCATAAGGCACTTGAAATTTCTGTAGTACTTCAATTCCTGCACGCATCGTCTCATAATCAGACTTACTCCCCATAATCACACCAACAAGTGGCGCCAAGATGTCTCTCATGATTTCACTTGCACCTCGCGCGATCTCATTTTCTATCCTTCTCACTCATCAAGGCAATCATTATCATCATACATGAGCCAGGTCCTGAACGCGAGTAGACATCCACGCAAGAATCGCCTCACAACCCATGTCACGACCGATATCTCACGAATGACACCCCACAA
>JAKACV010000064.1 GCA_021821085.1 Bacillota bacterium | reverse complement strand
CTGCGGCGCAGGGCTTCGGCTTGTGCTGGACATGCGTGCTCATGTACCTCCTTCGTACACTCCGCGCGCATGTCCAGACTTCACCAAACCCCTGCTTGCATCTTACCTCAACCCTTTTTGAACAGGCACATATAGGTTATTTTTGATATAGAAAGAAGGCAATATATGGACATTGATGATAGTAGGGCGAAGGAGATGCTTCCGGAACGACTTCGTATGTATGCGTTTCATCTCTCTGTGATCCCGCATTTTTTAACTAGTGAGTCATTTTGGTATGTACAAGATATTCGTGTGAACGAGTCTGAGGATTTTGGGAAAAAACAATTTCTACAGGTGAATTGTACAACAGGCCATATCCGAGAGCTGTTTGATCATGAGCGAATGGCGCGACAACTGTCAAAATTGCTTTCTAAGCTCATCGATCCACTGTATTTGCCTATTACAGATATCTCACAACTTGATTCGAAAACAATTACAATCACCGTGGAAGAAAAATGTTTTCGGTGTCATCTTTTTGATGATGAATGTTGTGAAGAAAATGGGATTGACATTGTCGCTGAACATGAGCTTGTATCGCCAGACGGGAAATGGGCTGCGTATGTTGACAATTACAACTTATATGTGAGATCTCTTGAAACTGGAGAAAAAATACAGATTACGCAAGATGGTAGGAAAGACTATGCCTATGCGACACTTCCTGATGCGTATGGATCAAAGCTAGTCGATGAATTGGGTGGAAAGAAGTTGCCGCCTATGGCGATTTGGTCACCAGATTCGTTACAGTTGTTTACTCATCGCACAGATCAGCGTTCGGTGCGAACCATGTACGTTCATCAATTTGTTCCGAAGGGGGATGCGGTACCGCCAGTTCTGCATGCGATGAAGTATGCACTTCCTGGGGACGAACAGGTGCCGCAGCTTGAACTTCTCGTCTGCACGGTAGCGGGGACGCTAACAACGTTACAAACAGACGCACTGGAAATGAGTGCTCTGCAGTATACTTTGTTTGATCGGAGTCTTCCACTTGCGTGGTGGCTTGATGACCAACATGTATACTATCTCAATGTCCCGCGCGGAACGAAATCCACTCGTTTATGTCTTGCAGATACTTGGTCAGGAGTTGTGAGAACAATCTATGAAGAGTCTGCTGACACATTCATGCAAATGGATTATATTGTGCGCGGTAAAAGTGTACATGTGCTAAAGGATGGTAGAGCGTGTATTTGGTTGTCACAAAGAAGCGGCTGGAATCACCTGTATTGGATCGACTTCGTACAAGCAGGTCAAGAACGTACTTTAACAGAAGGCTCTTATGTAGTGGATGCAATTGTGAAGGTGGATGAGGAGGAAGGGTATGTTTACTTTTTAGCCAACGGCAAAGAGGAGGGACTTCATCCTTATTATCGCCAGTTATATCGGGTAGCTTTTACAGGAGGATTCGTGGAACGACTGACTCCTGAAGCAGCAGATCACCGTGTGATCTTTGCGCCTGATCTTCGTACCTTTATCGACACTTTTTCACGGGTTGATTTACCACCAACAACTATATTACGGGAGAAGAACGGCCGATTGCTCGTTGAGATTGAAAAAGCGGATATCGAGTTATTGCTTGCTCATGGCTACCAACTACCAGAGCCATTTCACGTAAAAGCGCGCGATGGTGAAACTGATCTTTATGGGGTATTGATTCGACCAGTTCCGTTTGACGCGAATAAAAAGTACCCAGTGATTGATTTTGCCTATGGGGGCGTTCATACGACCTTTGCTCCGACGACTTTCTCACTTACCGCAGATGGGCGAGATCAAATGCACGTAGCTCAGTCGCTTGCTCACTTGGGCTATGTTGTCATGATGATGGACGGCATGGGGACACCAGGTCGATCTAAATCATTCTATGATGTGTGTTATGAAAATTTGCAAGATGCTGCGGGGATTGCCGACCACGTGGCTGGAACGCAACAACTTGCTGAACACTATTCTTTTATTGATCTAAACAGGGTGGGGATGTATGGCTTTTCTGGTGGGGGGTATGGCAGTGTGCGTGCGCTACTTGAATTTCCAGAGTTTTATAAAGTAGCTGTTGCTGGCTGTGGCGACCACGATAATCGACTATATTCTGTCGAATGGGGAGAACGTTATCAAGGTCTATATCATGAGAAAATTTACAGGGAGCAGGCGAGCCCACTACTTGCGGATCGTTTAGCAGGGAAGTTACTGCTGATGCATGGTGATAGTGATGACAATGTACACATGCATCATACGATGCGAATGGTGGACGCATTCATTGAAGCGGATAAGGACTTTGATCTATTAATCCTACCGAACCGTGGTCATGGTTTAGCGCGTGATCCGTATGTAATTCGACGTATTTGGAACTATTTTGTACACAATCTGTAATCAAGCAGAACACACGCGAGACCACTTGATGAATCAGGTGGTCTTTTGGGATGAAACATGGAGAATTCGCTGTAACATCATCTTACAATCAGCACAGAGCATTCGGCACGACGTGCGACCGCTTCACTGACGCTTCCTAATAATAGTCGTTCAAGCACCCCTTTATTGTGTGCGCCAAGTACGATGAGTTCTACCTTTCGCTTATTTGCTACGTCTACAATGACTTCGGCTGGAATTCCTACTACGTTCTGCAAAGAAGGTGTGATGCCATGTTCTTTGCACAGTTTCTCTGCTTTTTTGAGCAAGTCGTTATTTCTTGTTACATCGTAAGGAACCGGAAGGACACCAAATTCACCGTTGACGTAGGGAATAGATTCAACATATAAGATATGGACGCGTAATTGACCGTTTGCAGAGAATGTACGCCATACATACTCAACGGCTTGGTCGGCTGATGTTGTGCCGTCATATCCAATAAGAATATTCATCTTCTTATCCCCAATCCAAATTATAGATCTTATTTTATTATACCGCAGTTTGCATCATAACATTTAATATAAAAGAGCCTGTTCAAAAAGGGGTGAGGTAAGATGCAAGCAGGGGTTTGGTGAAGTCTGGACATGCGCGCGGAGTGTACGATAGGTGGTACATGAGCACGCATGTCCAGCACAAGCCGAAGCCCTGCGCCGCAGAGTTCTCGACCCTTTTTGAACAACCTCTAAAAGAGAAAGTGAGCGAGTAATCTCGCCCACTTAGTTGAAGCGTGTCGTCTTATTTCAATTAAAGTTTCTCGGATACTACTTTTGCCTGCATAAACAGTTGGAGATAATCCGGTCCACCCGTCTTTGAATCCGTTCCAGACATATTGAATCCGCCAAACGGATGGACACCCACGAACGCTCCAGTGCATTTACGGTTAAAATAGAGATTTCCGCAGAACATTCGTTCACTCGCATACGCAAGATGCTCTTCGTTTTGACTATATACAGAACCGGTTAGTCCGTAGTCTGTCGAGTTAAACAGTTCGATCGCTTCTTCGAAGCTCTCTGCCTTCATGATACCAAGCACTGGTCCAAATATTTCCTCTTGCATGAGTCTGTTGTCAGGCTTTGCATCGATAAACACGGTGGGTTGTACAAAGAAACCATGCGCAGGACCTGCTTCACCACCTGCAGCAAGTGTGGCTTCAGACTTCCCGATCTCAATATAACGTTGTACTTTTGCAAATGATTTTTCGTCAATGACAGGGCCAACATACGCATTGTCTTCTGGATTTCCCATCTTCAGCACATTGGTTAATGACACCACTTTTTGTACCACTTCATCGTAGACATCTTTGTGAACAATGGCTCGGCTAGCAGCAGAACATTTTTGCCCTTGGAATCCAAACGACGACTGCACAATCGCGGTGGCAGCAGCATCAAGGTCTGCATCGCAGTCAACGACAATGCCGTCTTTTCCACCCATTTCGGCAACGACGCGCTTAATCCACTTCTGACCTGGAATCCGCTTGTTTGCGTGTTCCACAATATGCAACCCAACCTCGCGCGAACCAGTAAAGGAGATGAAACGCGTCTGTGGGTGCCCCGTCATGTAATCGCCCATTTCCTCAGGATGCCCAGGAATATAGTTGATAATGCCTTTTGGCAATCCGAGTTCCATCATGAGTTCTGCAAATTTAGCGGCAATGATAGGTGCGTTTGGCGACGGTTTTAGGAGAACTGTATTCCCCGTAACAATCGCAGACGTTGTCATCCCGGACATAATCGCAAGAGGGAAGTTCCAGGGTGGAATGACCACACCAACCCCCAGTGGAATGTATACCTGGCGATTGAATTCACCAGCGTAAGGCACAAGTGGTACTGGTACAGCTAAACGCAACATTTCCCGTGCATAGTACTCCATAAAATCGATCGCTTCTGCTACATCTGCGTCGGCTTCGGGCCAACTTTTCCCGGTTTCAAGAACCATCCAAGCACTAAATTCAAACTTTCTGCGGCGAATCGCAGCAGCAGCCTTTAGCAAATAGCTACTACGTACTTCAGGAGAAGTATAACGCCATGTTTGAAAAGCCTCTGTTGCAGCTTCCATTGCTTGATCGACTAGGATGCGATCGGCTTGACTAACAGTCCCAATCAACTGATCTTTATTTGCCGGATTGTAGGAAGGAGCTGTCTCATTTGTAAATACAGGCTCACCATTAATAATTAATGGATACGATTTGCCAAGTTCACTCTTTACCTTCTCAAGAGCTTGCCGCATTGCCTTGTCATTTTCAGGGGAACTAAAATCGACAAAGGGTTCGTTTTTAAATGGGGTTAATGTCATCGTACATCCTCCTCGTTATGCGTGAACCATTGATTTTACGACAAACGCCACATTCGCTGGGCGCTCCGCGAGACGGCGCATAAAATACGCATACCAGTCATCGCCATATGGAACATAAACTCGCACCTTGTATCCTTCATCCACGAGGTGTTGCTGCAATTGCGTTCGAATGCCATACAGCATTTGAAACTCAAAATTATTTCTATTGATCTCTTTTTCAGTCACAAATTGCTTCATTTTTGCAATAATGGCTTCGTCATGTGTTGCAATAGCGGTATAATGCCCGCTAGATAAATGGCGTTGAACTAAGGTAAGATAATTTTTATCTACGTCAACTTTATCGGGGAATGCTACTGTAGCGTCTTCTTTATACGCTCCTTTAACGATGCGCAAATTGACGTTTTGGGAACCCAGTTGCTCGATATCAGCCTTACTTTTATACAGATACGATTGAATCACTAATCCAATTGTATTTCCATAGACTGCATGTAATTCGTGAAACAGGGCGATCGTCATCTCATTATGAGCATAATTCTCCATATCGATACGAACAAAATTCCCATGTTTTTTTGCCTCATCGAGAATGCGCGTAACGTTTTTTACACATAGTTCCCGAGACAAATCCATACCAAGTTGCGTGAGTTTAATCGACAAATGTGATTTGACTCCCTGTTCGGCGATTGCCGTCAGTGCCTGAACGCAACTCTCTGCAGAAAGAATCGCTTCGTCCTCCGTAAAAACAGACTCACCGAGGTGGTCCAATGTGACAAGCAAATTTTGCGTGTTTAAGGTCTGTACGATTTTGATCGCGTCGGTCAGTGTTTGTCCTGCGACAAAACGTTGCGCCCCAAACCGCAAGCCATAGCGACGTGCTAAGTCATTTGCTTGACGGTTCTTTGCCATGTAGAGAAGAGCGTTACGCATGACTTGTTCCATCGGGTACGAATCTCCTTTCATATACTGGTAAGGGCGCCATTGATAATCGCTCTTACATGGTACATAAGCAAAAAACATGCCACGGAGAATTTGGTTTTAAATCAACGAGTAACTAGATGCAGCGCATCATTTTGGGATTTGTTTGTAAATTATCTTAACATAGGTGTATAGATGTGTACAGGGGTGTCAAATTAATGTATAGTTAAATTGAACAACTGTGTATAATTTCATTTTGTCATAAAGGATGAATGCGTGATGATGAAGGATGATTCTCTATTACGTGGGGATATTCAAAATATTCTTCGGGAAATTCTGCCAGATTCCTCCGATCGCGAAACCTTTGCAGATGTCAATAATGCGACTGTGTCAACATTGTTGGATACTTTGCAAGAAGCAGTGACGATCGTTGATGCGTTTGGTGTTGTGCGTCATTGGAGTGCAGCGGCAGAACGCTTATATGATATACGAGCGCAAGACATTGTGGGAAAGCCGATTGTAGAGTTTTCCTGGAAATCACTCATTTTAGATCGAGTATTGAAGGAAGGGGTAAGCGTGCATCAACTTTATCACGAACCTCGCCCTCATGTTCATGTTTTAATTAACGCTTTGCCAATTCGCGTTCGAGGTACAATCGTTGGTGCCATAGCAACAGAACAGGATGTGACAAGTTTAGTGCGGCTTGGGGACGTGCTCATGAATACGAATCGTCAATTAGCAACTCTTGAAGAGACGGTTCAACGGCAAAACAGTGATCCAGATCCGTTTGAAATGATCCTTGGCAATGGGAAGGCGATTGCCAAGGCCATTTATGTTGCGCGTCGGGTTGCGAAGTCGGAAGCTACTGTTTTTTTGTATGGAGAGTCAGGAGTGGGGAAGGAATTATTTGCACACGCTATTCATCGCGCGAGTTTACAGGCCACAGGTCCATTTATTGCCGTCAATTGTGGAGCCATACCGCATGGTTTGTTTGAAAGTGAATTGTTCGGTTATCAACCGGGAACATTCACAGGTGCAGATCGCAAAGGCAAGACGGGAAAGTTAGAACTTGCCCAAAACGGAACTGTTTTTTTGGATGAAATTGGGGAACTTCCGTTGGATTTGCAAGTGAAGTTATTGCGGGTACTGGAGGATCGAGTGCTGTATAGGATTGGAAGTGAACGAGGCATTGAGCTTGATGTTCGCATCATTTCCGCGACAAACCGGAATTTACAAGAAGAGGTGTTACATGGAACGTTCCGGGCGGATTTGTACTATCGATTAAATGTCGTTGCACTTGAATTGCCACCGTTACGTGATCACCTAGAGGATATCCCATTACTTGTGCAGCGATTCGCACATCAATTTGCAATCCAATATAACCGGGTCATCCCCCAATTTGACGCAGATGTGATTTTAGCACTCGTTCGCTATTCATGGCCTGGAAATGTTCGACAACTCAAAAACGTTGTTGAACGGCTTGTGATTTTGGCGGAAGATGATCGAATACACGTGCAGCATCTTCCAATGGAACTGCAAAGCTTACAAGTAACAAACAACGAGGGCATAGTATCTATCCTATCAACTCATTCTCATATCGTGCAAGAGAAGAAACCGGATCAACTGAAACCAGTGACGCAAGAGCGACCAGAGACTGATCACGAAGGAACAAGTGTATCCTTTTCTATAACGTCACGTAAAAGAAAATGGGTGACGGCTGAAATGCTAAAAGCCGCTTTGTTGCATACTTATGGCAACAAAGCGGCTGCGGCTCGCGAGCTTGGAATTTCTCGTGCGACTTTATATCACTATCTTGACGTATACAATCTGACGAATCTAGTTGAAGACTGAAAGCCCCCGATGTGGTGGCGGGTAGATTCGTATGTCATGCCTGTTCTTTGTGCATGGTCGTTCTTTCTTTTAGTGCTGTTTGGAGTGATAGCGTGGATAAACCACTTGCAGAACCCCAGTAGAAAAAGACGATTGAGCCAATGAGTACAACAAGAATATCGTACGGATAGGGTAATGCGTTGATGCCGCCAAAGCTACCTAAATAGGAAATGAGCAGCATAAAGACCATAAATGAGAGCAACCAGATCGACGCTTTGACGTGATCCGCAAATTGATCACGCAAATGTTGTGAACGAGTGAGAAATCCAAAGTAGATCACCAGCGCAATAAACTCAAGAATCATCAACGGCTCAACGTTACTCCATCCAGACCAATACACAATATTACTGCCTACGATAAATGCGATCAGCGAGATAACTGACAATCCGCGTAACCGCACGGGTCGAACGGCATCTGGAGCGAGACGGCGAAAGACCATCGCAGATACAGGACCCATGATATACGTTAAAACCGAAGCACTCGATGCAAAACCAACTAATTTACTCCAAAGCGGAAACGGTCCCGTCCAAATAATTCCTAAAATGAGACTCAACCACATCGCAGCTCTTGGCACTCCAGTGTTTGGATCTACCTTTCCAAAAATGCGCCAAAAATATCCGTTGTTGGAGAATCCCAACACGACACGTGCTGTCGAAGCAAAATAAACCCACCCAGAGCCGAGTGGTGAAATCACTGCGCTAAGACGCATGAACCATGCGAGCCATGTCAATCCGAGAATCATGGCGACATCCACAAGTGGACCTTGAAATGAGAGACTGGCCCAGCCTTTTGTTAAATAATGTGGGGGAATAGCTCCGATAAAAATGACCTGCACTAAAATATAGATGACCGCTACAATCAATAATTCGAGTATGATCGCGCGTGGCACATCACGTCCGGGATTGCGAGCCTCTGCAGACAAGTCTACAGCTTGCCGAAAACCCAACATCGAAAAAACAATACCTGAAGTCGCAACCGCTGTTAGAATGCCATGAAATCCATAAGGGGCAAAGCCTTGAGCAGTAAAATTCGACACGTGAATACTGAAGAACAGAGTAACGATAGTGATTGCGGGAATAATAATTTTAATCACTGTGATGAAGTTGTTGATACGTGCTAAAAGTTTTACTCCGTAGTAGTTCACGAGGAAAAAGCATACAACGAGGAGTGCTTCAATCACCCAGCCGATAAATGTTGGAAAACCGGTGTGTGAATTAAATAGTCCAGGAAGTCCTAGGTATTGTACAGCTGCTTCTGCTTCAATGGGGGGAATTGTGGAATAGGCAATCAATGTTGCGACAGACATGAGAAAACCGACAAGTGATCCGTGCGAATAGTCTGGATATCGTACTACCCCGCCTGCTTCAGGCAACATTGATGAAAGTTCAGCATAGACCAGGGCAATGAAGATCAGGGAGACGGCACCGATGATCCAACTAACGATTGCACCGGGTCCAGCATCGACAGCAGCGTACTGTACTCCAAATAACCATCCTGACCCGATCGCGGCTCCAATCCCAATGAGGGTGAGGTCAAACATGGACAAGTGACGTTTTAAATGATGGTTGTCATTCTGCACGCGCAAAAATTCCTCCTTCTAAAAAACCTTGTATTTTATGAGTAATCGTTTACAACCAGGTCCTCCCTTCATATTCTGAAATCATAGATTTGCAACACTTTGTATTATGCGTTATTCTAACTTGCCAATTATATATTTACAAGAGATGTGGCAAAAAGTAGGGGGGATAGACTTTTGCGTGATAACATCGTTGTTTATACCACCACACAGTGAGGAAAATGTCGAATGGTGAAAGAGTTTCTTTCACAACGCAATATTTCATTTAAAGAGGTAAATGTATTTTCTGATCCTGGTTCGATTGATGAGATGCTGCATTATACGGGATCGTTTACCGCCCCTCTTTTGCGTATTGGGACAAAGTTTGTTCATGGGTATGACCCTGCGGCAATTGAACGGCTGTTGAAATGTACAGATTGGCTTGTTGACGAAGTGGAATAAAGGCATATAAGCAAACCAAAAAAGACCATGGGAAATGGTCTTTTTTGGAGTTCAAAGTTTAGTGTTGTACTGCATGTAAAACCATGCTCGCATTTTTGATATCCACTTGCACTTGCGCACCTGGATGATATGCTTGATACCAACCACGTTGTATCATGAGATCTGTCAATTTCCCGTGAGCGAACACTGCATCGTTGAAGTGTTGCATTAACATGTTCCTGATATCGGTGGTTGCGACTTCTGTGAGAGCAGTTGCTAGGTTTTTGATCGAAGCCTTCAAGGTACTTAATAGCTCAGTTGCAACAAATTGATCTGTGATTAATGTGGTCGGGTCCATCATCATAGTGGTCATCGCGATACCTCCGTTTAGTTAAATGCGCTACGCGTGAGAGCATTTTGTAAATCTACCATGTGCTTTTCGCATGATTGTCTCTGCTGGATTAAAATTCCGCCTAATTCATGATCGGCGACACGAGGCAACAGTACGTTACACGTAGTGTAGGCGGTTGTCGTTGAAGCGAGTAATTCGTGCAACTCAAGTGTTTCATGCGGAGCCAATCGCTGTGAATTCATTTGGCATACGTCCTTCCGTTGCATGGTGTCGTGCAGTCCTTATGGTACCCTTCGCCAACGGGGATATACGCTGAATTATCTTCTATTTTTGACGCATGATCGCGCTCAGGTGATCCCAATCTTCAGCGCTCAAATCGATCAGTTCATTAAACTCTCCTGCTCCTTGTAGCCATTCCCCACCATCAATTGTTACTACTTCGCCATTGATGTAAGCGGCTTCATCTGAGACTAAAAACGCTGCCAAATTCGCCAGTTCACTTTTATTTCCTGTGCGCTGCAGCGGTACGCGTTGCAATAGACGGTCTCCGATGTCTGCGGAGGGGACTAAACGCGACCAAGCACCTTCTGTCGGAAACATGCCAGGAGCGATCGCGACTTGACGTATTCCGTATTTGGCCCATTCGACCGCAAGTGATCGCGTTAGCGACAAAACTCCAGCCTTTGCCGCAGCAGATGGAACAACGTATCCTGAGCCAGCCCCAGAAGCTGCATACGTGGTTACGATATTTAGCATGGTGCCACTTTGGTTTTCCTGAATCCAACGCTTTCCTAGTTCAAGCGTACAATAGAATGTTCCATGTAACACAATGTTTAGTATGGAATCCACAGCTCGTGAGGATAAACGTTCAGTTGGACTAATGAAATTTCCTGCTGCATTATTCACTAACACGTCGATTTTTCCATAATGTGCAAAAATAGCGTCAAACAACTTTACAACCTCGCTCGGATCCCTCACATCACAGCTCTTATAAAATACTTCTCCACCGTCTTTTGTCATTTCCTGCGCGGCTTCTTGCAGTACTTCTATACGTCGACTGGCAATAGCTAGTTTCGCTCCTAACTGAAGATATCTCTCCCCAATGGCGCGCCCTAACCCCGTTCCACCTCCCGTAATCACAATCACCTTATCTTTTAATAAATCGTTATGAAACATGAACATCCACTCTCCTTTAATTCATATAAATTAGCATCCATTATACATGGGAATCTGAGCAAATTAAGCTCTGACATGATAGAATTTTTACTAGGTGGTGAAAGTGTGGACATATCGAAGAGATCATATTGGTTGACTGAATTTTTATTACTTACTGTTGCAATTATTTGGGGAATGAATTACACGATGGGAAAATTTGGCGTTGTTCAATTGCAACCAGTGATGTTTAATGCGATTCGTTTTGGAATTGCGGCTCCGATTCTGTTGCTCATCGCATATTTGATGGAGCGAAGTTTGCGTATTAAATGGCGCGATGTGGGACGTCTCGTTGCCGTAAGTTTAATTGGTGTGACGATTTATCAGTCGCTTTTTATGACTGCAGTCAAATATGGTTCTGCAGCCAATACGTCCTTATTAATTGCAATGTCTCCGTTATTTACTAGTCTATTTGCTGTTTTATTCAAACTTGAGAAGATGACGTGGCGCGTTCAAATCGGGTCTATTATTGCATTTTTGGGTGCAGCTATCGTGTTGCTCTTCAGTCATCATGCGTCGGTAGGATCTGAACATCATCGATTTATGGGTGATGTGATCGGCCTAATCGCTTCGCTCTTTTGGGGTCTCTATCCTGTTGTAACGGCTCCCTTACTGACAAAGTACTCTGCGCTTCGAATCACTGCGTGGTCTGCCGTTCTAGGTATGATACCTTTAATGTTCTTATCTGGAGGAATCGATGTCGCGCTACTCTTGCATTTGACTTCATCCACGTGGATCTCACTGCTCTTTTCGAGTATTTTCGTTACTGCGTACGGATTGGTCATCTGGTATGTCGGAGTTGGTAAAGTAGGTGCAAGTAAAGTGATGGTATACATGTACCTCATTCCGCTTATCGCAGTCATTTTTGCGGCGCTCGTCATCCATGAGGCGTTATATGTAAGTCAAATCATTGGAGGAATCGTTATTTTATTTGGAATCGCATATGGTAAAGGTGTGTTTCACCATGGATAAACCTTTTGAACATATTCTAAGTACCATCCTTGAAATTGTATATGAAGGAATTGTGGTCGTGGATGCGAAAGGAATGATCATTGAGTTAAACCATGCCTATGCACACTTTCTTGGAATTGAAAGAGAGGATGCTTTAAATCAACACGTTACGGATGTTATTCAAAATACACGGTTGCACAAAATTTTAGATAAGGGAATTGAGGAGAGGGGGCAAATTCAAATTATCCATGGCCACGAGATGTTGGTCCATCGTCTTCCAATATTTCATGGTGAATACATTGTTGGGGCAGTCGGCTTAGTGATTTTTCAAGGAGTCAATGAACAATATCAAATGATGGATCGCATCCATCAATTAACGATCGGTTCGAGACAAAAGAATCACTCTTCTGCAACTCAATCAATTTTAGAAGAAAATTCCTTTGATGCTGTGATTGGACATAGCACCGAAATGACAGAATTAAAAAAATTAGCCATGCGAGTTGCACGAACAGGGATGACTGTTTTAATTACAGGAGAAAGCGGTACAGGTAAAGAACTATTTGCATGTGCAATTCACAAGGAAAGTCCATTTTCGAAAGGCCCTTTTGTCGACATCAATTGCGCCGCCATTCCTGAACATTTATTGGAATCTGAATTATTCGGATATGAAGAAGGCGCATTTACAGGTGCGAAACGCGGCGGTAAAATAGGGAAATTTGAAGCGGCGCATATGGGTACACTCTTTCTTGATGAACTAGGGGATATGCCTCTTGCCATGCAGGCAAAATTACTGCGTGTACTGGAAGATCGGTCTGTTGTGCGTGTTGGCGGAATTGAAAAACGTCCCGTCAATTTACGTGTCATTGCAGCTACTCATCGCAATATAGCAGATATGGTGGCAAAAGGTGATTTTCGCGAAGATCTTTACTTTCGTTTAAGTGTCATGCATGTGCAGATTCCGCCACTTCGTTATCGTAAAACGGATATTCCAACTTTGGTGCACTATTATATGGATCAATTATCTACTCGTTTGCGTGTGAAACCTAAGCGATTACATGATCGTACCATGCAATTATTCTACGATTACTCGTGGCCTGGTAATATCCGCGAATTAGTTAACGTCATTGAGGTGCTATTGGAAATTGTGGAAGGAAATTTAATTGAACTGCAGGACCTTCCGGAATTTATTCGTAAGCGGATGCTAACTACATTGCATACGAGTCATTCGGGAACGAATGACTCAATCGGGGGTCCGCTGAAAGATCGACGATTGGATAGTGAGCGAGAAATTATTCTGGGAGCTTTAAGGCAAGCGGAAGGTAACAAAGTTGCTGCGGCACGTTTGCTCGGTATTCATCGTTCTACGCTCTATTTAAAATTAAAGAGATTAGGACTATAAGAGCCTGTTCAAAAAGGGGTGAGGTAAGATGCAAGCAGGGGTTTGGTGAAGTCTGGACATGCGCGCGGAGTGTACGATAGGTGGGACATGAGCACGCATGTCCAGCACAAGCCGAAGC
>JAKACV010000107.1 GCA_021821085.1 Bacillota bacterium | reverse complement strand
AGACCTCCGCAACTTGCGAGAGTACCACGAGACCATTCTCTTTAAGAGTTCGACCTGTCTCCACAAGATCTACAATACAATCTGCAAGTCCGATGAGCGGAGCCAACTCGACACTCCCTTGCAGGGAAATGACCTCAATTTGCCTTCCGAGTTGGCGAAAGTACTCCGTAGCATACCTTGGGTATTTCGTAGCCACCCGAGTCACTTGTGCAAGATCTGTACCTGCTGATCCAGCCACAACAAGTCGACATGCACCGAAACCGAGATCAAGAAGCTCATGCACATCAGCCGATTTTTCATATAGGATATCCTTCCCCACAATCCCCAAATCAGCGACTCCATGCTCAACATACGTGGGTACATCCACTGGCTTTGCCAATAAATAACGAATGTCCAAGTGTTCATCCGCAATCACAAGTCGGCGCGTATCTTCGAGATCAGTTGGCAATTGTAAGCCACCCGCACGCAGTTTTACTGCTGTATCGATAAGAATTCTTCCTTTTGCCAATGCGATCGTCAACATCATAGCTTCCTCCTATCGCCAGGCAAACGAACATTCATACGATAATAGTTCCATATTTTCAATAAAAGCAAATCCTTGGATTGCAATTCACCCATCTGATCAAATTGACCTCCGCAATCTCTCGACGAGTCTGTCGAATTCGATTCCCACTGCGTATCTTCCTCTAACATTCGAGAGGTTGCGACCGAATAACCACGTGATCGCAAATAACCAGCGAAGGCAAAGGCATGATTACGTTGTTCAACCAAATAGCACAAGTGAATTCGCAATGCTTCCTCTTCTACTTGTGACGTCGCCTGCAACAAGCGTTCCACGTGTGCAACACATCCTGTCGCGGGTGCAGCATGACCAAATCGCTCCAACAACCCATCGTAGCGACCACCAGAACAGATGGGGACTCCAAGTGCCTCCGCATAGCCCTCAATCACAATCCCCGTGTAATAGTCATGATCCAAATAAAGGCCAAGATCCACATGCGCGAAACTCGCTACTCCATGTGCACCGAGTGCCGCAAACAACTCTTCCCATTCATCGCAAGCACGCTCTGCACGTTCATCGAGCGCCAACTCACGGGCTACGGAGATCACCTCAACCCCACCGCGAATTCGCGGAAACTCGAGCAGGCGGACCATCCAGTCGGAGTCTAATTCGGTTTCTTGAGATAAAATCTGCTCATAGCGCACTAAATCGCGATCAATGAGCGCTTGACGCAGATTCGCTTGTAACATTTCCGACAAAGGCGCCAACATGGCTCTGAGATATCCCATATGCCCAATTGCAAAATGAAAATGGTCAATTCCAAGACGCATTAGCGCTGTCGCCATCAATGCAATGACCTCTGCATCCGCATCTGAACTGGCGTCCCCAATCAGTTCCACTCCCGCCTGCGTCACTTCAACTGGCTCACGCAACCGTCCTTCTTGTGCACGATACGTTTTTGCTGCATAAGCAACACGGATTGGGTACTTGGACTTTGTTAATTCGGTTACAACCACACGAGCAACCGGTGTCGTCATTTCTGGACGCAAGGCAAGTGTTCTGCCATTTCGATCAAACAATCGATAAAGTTGCTCTTCCTCACTCCCATGGAGGCCGCGCACAAACGTCTCGACATATTCAATCACTGGTGTTTCCAATAGATCATATCCAAAATTTTGAAATACAGAGATCATTTCTTGTTCAATCCACCGTTTTTTTTGCAGTGGTTGTCGGTACAAATCTTGTGTGCCTGAGGGGCGTTCCAGATAAGTTGGGTGCATCGTAAAAACTCCGATCCGGTACTTTAGTCTGCTAATATACTAAAGGATTTCATGTCAGTATCCTAGCACCCTTATCCCCAAGTGTCAATCATCGTGTTCCACCATACTCGACATTAGTTTCTCAGATAACTCTCTGGCCGCATGATAACCCATCCGCTTTAAGCGCTGATTCATGGCTGCAACTTCGATGATAATGGCCAAATTCCGACCAGGTCGGACGGGAACAGTTAAACAAGTAAGTTCAAAGTCGAGAATTTTACGTTTATCTTCATCAAGTCCCAATCGATCGTATGAACGATCATCTTGCCATACTTCGAGTTCGATCATCATTTCAATCCGCTTATGTGTACGAATAGCCCCAGCCCCAAACAGCGTCATCGCATTCAACACCCCTAAGCCCCGGATTTCAAGGAGGTGTTGTAACAGGGGCGGTGCCGTGCCAACGAGTGCATCCTCAGAAATTTTGCGAATTTCCACGGCATCATCCGCAACCATACGATGTCCCCGCTTCAGAAGTTCTAACGCAGTTTCACTTTTACCAATTCCACTCGACCCAACCATCAAAATGCCGATACCATAAACATCTACCAAAACTCCATGGACAAGTGTCTCAGGCGCGAGTCGCAAATCTAAAAACGAGGTCAACTTCGCTATAAAACGAGGTGTGGATAGCATAGTATGTAACAGGGGGACTTTCGCGACAGCCGCTACTTCGATCAGATCATCCGTCACTTCAAGACCCCGTGTAACGACTACGCAAGGTAAATTTACATGGGAAAAAACACGCATTAACCGCTCATGCGCTTCTTCCTTTGATAAAGAAGACAAATAGGCCATTTCCGATCTGCCAATCACTTGAACGCGTTCACATGGAAAATACTTCATAAAACCTGCCAATGCAAGCCCAGGTCGATTAATTTCTGCTGTTGTAACCTTTCGGTCCATTCCCTCCCCATCTTTCACTACAA
>JAKACV010000063.1 GCA_021821085.1 Bacillota bacterium | reverse complement strand
CACGACGGTTAAGCCCTCCAGCGCCGAGGGTACTTGGACCGCAGGGTCCTGGGAGAGTAGGTCGTTGCCAGGCCGTATTTACAAACATAGCAGGCGACAGGAGCCAAATGGTTCCTGTCGCCTGCTTTGTTTGTTTATGAACAAGATGGTTATGGTTGTCATCGAAAACACCAATAAGTTTTTTAGTTTACGAGTTACATGAATGGATGTATACTGTCAGTATTAAATACTAACCGGTTGGTATGTTCATAGGGTTGTTGTTTGCGAATTGTTTACTGAAATGTGTAATCTATTTTGAGGATTGAGGTGAAGTGAATGAATTTTTCCTATACGGATAAAGTAAAGCGCTTACAAAAGAAACTCGAAGAGTTTATGCTGGAAAATGTGTATCCAAATGAGTTGGTTTATGAGGAACAAGTGAGTGTGAGTACAAATCGTTTTGCGAAAATCCCTCCTGTCATAGAAGAATTAAAGGCCAAGTCAAGGACTGCTGGACTCTGGAACCTATTTTTACCGGATAGTGAATATGGTGCGGGTTTGACTAATTTAGAATATGCACCGCTTTGTGAGGTGATGGGACGATCTCTCATTGCTCCTGAGATTTTTAACTGTAATGCTCCTGACACAGGCAACATGGAAGTGCTGGTGCGCTATGGTTCTGAGGATCAAAAGAGGAAATGGCTTGTGCCTTTATTAGAGGGGGAGATCCGCTCCTGTTTTTCGATGACCGAGCAGAATGTGGCATCATCCGATGCCACCAACATGGAAGCAACCATTACGCGCGACGGAGACGAGTATGTGGTGAACGGGTCGAAGTGGTGGTCGTCCGGTGCTGGTGACCCTCGTTGTAAAGTTTCTATTTTTATGGGGAAGAGTTCAACTGAGGCACCTAAGTACTCACAACATTCAATGATTTTAGTTCCTTTGGATGGGCAAGGTGTCACCATTGAACGTATGCTACCTGTTTTTGGTTATGATCATGCGCCACACGGGCATGCTCAGATTCACTATGACCATGTCCGAGTACCTGTTGATCATATGATTTGGGGTGAAGGGAAAGGATTTGCCATTGCTCAGGGGAGGCTTGGACCAGGGCGTATTCATCACTGTATGCGATTGATTGGTGCGGCGGAGCGTGGATTGGAGTTGCTCTGCACTCGTGTACAAGAACGGTCTGCGTTTGGGAAGATGCTTGTTAAGCAAGGGGTTGTTCGTGATTGGATTGCTCAATCGAGAATGGACATTGATCAGGCTCGTTTGTTGACTTTACAGGCTGCCTATATGATGGATACCGTCGGTAACAAAGAGGCGAAGACTGAAATCGCGATGATTAAAGCTGTGGCTCCGCGCGTTGCGCTGGAAGTGCTTGATCGGGCCATTCAAGCATTTGGTGGAGCTGGAGTAAGTAATGATGTGCCGCTTGCTGCTCTGTGGGCGAACGCGCGAACATTGCGACTAGCGGATGGGCCTGATGAGGTACACCGAGAACAGATTGCCAGACTTGAACTTAAAAAATATTCATAGTGCGAAGGAGTGGTATGTGCGATGCACATTCGTGACTTGTTTGATTTAACAGGAAGGACAGCCATTGTTACTGGGGGAGGACGAGGGCTCGGAGAACAAATCGCCACTGGTTTCGCAGAAGCGGGTGCGAATATCGTGGTGTGTTCGAGAAAGGTTGAAGTATGTGCTGAGGTAGCTATGCATTTAGAAGAATTAGGAGTTGAGACGCTTGCTTTGCCATGCGATATAACGAATCCTGATGATGTTCAAGCAGTGGTTGCAAAAACTGTAGAGCGCTTTGGCATAATTGATATTCTCGTGAATAATAGTGGCGCTACTTGGGGGGCGCCTGTAACGGAGTTGACCTTAGGCGCTTGGAAAAAGGTCATTGATACGAACGTCACGGGCACATTTCTTATGAGTCAAGCAGTTGGAAAAGTCATGATTGAACAGAGATCTGGGAAGATCATTAATATCGCATCTGTTGCAGGTCTTGGTGGTGTGGATGCACGCGTGATGGATGCCATCGGATACAACACGAGTAAAGGTGCGGTCATTACATTTACAAAGGATTTGGCTGTGAAGTGGGGACCTTACAATATTCATGTAAATGCCATTGCACCAGGATTTTTCCCGACGAAGATGTCAAATGCGCTAATTGAACGTGGTCATGATTTACTGCTTGCTGGGACGCCTTTGCGTCGTTTTGGTTCAAACGATGATTTGAAAGGTGTCGCTGTGTTTCTCGCTTCAAGCGCATCTGATTATGTCACAGGCGATGTGTTGATTGTTGATGGTGGATCGTCAGCGCAATGAGAAGTTTTTGCATCGTGAGAATAGACTAGTAGGTAGCACGTACTTGAAGGCATGCGGTGCATCAGCAGAAATATAGAATTGTCCGTTTATCTAGGGTCTGCAGTGAGAGGTGTGTAGCGAGAGAAGCAGTCATCCCTTGGTTGGTCTTTGTCACGAATATTGACAATTGAAGGAGTGCATAAAAAGAGATTGAAGGAAAAATTGACAAAACAAAGCATTTATTTATTTGAGAAAAAAGGATTTAGTGAAACGTCGATTCAAGATATCTGTGATTCGGTAGGAGTGACAAAAGGGACTTTTTACTACTATTTCAGTAGTAAAGAAGAACTGTTGATGGAGATTCATCTTCGTTATATCGACGACATGCTGGCACGCCAAGATGGGATTTTGCACGATGAGACAAAGAACAGCCAAGCGAGACTGTTTGAAATGGTCTACATGTTGATCCATAGCATTGAGCATCAAGGGGCAAGTGCACGTGTGTTTTTCCGTGAAATCCGCCACCTGAATGCGGAGCGTTTGGAGTCGATCATTGCAAAACGGGATCAGGTTCGTCTCAATCTGACACGCGTACTAGAAGAAGGGGTTCAGCGTGGAGAATTCGTCTCTGATCTCAATGTGAACATTGTGACCTTTGGTATTCTTGGAATAACAAACTGGAGTTATCAGTGGTTCGATCCACACGGAGAAGTACCAGATCGCAAAGTGGCGGAGATTTTTATTCGCATGATCTTGCACGGTATTGCGATATAAAGGGGGTTCGCTGATGAAAGATACCATTCCCGTACGTCGCGGAGAAGAGGTAGATGTATGTACATTAACGGCGTATCTTCGGAGACGCATTGCCAGTTTGCCGGACGGGGAATTGCTCATAGAGCAGTTCCCTAGTGGGAAGTCGAACCTCACTTATTTTTTGCGTGTCGGGGATTGGGAGGCGGTATTGCGTCGTCCGCCGTTTGGACCTGTGCCGCCGAAGGCTCATGATATGAAGCGTGAATTTTCTATTTTAGAGACGTTGCATCCTGTCTTTTCGATAGCGCCAAAACCGTATTTTTACTCCGATGATGTGTCAGTACTTGGGAGTCCCTTCTTTGTGATGGAGCGTAGACACGGAATTGTGCTAGATACTGATTTTCCACCAGAGATTGAAGTGACACCGGAGATTTGTCGTAACATTTCAGAAATAATGGTAGATGTTCTTGTGCAACTACACGCAGTGGACTTTACACGTACTGAATTAATGCATATCAGTAAACCAGAAGGCTTCATGGAGAGGCAAGTTCATGGCTGGATCGGTCGATATGAACGGGCAAAGACGGGTGAATTACCTGGAATCGAAAGGCTCGATAGTTGGATGCTCGATCACGTACCCAAAGCATCTGAAGCGACTATGATTCACTATGATTACAAATTGAACAATGCGATGTTTTCTACGAATCTCAAACAAATGGTGGGTTTATTTGATTGGGAAATGACCACGGTAGGAGACCCTCTGGCAGATCTTGGCGCTGCGATGGGGTATTGGATCCTCAATGACGATCCAGAGTTATTAAAAAAAGGACTTGGGAAACCTCCTGTTACGGTGCATCCTGGTTTTATGACACGACGTGAGTTTATCGAATCCTATGCGCGCAAAAGTGGTAGGAACGTAGATCACATTCATTTTTACATGACGTTTGCCTATTTTAAGCTGGCGGTAATTGTTCAACAGATCTATTTTCGTTTTAAAAATGGTCAGACGAAAGATGAACGTTTTGCACAGTTGGATCAAGTTGTGATGAGTCTCGTTCAGTACGCCGTTCAGATCGCGGAGAACCCGTCGACAAGGGGGATATAACATGTCAGTAGAAGATCTAGTCGTGCAAAGAAACGGTGCAATTCTTGAACTTATACTGAATCGACCTGAACGCTTGAATGCATTTAGCCAAGAGATGGTTTTAGGGTTGACAAAAATGTTCAAAGAGGCGCAAATGGACGAAGAGGTTCGCGTGATTATGCTGTCTGGCGCGGGGAGATCGTTTAGTGCAGGCGGCGATGTAAAAACGATGGGTGAGGCGTCTGCATTACAAGTGTATGAACATATCGGAATATTAAATGAATGTATTGTCGCTATGCGTGAACTAGAAAAACCTATTATCGCTGTGGTGCATGGTTTTGCCGCTGGAGCAGCTTTTAATCTAGCACTTGCTTGTGACTTGATTGTTGCGGCACAGGACAGCCGATTTGTGCTAAGTTTTGCGCAAATTGGTCTTGTGTCTGATGGTGGAGGTTCTTACTTTCTCCCGCGAATTGTCGGACGTCATGTCGCAAAAGAGCTGTTTTTTTTAGCCGATCCAATTTCTGCTGATCGCGCCTATGAATTGGGGATCGTGAACCGGATTGTGCCACAGGATCAATTGCGAGAAGAAGCGATGTGCTTCGCGGAGCGATTGGCTAAAGGGCCAAGTCGTGCTTATGGCATGATGAAACGTCTGATTGATCGCTCCTTTTCCTCAACACTCGACGATATCCTGCAGGATGAAAGAGTAGTTCAAGGAGTTATGGTAACGACAGATGATCATAAAGAAGGTGTGGAGGCTTTCGTTGAAAAACGGCCTGCACAGTACCGAGGTCGTTAGAGCGAGTGATTGTTTGAACCAAGGGGGAAGTGCACGTGGATTTTCGACTGGGCAATGAGGAGAAGATGATTCAGCGTACAGTGCGCGAGTTTGTGAAAAATGAGCTGATTCCACTTGAACAAGCTGTACTTCGCAATGAACGAGAAGGTTACTCTGGTCTCGCTGAAGATCAGGTAGAAGCACTTCAACAAAAGGCGAAACGTCTAGGCTTTTGGGGGATCAATACTCCCGAGAAATACGGTGGTGCGAATCTCGGATCGCTTGCAACGGCGATTACGATGATGGAATTGGGACGGACGTTTGTGCCGTTTTCATTTGGCGGCTATGCAGATAATATTTTGTATTCGTGCAATGAAGAGCAAAAACATAGATATCTATTACCGACTATTGAGGGCACACGACGGTCTTGTTTTGCCTTAACTGAGCCTGGTGCTGGGTCTGATGCAGGGAACATTCGCACAACTGCACGACGTGATGGTGATGAGTGGGTGATTAACGGCGAGAAAATATTTATCACAAATGGCAATGAGGCTGATTTTGCAATGGTTTTTGCAGTAACTGATAAGGAGCGCGGCTCACACGGGGGAATTACCTGTTTTCTGGTGGATCGCGAAATGGGGTGGCGCTCAGAGCGTGTGCACACGATGGGGGAATGGGATCCGGCAGTGATTGTATTTGAAGATGTTCGGGTTCCGCATGAAAATGTATTGGGAGAACCAGGGAACGGGTTTGAACTAGCGATGCGTTGGATTGGGACGGCGCGCTGGGCGATTCCAGCGCGGGCGATTGGGTCTGCTGAGAGGCTTCTTAGCATGGCTGTAGAATATGCGCAGCAGCGTGTTACGTTTGGGAAACCGATTGCTGAGCGTCAGGCGATTCAATGGATGATTGCGGATTCTGCCGTAGAGATTGATGCAACAAAATGGATTACGCTAAAAGCGGCGTGGATGGCCGATGAGGGGCTTGACAATCGGCACCAAGCATCTTTATCGAAACTCTACGGCGCCAATATGGCAAATCACGTGGTTGACCGTGTCTTGCAAATTCACGGCGGCATGGGATACACGAAAGATTTGCCAATTGAGCGATGGTACCGGGAGATGCGTTTGTTCCGCATTTTTGATGGCACGGATGAAATTCAACGAATGATCATTGCGCGTAATCTACTGAAAGGCCATGTGAAGATTGGAGAATATCTAGACTGAGCAGGGTGAGATGGGAGGGTGACGATGGAAGCAGGGGAATTACATTCAGGAGAATTAAAGCGTGGGGTTATCAGCGATGTAGACTATTATCCCCATGGGAAAAAGCCGATCCATGAGGTCTTGCATGACCATGTATTAGATAGCCCGCAACAGATTGCTGTACTGTGGTATGGTAGGGAAATTACCTACGTTGAGTTGTCACGCTGGGTGCAGCATTTTGCTGTATATTTGATGCGGATCGGTGTGAAGCGCGGTGATCGCGTAGCACTATTTTTACACAATTGTCCACAATACTTGGTTGCGCACTATGCGGTGCAGACCATCGGTGCGGTCGTGAGTCCATGTAGTCCTTCTTTTAAAGCGCTCGAATTAGAGTATCAGCTCACCGACATGGCAACAGAAGTGCTGATTACGTCTGACCACCTCTACTCGATTGTAGCAGATGTGCGTGAACGGACTTCACTACGGCATGTGATCGCTACGCACTATGGTGAATTGTTGCCGACTGCTCTCACGCTTCATTGCCCACGGGAAATATGCGAAGAAAGAAGATCAACACCTTTTGCGACAGACTTTTTTGCCGCAATTGCACAAGTGACTGATCAAGAAGTCAAGCAAGTGATCTTCCCAACTGTCACGCTTGAGGATGTATCCTTGCTTGTGTACACATCGGGTTCTACAGGACTTCCTAAAGGCGCAATGCTAAGTTATGGGAATACTCTCTTTAAAACGGCTGCAGCGGCAAAGGCAAATGGAGTAAATCCTTACGATCGAATTCTCGCGGTTATGCCATTGTGCCATATTGCAGGGATGCTCATGGGATTGACGATTCCGATTTACACAGGATGCTCAGTTGTTCTATTGTATCGTTTTGATCCAGTAAGCGTAGCTGAGGCAGTATCACGTGTGGGCTGTACATGGTGGTATAGTACGACGCCGATGAACATCACGATCATGCAAACACCTTTTTCAGAAACATATGATTGGTCGACGCTTAGAACAAATGTGTGTACGAGTTTTGGCGTACAATTGACAGAAGAGATCGCGGCAAAGTGGCATGAGTATACATCTGGGTGTCCGGTCTACGAGGCGGCGTATGGATTGAGTGAGACGCATACGGCGGATACCTACATGCCGCGTGATGCGGTGAAATGGGGAACTCATGGGAGAGCACTTGATGCAACGGAGATTCGTATTGTTGATTTACACACAGGTGTAGAGGCGCCGCATGGAACTGAAGGGGAAATTGTTGTGCGCAATCCCGGTGTATTTCAAGGATACTGGCGTAATGATACAGCGACGGCGCGCACTCTGCGCGGAGGTTGGGTCTATACGGGGGATCTAGGGAGGGTAGATGAAGACGGATATCTCACGTTTATTGGCCGTATCAAGGAAATGATTAAAGTATCCGGGTTTAGTGTGTTTCCAGAAGATGTTGAGGCGCTCTTAATGCACCATCCAGGAGTCGCGCAAGTGGCTGTTATTGGTGTGCCAGACGAAACGCGTGGGCAAGTGGTAAAGGCATTCGTTGTACTGCAGGAAGAGATGCGTAATCGGATCAATGAGTATGTGATCATCGAATGGGCGACAGATCATATGGCTTCCTACAAGGTACCTAAAATGGTGGAGTTTCGTCAGCAACTTCCGATGTCGTCTGCTGGGAAAGTACTGCGTCGATTACTCGTGAATGAGGAACGCTGATAGCCGAACTATCGCCCTCAAAATATGAGAGGGTAGGTCTATACGCGTGGAGCGAAAAGGGGTGTATTCTTTGCAGGAGTTGATCAAGGACTTGGAATGCCGCAAACAAAAGGTGCGATCGCTTGGCGCTACCGACGCACTTCGGTCTGCTCGTATGCGCATTGACCAACTTGTTGATGAAGGGTCATTCGTAGAATTCGGTATGCTTAATCACTCGGATCGAATGGAAATGAAAGAACGAACCCCTTGCGATGGGTTGATTGCGGGTGTAGCGAGAGTGCAGGGACGACCTGTTGTGGTGATGGCACCAGATCGATCAGTGCTCGCTGGAACGGAAGGGACCGTATATATTCGTAAAGGTGAAGCATTACATGAGTTTGCCGTAAAGCGCGGATTGCCGATTTTCCATTTGGGAGAGGGTGGCGGATTGCGCATGCCTGATGGAATGGGATCAGATGGAATCAGTGAACACATGATGCCGCTCTTTTTGCTGCGCCATAGTAGACGCGTGCCACTGCTTTCGAGCATAATGGGGGATAGCTTTGGCGGTCCTACTTGGTACGCGATGCAATCTGATTTCGTTGTACAAGTGGAAGGAACATGCATGGCGGTTGCAGGTCCGCGTATGCTTTCGATGGCGACAGGGGAACAAGTGTCGCCAGAAGAGCTGGGCGGTGTCCAGGTTCACGAGCGATTAACGGGACAAGTGCACCGTGTCGCTCATGACGAGGCACAGGCAATCGAGATGTTGCGCCGGATTTTTTCCTATTTACCTTCGCATGCCGATGAAATACCTCCGCGAATTCAAAGCACAGATCCGATTGACCGCAATGTAGATGAGTTGCTTACACTTGTGCCAACGCGCAAGACACGCGCTTATGATATGCGCCGCGTAATTGAGACGATTGTGGATGTGAATAGCTTTTTTGAATTGAAGGTGAATTTTGGCGAGGCACTTTTAACCGGACTTGCGCGTGTAGATGGACGTGTTATCGGTATAGTTGCTAGTCAACCGTTCGTGCGAGCAGGTGCATATGGGCCCGAAGAATGTGATAAAGCGACAGAGTTTATTTGTTTTTGTGATTCGTATCATATTCCGCTTTTATTTTTGCACGATGTTCCGGGATTTCGCGTGGGTAAACAGGCTGAAGCGGAGAAGATGGCGACGAAGATTATGGTTTGGAATCAAGCATTAGCGTGGTCGACTGTTCCAAAAGTGTCGGTGATTATCCGGAAAAGTATCGGTGCAGCATATAGCAATATGGGTGGACCAAAGATGGGATCCGATTTTGTGGTCGCGTGGCCAACAGCAGAAATTTCATTCACGGGATCTGAAGCGGGGGTCAATGTTGTCTATGGAAGACAACTTGCGTGCGCAGAGGATCCAAGATCCGAACGTGAACGCTTGATGGCACAATGGGAGTTTGATAGTTCACCTTATCAAGCTGCTGCTAAGCATTTGATTGACGACGTCATTGATCCGCGCGATACGAGAAAATTTTTATGTCAAGTGTTTGAATTAGCTTGTCACAAAGACGGTGGCAAGGGACAACGGATCCTCGCCAATTGGCCTACAGGATTTTGATGATGAGTTGATGAAAAATGATGCGCTTGAATCTAGCGGTAAAGTTTGTTATGTTTATTTTGTAAATTCAAATTAAGTGATGTGATTCCTAAATGAGGTGGTTGACCTGGGGATTTCGGAGATTTGTCGAGGTTAGTCTTCGAAGCAAGGCAAACGTTGCATGGAGTTGTTCATGAAACTCCGCTTGTTCATTCGCGTACATTTAGCGAGATGACTGATCGATCAGTGTTCCTGAAACTTGAGAATCTACAGCGGACAGGCGCGTTCAAGATTCGCGGGGCTTTTAATAAGGTTGCTCACATAGCTAAACAGGGGAAGGTTGACGAAGTTGTCACCGCATCTGCAGGCAACCATGCACAAGGAGTCGCGGAAGCAGCAAGAACATTTGGTACCGTTTGTACGGTATTTATGCCTGAACAAGCTCCTGACGCAAAAGTACAGGCCACTTCAGGATACGGAGCGACTGTAGTGAAAATAGGGAGGAACTACGACGAGGCGTTTGCAGCGGCAATCACCTATGCCAATGAACGAGAGGTACCCTTTTTGCATGCTTTCGATGATGCACATGTGATCGCTGGACAAGGCACGATTGCGCTTGAGATGTTGGACCAGAATTCTGAATTGGATACACTGATCGTTCCTGTAGGTGGTGGTGGGTTGATCAGCGGGATTGCGGTAGCTGCTAAGCAGAGAAATCCAAAAATAAGTATTATTGGAGTTCAACCGGAACGATCGAATTCTGGATTTTTGTCGTGGGCATCAGGTGAGAAACAAATGATTCAAAATCCATGTTCTCGTGCCGATGGGTTAAATGTAAAGGTGATGGGGCAACTACCTTTTGAGATCATACGCAATGCAGTAGATGCGTTTGTCACTGTGAGTGAAGAGGAAATTGAACGTACGATGTGTCTGCTTCTAGAGCGTGCTAAGATGTTGGTTGAAGGTGCTGGGGCTACGGCGCTTGCTGCATTATTGGCTGGGAAAACTCCGTTCTTTGGGAAAAAGATCGGAGTGATCGTGAGTGGGGGCAATGTTGATTTGGCGGTTATGTCAGAAGTCGCAAATGCGTTTACTCGTCAGCCGCTCGTAAGTCATTAGATCAGTGCTGGGTAGAGAAAAATAGCACCCTAAAGGGTGCTATTTTTCAAAGGAAAAGTACATATGCTAAGGCGTGATATACTACAGTCATTATGTGGGGTTGAGATGTAAAATGATATTGGAGGTGCTGGTATGGCGTTTTCAAACAATGTACGAATCACGGATATGAAAGACGTTGAGAAAGAAATCATGAGTTTTGATGGTCAAGGACCTTTCACATCTGATTTATCAGGCCAGGAATTTTGGCTTGTTGTCGATAAGGGATATGTACCTGTAGGGTTGGTTTTGGGGAATAGTGTATTTTCCATGGGTATTACAGGAGGGCTTGCCACTGCATTTCGGGGGCTTGTTCGAGGTGAATTAAAGGAATATACGCAACTGATGTATGATGCGAGAGAACTAGCTCTAACTCGGATGCGTAAGGAAGCAGCGCGTATTGGAGCAGATGGAATTGTGGGGGTAAAACTGGAAATTACTCATCACGGCGATATCATGGAAGTGATGGCAATCGGAACAGCGATTAAGAAGGATTCTGACCACAAAGGTAGTACTTCAGCACAAGTTGTGATTAATGCGGGGAATTAACTACTTTCTATGGAGATGGATTGAGCCTGAGAATACAAGCCACAGCGGTATTGACAGTGCGTGTATGAACATGCAACGCGCTGTTCCGTTGCTCTTGTTGGACTATGGGGCAACTTATCGCAATAATATTGATAACCTTAAATATGAGGGTTGGAAGCGTGTATTCTATGGTAGGCTAATAGGGTAGGCTCACAAACGGTATTATAGAAATGAACTATGAATTAGAAGATGAATTTAGTATGCCTGTCGACTTACTGACGGATGATTCTGATTCGTGATATGTTAAAATTTTATAAAAAATAATATCGGATGGTGACTGTATTGTCGATGATCGAAGTGCCTACTCGTTGGGGAATTATTCCAGCCAAATACCACTATTTAAAACATCCTACTGGTTCTTCTCATCTTGCAGTTTTATTCCCTGGTAAAGGGTATACATTAGACGCTCCAGTAATGTGGTACTCGGCAAAAGCCGCTTTCGACGCTGGTTGTGATGTTCTTGAAGTGGAATATGGATATCAGGCTAATCGAGTAGAATTAATGATTGACGAACTTGACTCATTGGTTGAAGAAACTGCAGCGACCTTAAATAATTTAGTGAACAATCAGTATTCAAATGTGGTCTTCATCGGCAAGAGTATCGGTACCATTGTACAAACAAAAGTTCTTCAGAAGCTATCCTTCTCTGTACCTAATCACATATTTCTAACACCCTTAAAGGCAATCATTCCGGCCATTCGCGATTCAAAAAATGCGCTTGTTATTGTGGGTGATCGTGACAGTGCTTTTGAAACATCAGACATCACTCAAGTGGCTGGTTTTTCCCATGTGAAATTAACTGTTGTGCCAGAAGCTGATCATGGACTTGAAACGAAAGATTATAGTGTCTCTATCGACATTTTAAAACAAGTAGCCATTTTATGCGGTGACTTCTGCCGAGAATTACTATGAAAACAGGGTAATGGAAGAATAAATAGAATTATCTAGATCTGCGATGATATTCTCTACTAATTCTACAAGAATTGCACTACGCAAATGGCAAGCCGAGAGATTCGACTGTGTGGATAGTAAACAGCTTTTTATGAACAACAAATAATAACGAATAATTATAAATAAAAACGTACAATTGGGCAGTTTGGCCAATTGTACGTTTTTTCTTTTTTTCAATCACGATTGTTATATTTCAGAATGGGCAACCCAAACTTTGGGACCCTATCTCGGAGCCATACCTTGGAACCCTACATTATACGGTTGTTTTGTTGACCGTCTCCAGATCAATCCCCGTGGTCCTTGGCGCAAATACGCCGATATCGATCATGATAAGAACCATGGCGACGGCAACCACGCTGAACATCGCAACGGCTCCATCAGCATGTAGGATGGGCAGAAGCAGGAATGGCATCAAACCACTCATCAGTCGACTCAAACTATATCCCCAGCCAGCGGCAGTTGCACGAATGGCGGTTGGGAAAATCTCCGCCTGGAAGATGTGGTACGAGTTCGAGAAGATGTTGCTGACGAGAGTATACAAGAATCCGAAGAAGACGATGACGGTCGACGAACTTGCCAAGCCAAACATGAGTCCAAAGAGTGCCATGCCGAAGGCAGCTGAAACAATGATCCACTTGCGTTGGATGCGCTCCAAAATGAATAGTGACAATATTGATCCGATTGGATAGCCGATGAACGACAATGATGTGAATTCGAGCGAGTGCACAATGGTAAACCCTTTGGAGGCCAGGACAATGGGTACTAGTGTGCCGAACCCGTAGTATCCGAGAGTCTGTAGAATTTGAAAAATCCACAGCATGAAGGTTCTAACGATGTAATTTTTCCCAAATAGCGTGGACACTCTGACCGGACGCACTTTCGTGGCGGCAACTTGCGAGTTTTCGAATGTTTTGTCATTTTTAGGTGCGCCGAACTGTGTCAACAACTGCTCTGCTTCCACGATACGTCCTACTGATTCCAGCCATCGCGGTGATTCTGGTAGACTGCGTTGGAAAAACCAGATGACAACGGATCCCAGACTACCGATCACGAACAGCCAACGCCACCCTGCCATCCCAAGAACGTGAAGGGGTACGAGACCGAGTGCAAGGAAACCAACAAAGGGGATAGCGACGAAACTGAGGGTATAAGCCCAACCAATGTAAAGACCACGCACTTTCGTGGGAAGTATCTCGCTGAGATACGTGTCGCAAAGCGGTGGTTCAGCCCCGATGCCAATCCCCGCAATGAAACGTGTGATAATGAGTATGGTGACATTCATGCTGAATGCGCCAAGGAACGTGAATAATGAGTATATGACAAGGTTGGTTAAGAATGCTTTGCGGCGCCCTATCCTGTCGGCCAAACTACTCAAAATGATGGAGCCGAGGAACATTCCTAAAAAGCTCGAACCAATCAACAATGGCAGCAGTATGGTCGGAACCTGAAACGTTTTGGCGAGCACAACACCAATCGTTCCTGCCAAGAAGATGTCATAGATGTCGAAGAAGAGCCCAATTCCGATCAGAACCGTAATTTTGCGATGCAGTGCAGACACGGGCATTTCGTTCATCCTACTCGAGATGGATAGGTCCTGCATGTGTTTGCCCTCCTGATATAGTGTTTTGAAATGCAATGCGCAGTGATGTCAAAGCATCACTATGAAGCCCGGTGATGATGTCTTGTTGTTCGAAGAATTGGTGCATGGCATCCGCCTCTAGGAGTCCGTCCGACGAAAAGAATTTTATCTCATAAATAGAATATACAAGGGTCCACAATGATGTTTGTCGAATCAGTATGAGATAGATTCGAATGGACGGACGGTGAAGAAATTGGCGAAGTT
>JAKACV010000106.1 GCA_021821085.1 Bacillota bacterium | reverse complement strand
AAGGAAGCGAAGATACCTCCCTTATCGATATCCGCCACTAACAAGACGTCGGCTTGCGCAAGTTCAGCCGTACGCATATTGGCAATCTCACGCGACTTCAAGTTCATTTCAACAGGGCTTCCAGCACCTTCGATCACAAGAATTTCATAGCGTAGTGCAAGATAATTAAAGCTTTCCACAACGGCATCCCAAATTTCACTGTTGCGTTGTGCAAAGTAGTCTCGTGCAGACTGCGTTGTGTAAACTCGTCCTTGAAGAACAATTTGGGACTGATTATTACCAGTCGGTTTCATAAGCACAGGATTCATGTGTTCATTGGCAGCAATACCACATGCATCTGCTTGAACCGCCTGAGCACGACCAATTTCCCTTCCTGTGGGTGTTACCGCCGAATTAAGTGACATATTTTGTGATTTAAATGGTGCCACTTTATAACCATCTTGAACAAAAATTCGGCACAACGCGGTGCACAAGATACTCTTCCCCACATTTGAAGCTGTTCCCATGACCATAAGGCTTTTGGCCAATGTCATCTCCCCCTGTGCGTTTATTCACATGCTAGTTTTTGGTTTCCTTTATATACGCTACATGCATCGATGAAGCGTTCGACCATATGTGGATTGGATACAAAATGCAAGTGCGTATATCCCGCTAACAAGTTCCCTTGTGCATAACCATCCAATTTTGTTCCACGCAAACCGACTGTTTTGTAGGCATAAGGCCAACTACCAGATTGCTCATAATCCATTGTTGAATAATGAAACTCATGTCCACGAGCGCATTCTCCTGCAGATAATAACAACGTATCTTGTTGTGCGGTGACTTCTCTATATCCAAGAGCTGCGACACAAGATTGCATAGTAACGGTAGCTGGAATGATTCCCGCCATGGCATGGGTGTCACCCTGTCTATCCGTGAGCATGTCCGACAAGTACATAAACCCACCACACTCAGCAAAAACAGGCATTCCATCTTTTATAGCCCATCGAAAAGCGTCTTTTGTAGCCGAAGATTGGCTAAGTGTTGCAGCAAATTCCTCAGGGAATCCACCTCCAATGTAAATGCCATTCGCCTCGCTAGAAATCGGTTCACCATAAAGCGGGCGAAATTCTACGAGACGAGCACCATACCATTCAAGCAATTCAAGATTTTCCGGATAATAAAAGTTAAATGCTTCATCGCGGGCGATGGCAATAGTCACGATAGCATCACGCTTTTTTCCCGAGAATAAGATAGGCTCTGGTTCTATCAATGAAACAGATTCCCTAGCGATCTGCAAAATGCGGTCTACATCCACCGTCGCTTCCATGGAATCCGCAAGTGCGCCAAACAAACCATCCATTTCTCCCCGTTCGAGAGCCGGAATCAGGCCCAAATGACGTTCTGGTATCTGTAAATTCTCCTGTGTTGTGAGATAACCTAAAACCGGTATTTGACACATCTGTTCTATAGCCGCTTTTACTAAGTTATAGTGGCCCTTACTTCCCACGTGATTTGCGATGACACCCGCGATGCGTACCGTTTCATCCAGTTGTTGAAAACCCAATACAACGGCTGCAGCACTGCGCGCCATGCTAGCTACATTGACAACCAGGATGACAGGTGCTTGTAAAAGTTGACTCACTTCGGCAGTACTACCCTTATTTGAAAGTGGGTCCTTTCCGTCGTACATTCCCATGACTCCTTCAATCACAGAAATATCGGCATCCCTACTCCCGCGATAAAACACTTCTTGCATGTTTTCTGATGACATCATCCATGTGTCAAGATTGCGGGATGGATACCCCGTCACAGCAGTATGGTAACTCGGGTCAATGTAGTCGGGTCCAACCTTAAATCCCTGAACATGTAAATTTCGACGTTTCAGAGCAGCCATGATGCCCAAAGTTACGGTCGTCTTTCCTGCTCCACTATTGGTTCCCGCAATAACGATGCGTGCTTGATTCACGAAAGAACCTCCCTTGCGGTACGATGCAGATGGAAATCGTAACATTGCCAGTTCGAACCTTTTCAACCACAAAGTCCTCTGCTCCAGAAGAGAGCCGAGCTGCTGACTCACTAACTCCGTACGCTCTTGATAGACACCCGAGCATAAGATTCGGAAGCAGTTATGATCACCGGGTTTACACTAAGTATGTGTGCGATTTGGTGAGTCAGCCTATTTGCGCCCCCCAAGTGTCCAGTTAGAACGCTAATCACGTGTTCAGCACGATCGTCAAGGACAACCACAGCAGGATCTGTTTTTTTGTCGCGAAGAAGCGGAATGAGTGGGAACATAATCGAAAACGGATCCAACAAATGCAGTAATTTCCCGCGCCGTGTTTGGTGATGACCACAACCGCGTAAGGCTTAGTCATTTTCCCCACTTCTTCATCGATGGAGGAGGATACCGCAGAGTTTCCAATGTTAGCATCGATTTTCACCAAGAAATTACGCCCAATGATCATAGGCTCGCACTCGGGGTGCTTAATGTTAGCTGGTATGATGGCTCTGCCACTGGCTACCTCATTGAGTACAAACTCTGGCTCCATTTGCTCACGAATCGCGACAAATTCCATGATAATCTCTGCATGATCATCAATTTTTGCCCTGTCTGTTGTGATAACTCTTGCGCTGCATGATGAACCTCATCGGGGTGTAATCTTTTTAGATCTAATAATAGTCCAATCACGGTTCCGCTGTGCGCAACGACTACCCCTCCGCCGTACTCACTCGCTAAACGATTGATCGTGTAAAAATAAGGATTTTGTAGTCTCCTTTGATTGATTGTCGCACTTA
>JAKACV010000062.1 GCA_021821085.1 Bacillota bacterium | reverse complement strand
AAAATTTATAATTTCAAGAGATTGATTTAGACGCCTGTTTCTCTTGTCAAGGATGTTTTGACTCTTCCCTGGATTGTGTCAGAATCAATAATATTCAAGCTCCACAAAAACTTAAAGATTTAACAGACTATTCATCGTCACATCGTGTATGGTGAAGAAAATAATGTACGAGAATAGCCATTGGAATCTACCGTCAATCTCTACAAGCTGAGTGTTCGTCTTTGTAGAGGAGTGCTTACGTTCGGATCATCTCATGAGAACTCACCTCTATCTTGAGCACCTTCATCTTGTGGGCAAATCGCTGAAATGCGTCGCCGAGTTGGACAGCGAATGAGTAGCCCTTTTTGGCTGGAAAAGTCCTATGTTCAAGTGCGGCGCACGTTACCGTTCAGATATAGATCTGTTTTCTTAGTCAACTAAAAGATTCGAATTTAAATACATATGACTTAATACAGATGCGCCACTGACTTATACAGCTCTTGATATGTGATGTATATACGATCGTAATATGATTTCCATGCCGCATTAGGGTAATAATCCGCTGTTGACTGGTGCTCCGCAATTAAAGTGTAATCATACATGCCAAAAGCGAGACCGGCCATCAGTGCTGCTCCCTGTGCGGAATTTTGATAGTATGGCACGGATAAGGGGACATCAAGTATATCCGCTAGAATTTGACACCAAATAGGATGACGTGTAATCTCACCAATCATTTTAAAATGATTTACATTCAGATTCACTTGGCGTAATACATTTAAACAATCACGCTGACTAAAGGCAACTCCTTCCATCACAGCCAAAGCCATGTGTCGAATATCATGTCTAAAATTTAACCCAAAGAAGACACCCCGAGCTTTCGAATCGATATGAGGTGTCCTTTCTCCTCCAAGATACGGTAAAAAAATCAACCAATCATCAGTAGTTCGTACGTTTAATATCTCACTAACAAGCTTTTGCCACGCTCCCTCGTCTGGGGAATACACCGCTAATGCATCGTACAACCAATGCAGAGACAGCTCTGCCGATAACGTGTTACCCATCGAGTACCACAGATTCGACAGCGCATGACAGAAATTATGTAAACTAGATACACTTTGAACGTTGTAACGAAATATCTGGGGCTCATCTGTGGTAATGATCACTGAACCCGCCGACCCAATTCGCAGAAGACCCTGTTTGGCGGTGAAAATCCCTGCCGCTATAGATGCAATGGCATTATCCCCAGCTCCCGCAATAACAGGTGTACCCGCTTTTAACCCCAACAAATGAGCGGTATTTTTAGTTATCAACCCGGACACAGACGAACTATCCAAAGCTTCAGGAAACCAAGAACGATCAAACCCGAAAGCTTGAATCAGTTCATCCGACCATGTTCGCTGTTGCACCGCAAAAAGACCCGTACCACTGGCGTCTGAGACGTCAATCGCCATTTCCCCAGTTAGACAATAGCGCAAATAGTCTTTTGCGATGAGGACGTGCCCAATCCGATGAAATATCTCGGGTCGATTGATCTTGAACCACTGAAGTTTCGCCGCAGTAAAGGCAGGCATCATAATATTACCCGTAATTTCTTTGATACGAGTTGTTCCAACCATTTGTTCCAATTCCAACGCAGAACTACTGGAACGCTGATCGTTCCATAGCAGAGCATTGACCAGTACCTGACCGTGCTTGTCGAGTACCACTGTCGTATGCATCTGACCGGTCAAAGCAATACACTGAACCTTCGTCAAATCAGTTCTTTGTTTAAGCGTTGAACATGCATTGACCAAAGCTTCCCACCAAATAGCAGGATTCTGTTCAGTCCATCCCGGTTTCACCACATCGATTTTATATCCAGATGCAACCTGTGTGACAATGTCCCCCTTGTAATCTAAAAGGGCCACCGTCACATTCTCCGAATTTACGTCGATGCCCATAAATAAAGCGGACAAGCTATCCACCATCCTTCATAAGATCCCTTATAGAGGTTGTTCAAAAAGGGTCAAGAACTCTGCGGCGCAGGGCTTCGGCTTGTGCTGGACATGCGTGCTCATGTACCACCTATCGTACACTCCGCGCGCATGTCCAGACTTCACCAAACCCCTGCTTGCATCTTACCTCAACCCTTTTTGAACAGGCTCTTATATAAGGATTCGCACCGAGAATCGCGTTCCATGGATGTTACAGATATGTTATTCAGTATACCGTATCCACCGAACCAACGGTTGACATTCGAATAATCACTTGAGGGGGAAGAATAATTTCCCCCATTCCTAACCTGTTTTCAATTCGATGTGTCAAAAGTTGAACTGCCCGATTCCCAAGTAATGCCGGATCGCAATACACAGTAGAAATCGTGGGTTGAGATAAAAGCAACCAGTCGGCATCATCTTGAACCAGTACACCCACCTTATCACCAATTGCAATCCCATGCGCCCGTAAAGTCAACACACAGCCAATGGCCATGCTGTTTGTCGTACAATAGACTCCAAGAATCCCATTGTTTGAAGTGTACGAATCAACTGAATCTACTATAGGATGTCCCAGGTGTTGCTCCAGAATTTTTTCCATCTGTCGTTGTCCAGCGAGTCTCCCACCTTCACGATCTCGCCATGCGGTCAAAACAGGTCTCTCTTTGGCAATCGCACTTGCCATGAAACCTGCTATTCGGTCCCGTTCCGTATCCGTTGCAGGTTGCGGGGCGATCAGTGCAAGCGACGAGTAACGCTCACTAAGGTGATGAAATGCATCGCGCCCGGCTTGTTCATTGTTGCTCACCACGTATGGTGCGAGATCAGATGGGATTGGGCGATGTTCCATAAATACAACTGGACATCCGTCCTGATCCCATTCACGAAATAGGCGAGATGTCTCAGATCCAGCAGGCACAATCAGGAGCCCCTTCAATCGCGCGTGAACCGCATATAGAAACTGCTCCTCTCGCACCGTGGAACCATTTGAGTTGCAGACGATCATTTGAAATCCTTGCGCTCCCAATGCCGCCTCGGCAGCGGCAACTAACTGAGAAAAATACCAATTATTCAAATCCGGCACAATCACGCCAACGAGGTCGGAACGTTGTGTTTTCAAATCTCTCGCCGTTTGATTCGGTAAATAATGCAACTCGTGAATCGCCTTCATCACACGTTCGCGTGTCTCGGCCGAAACCGATTTTGTTTGATTTAGCACGTATGAAACAGTGGCCACAGACACGCCAGCTAACTTCGCCACATCTTTAATACTGGACGATTTATTTGCCACACCGCCACCTCATTTGATTATCCAAATAATAGTTACCCCTCATCACTACACGTTGTTTGTATAATCTACTCAAACGTTATTTGCACTTTCATAATATTAGACGATTTACCTTCTGAAAAGAATGTAGGTACATCATCAATGTTAATTGTCTTTGAAATCAATGACTCTACATTGAATCGTCCAGCGCTCATCCAATCCAATGCAGATCGAAATGTGTGATTCACTGCCATAGAACCAATAATTCTCCAATCCATGTGATAGATATTAAAAGGATTGATCGAAATCTTAGCGTCACTGGGTGCCACTCCAAATTGGAGGTAGGATCCCTTTGGACCCAGATAATCAAATGCTGACTGAATGATAGAAGGGATTCCCGTAACATCAATTACTGCATCAAATCCCCTGCGTCCTGTTTTATTGGCAAGAACCGTCGTAATGTCTTTACTTAGGTGCGTATGAGTTGCCCCATAATTGCGGGCCATTGCTAGTTTAGACTCATCAACGTCAATAACCGTTAAAATCGCAGCACCTGAGTGAGCTAATGCTTGAATTAGTAATTGCCCTATACTCCCCGCTCCAAAAAGCAAAACAGACTGTCCGACCTTCAATTGCAATTGATTCATACCATGTACAACGCACGCAACAGGTTCAACAAAGGCCCCTTCCGCAAATGGTATATGATCTGGTAAATGAAAAACGATACTGGCTGGAACTTTTACAAACTCTGCCATGGCTCCCGAAGTAGTGTTCCCGATTGCCCCCCAAAATTCACAATGATTCCCTCTTCCACTGAGGCAAAATTCACATTCTCCACAAAACAAAGAAGGATCTACAGTAACTCGATCACCCAGTTTGAAATGCGAAACACCATCTCCTACTTTATCTATTATTCCAGAAAATTCATGTCCGGGAATAATAGGATACTCAGATAAAAAGTCCCCTTGGTAAATATGCAAATCAGTTCCGCAGATACCACAGCGTTTAACTTGTATCGTCACTTCATCAGAACTTGGTTCGGGATAGGGGACATCTCTTACTACAACTTTGTGCGGAGCCTCAACAAATACAGCCTTCATCAAAATCACTCCATGTGTAGGTACTTGAGGGTAGAGAAAAGCACAGTATTTTAACTATTAGATCCTGTTCAAAAAGGGTTGAGGTAAGATGCAAGCAGGGGTTTGGTGAAGTCTGGACATGCGCGCGGAGTGTACGATAGGCGGTACATGAGCACGCATGTCCAGCACAAGCCGAAGCCCTGCGCCGCAGAGTTCTCGACCCTTTTTGAACAACCTCTATTAATGATTACGCCTATTTAATGGCTCCAGCTGTTAATCCTCGAACCAAATGCTTTTGTGCATATAAACCCAAAATCACTGGAATAATAATGATTAATGTTGCAAGAGCTGAAACCTTAGCAATGAATAATTGTTCGTTTGTCATGAAAGAGGACACCATTATCGGAAGAGTACTTGAATTTGTAAATGTTAAATTAACTGCAAAGAAAAAATCGTTCCAAGCAAACACCATAGATAGTAATGCCGTAGCAGTTAATCCGGAGGAACTCATTGGGATGGCCACCTTCAGCAATGTTCCCCATTTTGAACATCCATCCAAAAACGAGGCCTCCAAAACTTCTATTGGTAGATCCATAAAGTAAGAACGAGACATCCAGATCACCAACGGCAAGTTCATTGACGTGTACACAACAATCAAAGAAATAATGTTGTTCAATAGATTCAAATCCTTGAAAATCACATACAACGGAACAATAATTGCCGCGAAGGGCATAAATCTAGTTGATAGTACAAAAAACAATAAATTTTTTGATTGTTTTCGCCTCATATAAAAGACCATAGCATATGCACAGGGGATTCCTAGAATGAGAGCCAGACATGTTGATACAGTCGATGCTACTAAACTGTTTGAAAAGTACCCCCAAAAGCCGCCATTAAGAGCTAATATAAACTGATGTAACGTTGGTTCAAACCACAGCAGAGGTGAACTGCTGTATGCTTGACTTTCGGTTTTAAACCCTGTAATTACGGTCCACAAGACTGGAAATACAAATAGTATTCCCACTAAGTAAGTAACCATGGTATAGATTATGCTAATTAGCGACAATCTACGTTTTACCCTCATTTTTGTGCACCCCCATCCCTTTCTAAGAAACGAACCATGATATTAGCAACAATAATAGCTAATATGACACCGAATACCCCAATCGTAGTTGCATGACCAATATTCCAGTGAATAAATGCCACTTGATAAGTATAGAAAGGCAACGTAGTCGTAGCTGATCCAGGCCCCCCCCCTGTCGCCACATATATTTTCCCAAAAGTTTGAAAAACAAAAATCGTTCCTAATAAGATGGCCGCTTCGTAATAATTTCTTAAATGCGGTAAAATAATGTGTATATAAGTCCGTAATTTCCCTGCACCATCTACTTTAGATGCTTCAACAACCTCCTCAGGCAACGATTGCAATCCCGCCGTAACAATAAGAACAAAGAATGGAGTCCATTGCCACGAAGTGATAATAATTAAACTAACCAAAGGAATTGACGAAAACCAAGCAACGTCAGGCAAGTGCAGCACATTAAACAACCAATTCACCATTCCAAAATTACTATTAAACATTAAATTCTTCCATATGATAGATGAAACTGATGGAGTGACCAAAAAAGGAATCAATATTAATGCCCGTAAGATATTTCTGCCGATGAACGGTCTATTTAGCATAATAGCAAGACAGGTTCCCCCTACCAACGAGAGCAGTAGAGACCCAAAAACAAGTTCACCAGTCTTGCCTATAGACATCCAAAATTCCGGGTTTTTGAACAACTCATAGTAGTAATTATGAAAACCAACAAAAGGTTTACCTAAATAAGGTTCAAGCAAATGCCACCCATGTAAACTTAACCACAATGCGTACAAAAAAGGTATTTGTGTACTAATTATTAAATATATGATGCCGGGAACGTGTATTTTACTTTTTCTTATTTTCGAAACCTGTCCTTCTTCATATGCCACACTCACCAAACCACCTTGTATATTTCTTGCATACCGAGAATAAAATAGATTTTGTGTTTCTTTTTTATCAAAACCCAAGTTATTCTCGGAAGAAGAAATAGTTTTAATAAATCAAACCAAGCAAGGATACCGTCTACACCTAGAAACGGGTACTAACTTCGACTAAACCCTGCAACTTTAGTGGCGTTCACCTGAGATGCCACTTGAGAATTGGCTTCCGTCAAGGCTCCTTTTACAGAAATTTGACCCGCAATCGCGGCAGAAATATCTTGACTGACTTCTTGCCCAACAGTCTCGAATTGAGGAATCTCAACAAATTGAACCCCTGTATACGGCACAGTTTTCAAAGTGGGATCATTTGGTGTCGCTGTACTGATGGAGTTTAACGTAATGTTCGCAAATGGCGCAGCCGCTAAATACTTAGGATTTTTGTATATTGAGTACCTTGTTCCAGGCGGGACGTTTTGCCACCCAAACGTTTTACCTGCTAATACCAAGTATTGCGGGCTGGTTGCCCAAGTCATCCATTGAAATGCTGCACTTTTATGATGGCTATCTTTGACCATCGCTAACGCCCAAGACCAAAGCCAGTGGCTCCCATTTTGCGTTGCAGAGACTGGAGCATAAGCAAAGCCTACATTTCCTGCAATTTTAGATGATGATGGAGTTTCCAACACACCTGCTTCGGATGTCGCATCATAATACATGCCCCCTTTACCTTGAGACATCAGGCTTAAGGCACCCTGCCATCCCGTAGCGGCTGCTGATGGCTCTCCATATTTTTTCAACAGATTCACATAAAAGGAGACTGCATTCTCAACATTCGTACTATTCAGTCGAGATTGCCATTTCATGTTAAACCAGCGACCGCCAAACGTATTTATAACCGTATCCAACGGAGCCAGATTCATTCCCCAACCAGATTGCCCGCGCAATAAAATCCCGTAAATATGTTGGGAAGGGTCGTTAATCACCTTGGCAAAGTGTGCTATTTGTTGCCAAGTAGGATGAAGCGGCATCGTTAGATGATGCTCTTGAAACAGTTTTTTATTATACATAATCATGCTACTTTCTCCATAAAAAGGTAATGCATAAGGTGATCCATGAAAAGAAAGCGATTGCATTACTGGCTTGATTAAATCGCCATAATCATATGCCGCGCTCGCCTTTGTCGACATTTTCGAAAGCCACGGTTTCAAATTGGATACCCATTGATTATTTGCCCAAATTGGCGCTTCATAATTTCCGATTGTAACCACATCAAATTTACCCGCATTTGTCGCCACATCTTGGGTTACTTTTTGTCTCAATTGATTTTCTGGTAGGGTTACAAAATTCACCTGAATATTTGGATGTTCTTTTTCAAATACACTTTTTGTTAGTTGTTCCATTTGAGTCATTTGAGAATTGTTAACCGTCCCAACAGTGAGTACTATTTTGCCACTACTTGCGTTATTTGTCCCGCAGCCAGTTAACACCATAGTAATCAACAGTAAACTCGAGAGACCTATTGCACTCTTGCGATACATAGTAAGCCCCCTTTTCTTTATTTAATCGTTTTTCTTAACCGTTTAAATATCTATTAAACTTTTTTTAGTATACATTTTGTATATTCAAAATGCAATACAAAATAATTGTTTTTCTTGCTAAAATGAATTTCTGATCACACCTTGAGCTTGTCCCGTAGATCATCTTACGGCTCTCTCAAATAAAATACAGAACAATTTTGATGAAAGTTATTAAAATTTTTATTTTTAGTGTGGCAGGCAAGGTCGTGTAATATAGCAAGTAGAAACCCCGATTGATAAGACTAAAGCCAAGTCACCAGTAGCAAGTCTTGAGTTCATAGGAGTAATTTTTCTGACAAATCGTAGACAGCTAGGCTGTAGGCCTGAATGTGATTGAGTCTAGAAATGCATTCAACGGAAAGGTTGAAGGTTTCGAATCTCTGGAAGATTTATGTTCTGCTGAGTGACAAGGCGTGTTTAACGGAGTTTTCCCAAGCGTCAGAGAGCCCGGCATACTACACAATGATTACATGATAACCCAGGAGACCCTGCTGCGATTGCATCAAGGAGTATGACAAACAACCGGATGATGGAAGAATATCAAACGGCACACGGAGTGCCTTCGGATAACAATGATATGAACGAGGCATGCAACTAAAGCGTTCAGAGATTTGATCCTGCGTCATTGGTAATGTGATCCTCTGATCGCTTATCGACCTCCTTACACACTCGACGCTCTAAGTCCTTATTTACAACATTTACAGCGGCTTTATCGGCCCAAGATTCAATCAGCATTTTGCAAAGTAAGGAACAATGTTGCGGGTTGCCACATCGCCTTCAATTTTCTCTATGATCGTTCCAATATGTTGCATCGCCTTGGTAAAATCCTTAGACACATAAATCCATCAACGAGGCCCTGACCACGAGTCATCGTGATCAGGGCCGATCATACGCGAATCATTGTTGTCTTCCCCACTCTATTTGGCCCTAGTAAACCGAACACTTCATCTTTTTGAATCCCGAAGGAAAGACCGTCCACGATCGCTTTGTTTTGCTGCCGATCACCTGTATCAGATCGCGTATTTCAACTGCCGATTTGCGACTCATCATTGTCCTCCATATATTTTGCACATGTCTATCAGGGTGATTTGCTTCCCCCATTCTGTCTTACAAATGAGCTGAAGATAAGAGATAAAACGACAATTAGTCAAGTCCAAGCTTGTCACTTGGAAAAGTGTACGTCAAACAGATGAATGCCTCTCACAGTTATTCTATGAATATTTTAGGGTAACGATATTCCCCTTTTGTTCTAAACGTGTAATAACATGGTATGGTTGATGATCAATAGCATATCGCACGAGATTGTCTATTGCATTTTGCACCATATTTACCCATGAAAAATGTGTTAATCCCGCTGTATGAGGAGATAATAGGAGTCTGTTTTTTATATCGTTGTTAATGTGAAGGAGATAGTGATCAGAGGGGATCGGCTCGGGCTCAAATACATCTAATCCTGCAGCATAGATCTGCCTTGTCAGAAGCGCCTCCACTAATGCTTGCTGATCTACAACACCGCCTCTCCCCACATTTATAAATATAGCGGTTGGTTTCATGAGCGCGAATCCCCGAGCATCAAAAAGATGGTAACTCTGTGACGTTAAAGGCAGAGCAACTGCGATTGCATCCGCCTCCTGCAGTAACTCATCTAATTCTCGATATTCTAAACCAAGCATCGCTTCTACATGTATGTTGCGCGTGCGAGAGGAATAAAGCAGCTTTGAGCCAAATGGGTGAACCAATTCTGCAAATCGTTGACCAATTGCGCCCAATCCCACGATGCCAATCGTCATTTCACTGAGATTTCGTAACTGTGGACCCATAATGCGAAAACGTCCATCTGCAAATTGTCCACTATACACGATTGCCTGCGCTTCTCCCGCACGGCGTGCAAAGTAGAGTAAGGTCATGAGTATATGTTCAGCGACGGCTTGGGCGTTTGCCCCTGGATTATTGCAGACCAACAGTCCCAGATTAGCAACAAACGACATATCTACCCGATCATGCCCAGCACTAACCAGTTGGACCATCTCGAGACCAGGTGTATTTAAAACTTCATGTGGAATAGGTGTTCCTCCACCCAATACTGCCTGAAAACCGGACGGCATACTTTGAGACAATTCATCGAGATCATCCCAATGCAAAAGACTCATCCATTCAGGTATATTTGGCTTCGCCGCTAAGAATCGTTTCTTTGGAATCAACGAAAGCACGCAAAATGAAGTATTCTTCATCTTATTTCGTACCTCCTTCGCCACTTGACCATGAGGTGACAGATGTTGCGTGTTTTCGAAGGACTTCTAAGGCAAGATTATTCTCATCCATGGTCCCCAAACTAATTCGGACATAATCTTTCATTTGAATCGTATCACCCCCACGAACCTGAATGCCCATTTTAACAAATGGATCGATCCCAAGCGGAAATGGCATACAATAAAAATTTGTCTGTGATGGAAAAGGCTCATATCCTAAGGATTTTACAATCTGTAAAACACGAGTGCGTTCTACTACGACATCACGGGCTCTTTGTAGATAAAACTGATGAAATTCTACGCAAGCCAGTGCGGCTTCTAAGCCGATGGTATTTGGCATAGTAGGAACACGAATACTACCCAAACGTGTAGCAATCTCTTCATTATGGACGATTGCATATCCCACACGTAAACCAGCTAACCCGTAAAATTTCGAGAATGTTCGTAAGATGATCAAGTTGGGAAATTGTTCGCACAATGCAAGGGAAGTCTCTACTCCGTCGATAAAAGCATCAGTTAGTTCCCAATACGCCTCATCTAATGCGATCGCCACATGATCGGGAACCCGTTGTAGAAATGCTTTTACTTTCGCAAGTGAAATTTGCCCACCCGTTGGATTATTTGGATTGCAAAGAAAGATCAGACTTGTGCGATCCGTAATTGCTTTGTACATCGCAATAAGATCTACCGTTCCGTCATCTGCATTGATTGGCACTGATACAAGCGTTGCTTTCGTATAGCTAACACTTACCGAATACATCGGAAAGGATGGAGTGGGAACCACCACTTCCGCGCCCTCTCCTCCAAACGCCACTGTCAACATGTGAATAAATTCAGATGAACCACTGCCGACGATGATCTGCGAAGGAGGAATTCCTAGGTGCTGCCCCAAGGAATTCCGCAGTGCCGTAGCTGCAACATCGGGATAGCGATTGACGCGCGAACATGCGGCAACCATCCTTTGCTGAACCTCAGGGATGGGACCATAGGGAGACTCGTTGGCGTTTAAGCGAATGGAGTCGTTAGATAAACCCAGTCCAGATCTAGGCATCGGAGGTCTTGACGGACTTCTCCACTTTAAGAATGATGAGTTTGTCACTTCAATGGAGTTCCCGCTTGGTCGAATATCCATCTCGTTTCCCTCCCACTATAAAATAGAATCTGACTGGAATCTTACTTGGTGTTGTTCTATACCGTTTGTAGCCACCACAGACCGCCAATAGCGACTGTACAAAAACCAACCAATGACCCCAAATAGAATAACCTGGAAAAGAGGATTGAAATACCATACTGTGCTAAGCGAGGGAAAGACCACAAGATAGGCTAAGACTATTGCTATGATCATTTGCGTCCATCCAAGTAATACTTGAAGACTTCGCTGTTTTTTCATCCAAGTAACGTTATTTTCGTATAACAGCGGTGCAGCCTTAGGTAAACGGAGAACGCCAAGTCCTAGAGCGAAGTGAACAATCGTCCCAGCTAAGACACTTGACGCCAATCCGAATGCCGTTCCGGTGAAAACCGTTTGCGTCAATACGATGCTTGACATCGCAGCTCCCGTGGTCAAAGTGCGTACAGGGGTCTGAAACACGGACAGGCGCTTGAAATAGGGAGATAAAATACCATCTACCGAAAAAGCCAGCATAATACGGGATTGACCCATCATACCGGGTAGAATCGTTTTAAAAACGATGAGCGCAACTGCGAAATTAAGGAGCACTGCTAACCAAGTGGGCAAGAGTAATCCCACAAGTGCTGACGCACTGGCTAGTGACTTATGATTATGATGGAGTAATCCACTTAGCAATTGCCAGGGGACCACATGATAGAGAGCTGCAGCAAACAACGTATAGAATATGGTTACAAGAATCACAAGGAGAATGATGCTTTTCCCCAAAACCTTCTTTGCGTTTGGTGTTTCCCCTCCAGTGTATGTTGCGCCCCGCAAACCAGAGTAAGCATAATACAATACGGGGAGAACCATAAAGAATGCCATACTTGTTTGCTGCGGTGCCCCATTCATTAAGGTTGACGAAGCTAGATGAGTCTTGGTTGCAAGAACAATCATCAAATTTTCGGGTGAATGACTGAATCCAACGATCATCACAAGCAAGCCAGCGAAAAGTATAACACCCATTGCAATCTGCAAGGCGATCCCAACGAGGCGAATTCCTCTTGCATGCATGGCCCATGCAATCCAAATCATCGCCAAACCTGCAATCCATTCGCCCTCAGTTGAGGTCAGAGGAGTTCCTAGCCCAGGAGAAATGCTATTTAATGCTGATGCTAAAAATGTTGGTGCCGTGTAAGCCAGAAAACCAATGCTGGCCGTACTACCAAACCACGAGATTACATGCACGATAAATCCGAATCTAGCGCCAAGAGTACGACTTATAAATAGGTACTCACCACCTGCGCCTACGAGCGAACCGGAAAAAAACCAATAAGTAAATCCGAGCGTTAATGCGATTAACCCATCAACGAAAATGGCAAGAGGCACCTGTGATCCTATACCGGGGATAATGCCCTGCACTTGCGCTGATACAGCGAATATGCCTGCTCCCACCTCGCCCGCCAGTCCGAAAGCAATTACCATCAACCAGTTTAACTTTTTCGCTAGACCTGGCGTTGATGGATTTAAAAGATCATCATATACGTCAGAAGACACATTACCTGACATAAGCATCCTCCTCCTTTCTAAATAGAATACGAAATCAGCGAAACCAACCTGACGTGTAATATTTAATTACATCTTGTGAAATATATAATAACACGATGTTTGAATTGCTGCAATGAGTATTCTAAATATTTAGTTCTATGTATCCGCACACAGTGCATCTATTGAAAGAGAACGCACAACAATGTAAAAGCGTACGAAGTGATATTGCATAACTTCGTACGCTTTTACCTAAGGCTATTTCAGTTGTAGATCGTTTATGTAAAATGGGATATGCCAGAAGTAACGAAGAATTTCCGAGAGATGCCAATATACCGCGCACATATTAACGTTACGCTCCATACGTATATGACTGTCTTCGAACAGAACGATAATGAGGCAGAACAGTTTGCAGATGTCCTTATCAGATCACAAAAGAAACAAAAATAAAGTAACTGGATAAAATAGTGTGAGGAAATTATTTAAGTTCAAATATCAAACAGAAAATATTGAAGGAATAAAGGAAGTCACAAGAGGGGAGGAGTGTATTGTCTAGATATTTCAAATGAAATACAAAAAACAAAGTAAAATTCCCACAAAAGTCCTATAGGCACCCAAACGAATAAAAATTAAAATTCTAAATAACTGAGTAATTCCATAAAATTAAACAAAAGAATGGAGGCGCCACCCGGATTCGAACCGGGGAATGAAGGTTTTGCAGACCTTGGCCTTACCACTTGGCTATGGCGCCAATTGAAGGTGGCTCGGGACGGAATCGAACCGCCGACACGAGGATTTTCAGTCCTCTGCTCTACCGACTGAGCTACCGAGCCATATATAACACTATATAGATATATTTTCTATTAATAAAACAGTAAAATTGGTTGCGGGGGCAGGACTTGAACCTGCGACCTTCGGGTTATGAGCCCGACGAGCTACCAACTGCTCCACCCCGCGTCGATATATGGAGCTCCCAACCAGATTCGAACTGGTGACCTCATCCTTACCATGGATGCGCTCTGCCGACTGAGCTATGGGAGCAAACTGGCTGGGGAAGAAGGGATCGAACCTTCGAGTGACGGAGTCAAAGTCCGTTGCCTTACCACTTGGCTACTCCCCAAGAAAATGGTGGAGGGGGTAGGATTCGAACCTACGAAGCTTTCGCAACGGATTTACAGTCCGCCCCAGTTGGCCACTTTGGTACCCCTCCACTATACCATGGATGTGGTCCCTTCACAACTAGAGGTGAAACCGTGAATGATTCATGGTGAGGATAAGCCCTCGACCGATTCGTATCCGTCTGCTCCACACGTCGCCGTGCTTCCACACCGGACCGATCTACCTTGTGTTCTTCAAG
>JAKACV010000012.1 GCA_021821085.1 Bacillota bacterium | reverse complement strand
CAAGCAGGGGTTTGGTGAAGTCTGGACATGCGCGCGGAGTGTACGATAGGTGGTACATGAGCACGCATGTCCAGCACAAGCCGAAGCCCTGCGCCGCAGAGTTCTCGCCCCTTTTTGAACAACCTCTATTAGATAAGTGGTATAACTATAGGGAATCAAAGCAATGCTGCACAGACTTTACAAAAAAAAATTAAATAAGGAGGTTTTCTCGTTGAATGAACACATCAAACAACATTTTTCCAAAGAAAAAATACACCATCTCGAACAGTTGAGTTCTTTATTGCGCATTGCCAGCATCAGTGCCCTCTCCGCCCACAAAGAGGATATGACAAATGCCGCAAACTGGATGGCGGATGCCTTAACGGAGGCTTGTTTAGAACATGTTGCGCTTATGCCAACAAAAGGCAATCCTGTAGTGTATGCAGATTATCTCCATGCCCCAGAAAAACCAACTATTTTAGTTTATGGACATTACGATGTTCAACCGGTGGATCCACTAGAGTTATGGGACAATGACCCCTTCGAGCCAACCATCTGCGACGGCAAAATATACGCGCGCGGAGCATCTGACGACAAAGGTCAGGTATTTATGCATATTAAGGCGATTGAAGCGCTGCTAAAGACAACCAAACAACTCCCAGTGAATGTTAAATTTTGTATCGAGGGCGAAGAAGAAATCGGCAGTCCACACTTACCTGAATTTGTCGATAAGCAAAAGGATTTGCTTGCAGCTGACATTCTACTCATCTCTGATACGACAATGCTAGGCCCAGATGCCCCAGCGATTTGTTATGGGTTACGCGGTTTATGTGCATTGCAAATCGATGTTCAAGCTGCAAAATCGGATCTGCATTCCGGGTTATACGGGGGAGCCGTGCCAAATGCCTTGCATGCACTCGTCGAACTTCTAGCGAGTCTACATACAGCAGACGGCGCAGTGGCAGTAAAGAGTTTTTATGATGACGTCATTCCGCTCACAAGCAATGAACGTGAAGCACTCGCCGTACTACCACATAACGATGCAAAGTACCAAAAGCAATTGGAACTTCCCGCCCTCTTTGGGGAATCGGGATACTCCACAGTTGAACGCTATATGGCTCGGCCAACGTTAGAACTCAATGGAGTCTATGGCGGTTTTCAAGGAGAAGGCACAAAAACTGTCATTCCCGCTCGAGCACATGCCAAAATCACCTGTCGACTTGTCAATAATCAAGATCCTATCCATATTCTTGATCTCATCGAAGAACATGTGCGAATGCATACTCCAGTCGGTGTGACCACAAAGGTTACTAGATATGATACGGGCCGACCTTTTGTCACGCGTTTTGACTCGCCCGCCATTCAAAGTGCCGCCACTGCCTACGAAGTAGGCTTCGGCGTAAAACCTTTTTACATGCGTATGGGTGGTTCCATTCCAATTGTTGAGGTGTTTGATCGAATTCTCCATATTCCTGTTGTATTAATGGGATTTGGATTGCCAGATGAAAACTTTCATGCCCCAAATGAACACTTTTCACTCGAAAACTTCGATAAAGGTCTTCGAACCCTCGTGTATTACTACGAACACCTAGAAACAGTGTGAAATGGCAAAAAGGCTGATCCACCTCTGTATCAGGTGAATCAGCCTTTTTATGATAGATGTTACTTGAGAATGTTATTTCACATTAATCACCATGACAATCGATAAGACCATTAAATAAATCAGCGAGAACTTGAACATGTCGGTCGCCCAAGCAATATCGTCCTTTGCCTTAAAACCTTTCAATCCCTTTATAAGCCATATTCCACCAAAAATAAGTGCTGTAAAGAAGTAAATCCAACCCTCCGCATGAACGATCGTAAGCATTAAAGAGGCCGGGATAAGCGTAGCTGTCCAAATGACGATTTGACGCTTCGTTAGAGAAAATCCATATAGCACTGGAAGCAACGGAATCCCTGCCGCTGCGTAATCCTTCACGCGCCGCATCGCTAAAGCCAAAAAATGCGGCGGTTGCCAGAGAAACATAAAGATAAACAGCAGCCAGCCCGATATACCTAAAGATCCAGTTACAGCAGTCCAGCCAATGAGCGGCGGCATCGCCCCCGATACTCCGCCAATCACTGTACTTAGCGTCGTGGTGCGTTTCGTCAAACCAGTATAGACGACAACATAAAAGAATAAACCAATCAGTGCCATCACAGCAGATAAAGTATTAGCTAAGATACCCAAGACGGAAATTCCAAATATGCCCAAGACAGTACCTAGCAACAATACACTCCAAGCTGGAATGCGCGAATTCGGCAATGGTCGATCTTGAGTACGAGCCATAAATTGGTCAATATCTTGATCTAAATAATTATTAAATGCACAACCAGACATCACGACAAGACCACTTCCAGCTAGCGTAACAAATGTCAAACCAAACGCTGGTCGCCCCTGAGCCGCTAGCCACAATCCAGTGAAAGCAGTCATCATGTTCGACATTGTTATTCCTGGTTTTATAATATTTGCATAGTCTAAAAATATTTCACGAAACGACGTATTCGTCAATTCTAGTGGCGCGCTACTTGTTGAATCGCCAACAAAACTAAGTGGTTGTTCCACTGTATTCACCTCCCAACATGTTTCATTTCCATCATACTCGTAATAAGCATCTATCTGAATCAACCATAACGATGTCATTGTACACCGCGTAGTCCATTTAGACTACTATTATCGTGCAAGAAAACGCTTTTTATAGTACAAATATACCACGAACATAACGGGTAGCGTCAACCCGCAAAATTGTCGCATATTTTAGTCAGTCAGTAGTCCATTCCTCCAGGTGTAGCCGTCCAATCAATCGCTGATACGCTTGGCGATAATACTCGAGAGGAGTCTCTGGGCATGGAAATACCCGCAAACCTTGTGATCCCATATGATTAATTATATGAGTCACCCAATGATGTACCGACGCTTCTACGGAACTCTGAACTTCCTTATGTAAGTTTCCGACCTTCCCTCGTTCTAACACAGGAATAAAGGCCGGAGACAATTGGTTGTGCGCGACCGCAGTACGATAGAACATGCTCACAAGTTCTTCACGCCTCATTCCTGCATCGACCACATTGACAAATGCGCTCACAATAGCAACATCTTGAATACGCCGTTGTGCAATGCCAGCAAACTTCACGTCATCAATCGCCAAATCAAAGCGACCAGGACAGTAGGCTCCTTCCACTTCTCCGATGGTCACATTCCCATAATCACTACACACTTCTCGCAACCATTCCGAAAACAACAAAAACGTATGATCCAATGACGGTGGATCAGGTAAAACAAGAGAGATATTAACAACTCCTGAGTCCAGTGCAACGGCCAGACCCCCAAAGGGTCGCACCGCAACTCTCACTTTTTGATGAGCAAGTCCCATGATCGCCTGTTCAACTTGCGGTAATGTCACATCGCGCGACCCAAGCAGAAGCGCCCGATCGTGTCGCCAAAAATGCAAGACAGGCAGATGTAATGTACGACTATAGAGCGCAATTGCCTCTTGTTCTAACAACGGCAAAAGGACGCTTGTCTGATATAGCGTCCGCGCCTGTGACAACAATATTCCCTTGTGTAAACTTCCCTCACTATACAACAAATAAAAAACCTTCTTCCAGCATCAATGCGTTTGAAGGTTATTGTATCACAAGCGAATATCTCGCTCGAGATACTCGGCTTGAGTCCTATCTGCACTTTGCACACCTAAGTTCACATCGCGAATCTCCTCCGAAACCGGATGTAACGCTGCCACGAATCCCTTAGGCCGATCAAAAAAAGTCAAAACTTTAGAGCGAGCCATCGCCTCGGCCCCAAGTCTCAGATCCCCAAGCACTGCACCAACATACCCTCCAGCGTTTACCGCTTGAATATCAGCAAAATGTGCAGGTAATACCACCACGTCATCAGACAAATTTTTCAATTCACGTAGAACCACGTTAAATAATTTGTCCGCCCATTCTTGAGCACTACCTTGTAAATCTGCAATTCCGACTTCACCAACTGTTAGTACATCGCCTGAGAGCATCACCAAATTCTCCACTACAAACAGTGTGCTCCCCCCCGTCTCTCCCTCTGTATCAAGAATCATTACATGTAAATCAATCGAGCCAATATGCATCGTCCCTTGTTTTAAGAAGTGCACCGGAAGTTCAGATTGTCTTACTTCGCCATGGGCAATCAAATAACGAGCATTGGTCCGAGACAACAACGCAAGCGCTCCCGATATGTGATCTGTATGCACATGAGTGTCGATAATATATGTGATTTTTGCATGCTCCCGCTCTGCGATAGTCAAGTATTGTTCAATATGACGTGAAGGATCTACAATAATCGCTTGATTTGCAGTAATGAGTACATAAGACAAACAACCTGAAGCTAATCGATGAATTTGCATCAGTTTCATCCTTGGATTAACAAAAATGGTAGTTTCAATATAAAAATCATCCCATTCAAATGGCCCACCTTGAAGATGAGATACCCGATAACCTTTCCTCTGCAACACAGAAGCCACTCGCTCTACCGCGCGATCATACACAGATATTAAAACAACGTGACTCGTTTCTGGTAATAATCGATCGTTTACCTCATTCTCTTTAAAATCAAAATAGGGAATATTCACACCTTGAAGTGACATTCCTTTTAGTTGCCAATTTTGAAACTCACTTTTCGAGCGAATATCTAGTATTGTAAATGCCTCTCCACGGCTCATACGCTGTAACATCGATTGAACTGTAATCGCTTCAAGATTCATCGCCTGTATCCCCCTATCCAATTGGCACATCACGGCACAACGCGCCATCTCTAGTGTGCGCAATCAGCGAACAACACATGCAAGAAGCGGGTAGCTTTCACATCAGAGTTCCTTATCCAAAGGCACTGATAAACAGCAAGAGCCAACCTATAAGAAAGGCCAATCCACCAAATGGCGTAATCGCTCCAAGTGCACGCTTTCCCCCGAACGTCAACCAGTATAAGCTTCCCGAGAAAAGAACAATTCCAATAATAAAAAAACTCCCTGCCCATACAGCTATTTCTTGGTTACTTACATATGGAATAACAATCGCGAGCACAACAAGTGCCAATGCATGGTACATTTGATACTGTACACCAGTTTGATATACAGCAAATTTCTCAGAACTAACGCGAGTACGCAGCGCATGAGCGCCAAACGCACCCAATGCAACAGACAAAAAGGCAAAAAGTGCACCTATCATGACATAAGAACGATCTATGTGTGAAAGTAGTGATACCGACATGCGTTATTACCTCCCTGTTATAAATTTACATTCCCCTTCAGCGACCAGAGAGATATAATAAAGTGACCATATTTTAGAACGATATTCTGGTATGCAGAAACGAGGAGAGTCCTGTATTGAAATTAGTGAAAGGCATCATCCAAATCATAGTACTTATTCTCTTTTCGATGCTTGGCGACTTACTTGCTAAAAAACTACACATCCATTTGCCCGGAAGCATCATTGGCTTCTTTATTGTCTTTATCTTACTTATCCTAAAAATAATCCAGATCGAATGGTTAGAAATAGGAGCCTCCTTTTTACTTGCAAATCTCCTGTTACTTTTCGTACCCTCAGCCGTTGGAATTGTTCAATATGAACATTTAATGGAAAGTGAAGGTTTGCGTATTCTCTTCGTCATTGCAATCAGCACTGTCCTTGTCATGACCGTCACGGGTTTCATTACCGATCGACTCACCCGCAAAAAAGAAGAAAGGCAGACCACGCGATCATGTTAACTTTACTCGGATTTGGACTAACCATCATTGTGTATTTTATCACAAAACGATTCTACCGCCGTTTTTCTTTTATCCTTTTCTCTCCTATTTTAACAAGTCTTATTGTTCTCGTACTTATACTTGTCCTGTTCCACATCTCGTATGGCACGTATAACCAAAGTGCCATCTGGTTAACCGAATTACTTAAACCAGCAACAGTGGCATTCGCTGTTCCACTTTACAAGCACTTGTCCATCTTAAAAAAACATGCATTAGAAATCTTTACAGGGATTCTTGCAGGCGTCATTACTGCCGTTACTTCTTCAGTCATTCTGGCTACCGTCGTCCATTTGAATCTCCCTGTGATCAACAGTCTTGCCCCACGATCGATCACCACTCCAATCGCCATGGACGTGGCGAAGGAAATTGGTGGAATTCCCGTTATGACAGCTGTGTTTGTCATTTTAACAGCACTTGTAGGCCTTATCGTAGCGCCTATACTCATCCGTGTGCTAGGAATTCGTTCGCCACTTGCACAAGGCACGTTGTATGGAACTGGGGCTCATGGGATCGGAACGTCTCGCGCTTTTGAAATCGGAGGACTAGAAGGAACCATTTCAAGTTTGTCAATGATCTTGGCTGCACTCTTTACTCTCGCCGTAGCACCACTTGGCGTCCCACTCCTGCATGAATGGTTAGGCATGACTACGTAAGTGAAGTCACTGCAAACGTATCTGCTACATTCGCGGTGACTTCTGCGTTCATTCAGACAACCACTCACTCTTTCAAGTAGGTGGTTGTCTTTGATTGGATGTGTCAAAGTGGGTAGTTGCACCTCCAGCCATTGTCCGCACCTGTCGCAATTGCCCAAAAGCCACTGTATCCATCAGAAATGAAACGCCCGTTTCCTTGGCGCGCGAACTAGAGAGTGCCTCTGAAACGGTTAACACGGGCTGCATGCAACAATCTGCTTGTGTGCCGAGCGCAGTCCAGTAGACAAGGTCTTGTGTCTTAAATAGATCGCGCAGCTTCACATAGACCGCATTTTTTTCAATAGCGGGACTCATGTGTGCATCAATCCACTCTGGATGAGCCACGGCATGGCAAAAATTCCGCCAAAACTTTAACTCAAGTGCACCCAGACTGACAAAACGCTGATCACTCGTCTCGTATATTCGATAACAAACTACATGACCTGACAGAGATGTAATCCCAGCATCATGTCCATAAAACTGGGATACGAGCGCATGAGTAGTCATCATTCCCATCAAAATATCTGTCATACTGATATCTTGATAACATCCTACACCAGAATGCTCTCTTTGATACAAGCCAGCCAAGATCGCTTCGGTTGCACCAAGAGCTCCAAGATGATCCGCCAATTGAAAGCGCGGCACAACAGGATGACCATCAGCATCTACTATATGCGATAACATGCCACTCGCAGCCATATAATTCAGATCGTGGCCAGCCAGTTTCCGGGCTTCTCCGATTTGACCATAGCCAGTCAATGAGCAATAAATAATTCGTGGATTGAGACGTATAGCCTGCTCATAACCAACACCGAGTCGTTGTGCCACTCCTGGACGAAAGCCTTCAATCACCACATCAGCCTCAGCGATCAAACGTTGTGCCGTCTTTACATCCTCGTCTTGCAACAGATCAAGCCTGACACTCTCCTTGTTGCGATTATTTGCAAGAAAAACGACACCGGCTGGAGCTCTGTCCGAGCTTAATGTGCGTGCCGGATCCCCGTTTGGCGGTTCAATCTTGATGACATGCGCACCTAAGTCAGCGAGCCGTAGAGTCGCATAGGGACCAGGAAGTAATTGCGTGAAATCTACCACAATCAGGCCTTCCAACAACACAAGAACTTCACCTTCCCTCACATTGCTATAAACCCAAATGCTTTGCAATAATCGTCTTCATAATCTCATTCGTACCTGCATAGATCGACATCACCACAACATCACGATATCTCCTTGCAATGCTATACTCCTCCATGTATCCATATCCGCCATGCAATTGGAGACAGGAATTCACAACGTCCTTTGCGACATCTGTCAACCACCACTTAGCCATTGAGACATCTTCTACAATTACCTCATGTGCCAAGTGACGTGCAATCAACTGGTCAAGATACGTTCGATTAATGCGAACTTTTGTAGACAATTCAGCCAAGGTAAAGCGAGTATTTTGAAATTTGCTGATAGATTGACCAAACGCTTCTCTGCTTTTCACGTAGTTTATGGTTTCCTGAAGTACTTCTTCTGCTGTGATTTGTGCCGCAATACCCACCACAAGCCGTTCCTGCTGTAATTTCTCTGTTAAATACTGAAATCCTTTACCTTCCTCACCAAGCAAATGACTAACTGGAACGTGACATTGATCAAATACCAACTCTGCCGTATCTTGACAGTGCTGTCCGATCTTGCGGAGTTGTCTGCCACGTGTGAACCCTGGCGTGCCACGTTCCACCCATATCAGGCTCATCCCCTGATGAGGAGGATATGCCGCTGAGCCTGTTTTGCAAACGACGAGCACGAGATCGGACTGAATGCCATTTGTGATAAAGGTTTTTTGCCCATTCAACACATATTCATGACCGTCGCGAATAGCGGTTGTACGAACGCCGGCAAGATCCGATCCGGCCCCTGGTTCAGTCATGGCAATCGCTGTAATGATGGCACCAGACGCACATCCCGGAAGCCATCTTTGCTTTTGTTCATCTGTTCCATACGCCAACAAATACGGAACCACAATATCACTGTGGAGAGAGATCCCAGACAAACCTGAACCAACCCGCTCCAGTTCTTCATCAATCACCACAGAATAGGAAAAGTCGGCCTCTGCTCCTCCAAATTCTTCAGGGATAGCAGACGCCAAAAAGCCATTTTCACCTAATTTATCCCAAAACGAGCGCGGGACAAGCTCATCTTTTTCCCATTGTTCATAAAAGGGGACGGCCTCTTTGTCAAGAAATCTCCGAAGTGCACGCCGGAATGCAAGATGTTCTTCTGTCAAATATGGATGCTGCACTAAGAACCCCACCTCACTGTAGGTTCAAACGCCTAAAGTCGCTCAATAATCGTTGCGTTTGCCATACCGCCACCTTCACAGATTGCCATAAGTCCATAGCGTTTTTGCTCTCGACGCAACGCGCTGAGTAAAGTCGACGTAATCCGCGTGCCTGTTGCACCCAGTGGGTGACCAAGTGCAATAGCGCCACCATTTACATTGACACGATCCAACGGGGCCGAAATCTCCTTTTGCCAAGCAAGTACTACCGATGCAAATGCCTCGTTGACCTCGAACAGATCGATATCACTACTGCTCAATCCTGCGCGCCGCAGTACCTTTTGCGTGGCTGGAATGGGGCCAGTTAGCATTGTTACAGGGTCTACACCGACAACGGCAAACGAAACAAAACGAGCAAGCGGTTTTAATCCCAATTCCCTTGCAGTCTCCACGGATGCAATTAGCACTGCACTTGCGCCATCAGAGATCTGACTTGCATTTCCTGCGGTAATCAAATCAAGCCCTGGAAAAGCGGGTTTTAGTGTCGCCATTTTTTCAATACTGGTCTCCGGACGAATCCCTTCATCTTCCCTGAACCATGTAGACTGACCATCTTTATGAATAGGAACAGGAATAATCTCCTGCTCAAAATTCCCTCGTTTTTGCGCTTCATACGCTAATTGATGACTGCGATACCCAAATTCATCAAGTGCTGTCCTGCTTAATCCATATTGATTTGCAATCATCTCTGCACCGACGGCCTGATTGAACCAACCTGACTCTAACCCGTAACGTCGCATAAGATCTGCTGTAAGTGGCGTGCTATCCTCACTAAACGTCTGCAACATCGGCACACGTGTCATCGATTCAACACCCGCCGCTACGACAAGATCATACGCGCCAGACATAATTCCCTGTGCTGCAAAGTGAAGCGCTTGCAAACTAGAACCACACTGTCGATCGAGTGTCACTGCGGGAACCGATTCAGGCAATCCTGCCGATAACCACGCGTTACGACCAATGTTCACTGCTTGTTCACCCATTTGATCTACACAGCCCACAATGACATCATCAACACGTTCTGGTGAAAGTGGGTGTCGGCCTAGAAGTGTCTTCAAAACATGCGCAAGTAGATCTACTGGATGAGTGTCCTTCAGCGCTCCATTTCGTTTTCCAATCGGCGTGCGCACCGCATCGACAATCACAGCTTCAAACACATGCTCACTTCCCATCATTTTTTCGTAGTTTTCACCCTATTAGAGCCTGTTCAAAAAGGGTTGAGGTAAGATGCAAGCAGGGGTTTGGTGAAGTCTGGACATGCGCGCGGAGTGTACGATAGGGGGTACATGAGCACGCATGTCCAGCACAAGCCGAAGCCCCTGCGCCGCAGAGTTCTCGACCCTTTTTGAACAACCTCTATTATAACAGATTCCCACTTTCTTCATACGATGAATGGATCATCTGTGCAGCCCGATACGAAGTAGAGAGAGAGTATCATGATAGGGAGAACAACGAATGGTATACTTCAGGGTAAAGGAGGGACATTCTTATGTTTGAAAATCCAAGTCCTGAGGAAATTGCTTCTATTTTAAAGTCTGCAAAGACCATTGCAGTGATCGGGTTATCTGATCAACCTGATCGCGAAAGTTACGCCGTTGCACAGGAGATGCAAAGTCGCGGGTATCGCATCATCCCTGTAAATCCAAATATCACATCCGTCTTAGGTGAAACTGCATACAAGAATCTTCAAGAAATCTCTGTCCCCTATGATATTATCAATATTTTTCGCCGTAGCGAAGCGCTGCCTGATATCGTTCGAGAGGCGCTCCCGACAGCGTGTAAGGTGATCTGGGCGCAACAAGGCATTTACAGTGAAGAAGCTGCTGAAATGGCCATAAAGGCTGGTAAAACGATGATTATGGATCGGTGTATCATGGTCATGCACAGTTTATTTGTAAAAGGCAAAGCGTAAAGGATCTTTCTCGCGGATTGCCAATCGGTCCTTCCCAGTCCGCTTGGCCTCATACATCGCTTCCTCCGTTTGTTGTAACACCAAAGGAACTGCCTGTATATGTTTCGCTTGCACTGCAGAAATCCCCATACTTATAGAGCCTGTTCAAAAAGGGTTGAGGTAAGATGCAAGCAGGGGTTTGGTGAAGTCTGGACATGCGCGCGGAGTGTACGATAGGTGGTACATGAGCACGCATGTCCAGCACAAGCCGAAGCCCTGCGCCGCAGAGTTCTTGACCCTTTTTGAGCAACCTCTTATAGACAATGGCAACCACAGTTCTCCTTCTGTATATGTTCATTAGTCAATCACCAAGTTTCAGTAACGATAATGTTGAATTGATCATCTCATGTCACTTTAGTCTACTTTTCACTACTGCATTTGTCCTCACCCTGATATCCATCAACGTTGTGCTATACTATTGCCGTTATCTGAAGTGAGTACACGAAAGAAGGCATCAATTCATGCTTCGAACACTTTTAAAATCCAAGATTCACCGTGCTACGGTCACCCAAACCGATCTACACTATATGGGAAGTATCACAATTGATCAACGATTGATGGATACGGCCGATATCCTCGAGAACGAGTTAGTACAAATCGTAAACGTTAATACCGGTGCTCGTTTCGATACGTATGTGATCCCTGGCGTAATCGATTCAGGACAAATTGGTCTAAACGGTGCGGCAGCACGATTGGCAGAACCTGGGGATCTTGTGATTATCATGTCTTATGGCCAATACAGCGAAGAAGAACGAAAGTCATTGCACCCCGTCGTCGTTATGGTCGATGAACACAATCAGCTCCTCACACACATCGACAACGAAGCAAAATTCAACACACAACTGGTCTCCCCTTCATAGCGCTCTCTTGAACCACCACGAAACCAACTGTACCGAATCAACATGAGAACCGACGGTGGCATCCCATTATTTAGAAAGTTTGCACGAAGAATCCATTCAATAAAGTTCATCATGTTGATTCTCACACAGTGTGATGCTATCATCAACAGTGCATAGACATGCCAGTGATGCGACGTATTTAAACGCCGCATCATCATTGTGCCTGTAACTTTTGCCAAGGAGGTTTTACATATGCCGCTCGTAGGAAATAAAGCACCTGACTTCGACATGCTTTCCACAAAGGATTTAACCAATTTGTCCACCCGCGTAAAGTTATCTGATTATCGCGGGAAATGGTTAGTCATGTTTTTCTATCCAATGGATTTCACCTTTGTTTGCCCAACTGAAATCACGGCGATGAGTGATCGTGCACAAGAGTTTTTTGATCTTGACGCAGAAATTCTCGGGGTAAGCACAGACAGTGTTCACAGCCACAAAGCATGGATCAATACACCACGGGATAAAAACGGCATTGGTGAGATTCGCTTCCCACTTGGCGCAGATATGACCAAACAAGTGAGTCGAGATTACGATGTACTTATTGAAGAAGAAGGAGTCGCACTACGCGGCTTATTCATCATTGATCCCGCAGGCGTTCTAAAATATCAAGTCGTTCATGACCTGAACATCGGTCGCAGCGTCGATGAAACCCTTCGCGTGCTTGAAGCGCTGCAAACGGGTGGACTTTGCCCTGCCAACTGGAAACCTGGACAAAAAACACTGTAAGGTGGTATAACCATGCCGATGCGCGTTGGAACTCCATTCCCAGGTCTTCATGGCGCCACAGAGTGGATCGGCGTAGACGCCGCACCATCACTTTCCATTGGACGACCTATCCTGATTCATTTTTGGGCCGTTTCATGTCATATCTGTCATGAAACCATGTCTGAAGTATCTCGCTATCGTGCCATCTATGTACCAAAGGGATTACAACTCGTCTCTATTCATATGCCGCGTTACGAGTCAGATACGGAAGTTCAAAAGGTTCATGAGGACATCAAAACGTACGGAATGACTCAACTCATTGGTGTCGACAACATGCATGCTGTTGCCGAGTTATATCAAAATGAATTTGTTCCCGCTTATTTTCTCTTTGACAATGATGGCAACTTAAAGTTTCGCGCCGCAGGAGATAAGGGATTGCAAAACGTGGGGAAAAGGTTAGAAGAGTTGTTTGCTTAGACGTACATGCAACCTGTTGCCCACCGAGGCGCATGCCTTGGTGGGTTTTATCGATCAAATTTATCTTGCACCCATGTGGCATGTAAGTATATTAAGCAAGGAGGTTGCCTTTTGCATAAGTATTGGTTTCACATTGGATGGTTTCCTATACGTTCGTACAGTACCATTTTTCTTGCCGCTTTTATTTTAGGACTCGGCTTTACCATCTATGTAATTAAGACAGAAAAAAAAGAACAATATATCCCAGCTTGGCTTGACCTTGGACCCCTACTCTTTTTTGGTGGAGTTATCGGCGCTCGCATTTGGCAAGTTTTTTTCTTCGACTGGGCATTTTACTCGCAACACCCAGGGCAAATCATTGCCGTATGGAATGGAGGACTCTCCATTCAAGGGGGAATTGTGGGTGCAATCGTTACGGGTTGGATTTTTGCTAAGATTAAAAAAATTCCGTTTTGGTTGCTTGCGGACATGGCCGCTCCAGGGATTTTGCTCGGACAAAGTATTGGACGCGATGCCGATTTCATGAACGGAAGTGCATATGGTTCGCCCACCGGCAGCAATTTTGGGGTTCTCTATCCGATTGGGACGCTGGCACGAGAACAGTACGGCAACCATCCCTTATGGCCTGCCATGTTATGGGAGGGACAAGCTGACATTATTCTGTTTGCGATTCTCATGATGTTGAAACTCAAGAAATGGCCAACAGGATGGCTCTTTGTCTACTATATGATTAGTTATAACATCGTGCGCTTCTTTCTTGAAATGTTACGAGGCGATAGCCCGCGCTTCCTCTTCCATTGGGATGCAGCGCAATGGACCGCAATCCCCATGGTACTTGCAGGCCTTATTGCGGGTATTTGGCTGTGGTTGGATGAACGTAGACGGAAGGCAAACGGCAATACAACATCTAACTCGACATCTCTCACTGAATGACATTACACTCTCTGATTCACAGGATGATCACGATCCGCGTGATCAAGACTGCGATTCCAAATCAGAATGAGTGCATTAGCAATTAAAATAGACATCGTCACATAAAATACATCGCGAATCGTGTAAGCTGCCGCAATGGAACTCCCTAGCAACGGCCCAATCAAATTGCCGAGAAATAGGGAGGAAGAATTTACTCCAAATGCGGTGGCTTGCATATTTTGAGGCGCCATTTTCTTGACTAGTGCATTGAGTGATGGAATCATCCCCCCAATAAAGAGACCCAATAAAAACCGTCCTACCAGGAGCACCCCAATACCTGTCGCCAATGCTTGTGGCAAATAAGTAACAGCAGCCATAATAAGCGCAAGAATAAGAACCTTGCGCTGGCCAATGCGATCACCGAGACGCCCGAGTGTCGGTGCACCGATCAGATTGGCAACCCCTGATGTAGCGACCACAAGCCCCGCCATAATAGCTAAATGTCGCCCGTGATAAATGGTTTTGGCATACAACGTAACAATAGGTTCAATACTCATCATGCCTGCCTGTGTGACAATTGAAGCAATAAATACGGGCATAAGTGGCAACAATGCCTTCCACTCACGCTTGGCCTTCTCCCCAGTTTTTTGAAAGTTTGTACGGTTTTCTTTTACAAATACCATTACAACGACACTTGCTAAGATCAACAGAATACCGGTAAAATAAAATACCCCATTAAATCCAAACGCCTCTGCAAGAACACCACCCACCACCGGGCCGATCAATGCCCCTGCAATACTTCCTGTCTGTAACATACCAAGCGCACGTCCCGAGTATTCATCCGGAGTGACAGAGGCCTGAAGTGAAACGGCCATGGAAATAAATCCAGCGAAGATACCATTGACAAGCCGCAAGAGCAACAATTGCCAAGGAGCTACGACCAATCCCATAAGCGCCGTCACAATTCCCATTCCGATGCCTGCTCGTAATAGCATGATTTTCCTGCCGTGTCGATCAGCAAAACTCCCCCAGATCGGTTGAAAAATGAATGCCGTGACAAATTGGGCAGAAAAAATCCAGCCTGACCATTGTTCCATGGCGGATAACTGATGCACTCCAAGCGTCTCAATATATAACGGAAGAAATGGAACGACGAGGCTAGTTCCTGCCATTACGATAAAATTAGCCGCCCAAAGAATCCATAGCGTTCGTTTCCAATTCATATAACTCCACTCCAATGCCAAACCCCGAACCAATGGCACGGGGTCAAGAGGATATTTCGTACTCTAAAATAATAGCACAGTACAAATGAGTTGCAACTACCTAAAAATGCGTTAACTCATGCTGTTCAAACTTCCCATCTGCTGCTTACTTGAGCGAAAAGTCAGCGTCTCGGCGGTGGCGTCTCATGCATCACATCACCTTCTGATAACCGTGCAAGTTGCTGATGGAATTTCCCGATAGAGTAAAAGAAGCCGAACACATGGCTCATACCCACAGTTCGACTTCTTTTACTCCTCTTTGTAATTACATATGAACAACAAACAAGTCAGTCTCTATACTTGCTGCAACATAAATTGATTCATTTGACTCTCTGTATTGATCACCTTCGAATTAGATTCATACCCGGTTTGAGCAACAATCATATTGCTCATCTCTTTCGTCAAATTCACATTCGAACCTTCTAAGGCACCTTGTTGGATTCCACCAAAAACACCTGATGTACCAAACCCATATTGCGGTGTGCCTGCAGGAGAAGCTGCGGACGATGCCCCGTACAGATTGCCTCCTTCTTTTACCAAGCCATTTGCATTAGACACGCTCACCAGCGGAATATAATAATACTGATTGCTCGTTCCTGACGTCGCCCCATTAACTGTAACAAGCCCATTTGGACCAATCGTGTAGTTGCCAACAACTCCAGGATTACCTGGTTGTGTTACGTTCACCGCAGAAAGAGTTGGCGTGGTCGAAGATGCTGCGGGTTGAGCCGGCGCAGTCGTACCCGTACTTTCGTTAATCCCCATCAGATAATACCCGTTCGCATTTACCAAATTTCCATTTGAATCCACATGAAAATTTCCTGCACGCGTGTAATACAACTGTCCGCCACTAGTGCTTGGACTGACAATAAAGAACCCTGTGCCATTGATCGCCAAATCGTTTGGGCTCCCCGTATTTTGCAAAGAACCTTCAGCAAAGTTGGACGTGATCGAGGCTACTTGCGTCCCTAGTCCAACCTGCACTGGATTCGTGCCACCTATCCCGGTGCTGTTTCCCGCCGAACCATTGCTGAGCGTCTGGCTTAGCAAATCCTCAAACGTGGTCGATGCGGATTTATATCCTACTGTATTGACGTTGGCAATGTTGTTGCCGATCACGTCCATCATTTGTTGAAATGCATTCATCCCCGATGTCGCAGAATCGAGCGCAATAGGCATGTACAATCCTCACCTTCTACAATCTACTTTCCAACCTATATATGTATTTATTTGCAACCATAAAATTACGATAAATCACGTAATATATTAAAACTGTAGCACATCGAACGCAACATAGTCAATGCGCAGTTCGTCAAATTGTTGTTCGTCAAATTACAACGTTTTTTTACATTAACTAGATATATTTTACAATTATCATTCCTAGCTGTCCATTGCTTCTGACAGAGGCATGAGGTACGCTTAGACTAGTTCTAATTGCCGTACAGACTGCAAGATCGTTGTCGCAAAGGAGAGATTCAAGTTATGGCAGAACCTACACAAACCATTGAAGGTTGGTATGCATTGCATGACTTTCGCACGATAAACTGGAGTGCATGGAAAGCTGCAACCAAAACCGAGCGCGAGGAAGCTCTACAGGAGCTTCAAACTTACAATGCAACATATCGCTCATTTGACCAAAAACGCACAAGCGGATTTGGCGTGTACACGATTGCGGGACACAAAGCAGATCTTTTGTTTGTACATTTTCGTCCAACGCTACATGACCTTATTGATAGCGAAACAGAGCTTGATAAAACGAAGTTTGCCGCCTTTTTGACGAAACCCTATTCCTATATCTCGATCGTCGAATTAAGTAGTTATTTATCAAAACCAGATGTGTCTCCCGAAGAGGATCCACAACTCTTGCCCCGTTTGCGGCCTGAGCTTTTGAAGATGATGAACAATATCTGCTTTTATCCGATGAATAAACGCCGTTCTGGCGAAGATAACTGGTATATGTTAAACATGGAACAGCGAGTACAGCTCATGCGCAGTCACGGGATGATTGGTAGAAAATATACAGGAAAAGTAACGCAGATCATCACTGGTTCAATAGGTTTAGATGACTGGGAGTGGGGTGTGACTCTTTATGCAAATGATCCGCTTGAATTCAAAAAACTTGTGTATGAAATGCGTTTTGATGAAGTCAGCGCACGCTACGCTGAATTTGGCGCATTTTATGTCGGATACGCAGTGAATGACGAAGCGCTCTCCACCCTGCTTCACGTCTGATCTTTATTGGGCGTAAAAAAGGAGCGGTGCCTTGAAAAAGGACCGCTCCTTTTAACTTTGTACAATACTCTACATTGCGTTTCTTTCATTGCTCTAATTGACAGTTCCAGTCGTTGGCGTACTCGTACCAGTCGACGTGCCGCCAGAACTGCTACTTGGATTACTTGATGTTCCCGTGCCGGATGAAGAAGTCCCACTACCCTGACCAGATCCGATTCCGGGCGGTGGTCCACTACCACCGCCATTACTTGTAGAGGGGGGAGTACCAGTGCCTCCTGTTCCACTTGGCGTTCCACTGCCAGAACTTGAAGTACCGGAGCCGCTCGGACTCGAGCTTTGACTCGAACCAGAAGGCGTGCTTGAACTTGTTGATGAAGTCCCGGAACCAGTTGTGCTACCCGAAGGCGTGGTTTTGCTCCCTGAAGTAGAACTACTGCTTGGTGTCGTGCTAGAAGTACCAGACGTGCTTGGGGTTCCTGTTGAAATGCTTTTGCCCTTTCCCTTTTTTTTCGCTGTACTTGTCGATCCAGGTACAACACCAGGAAAATCAGGGCCTGCCGCAGGAGTAACCCCAAATGAACTCCCAGTTGACGGCAATCCTTGACTCAAAATAGCAGAAAATACGCGTGGCGGAAAACTGCTTGACCACTGCGGTAAACTATTTGCCAACGAAGTATTTGGATATCCCTGCCAGATGGCTCCCACAACATTTGGTGTAAACGCAGCTACCCACAAGTCGCTATCTGTGTGCGAGGTGTTCGTATACGCGACTGATCCAGTTTTACCAGCCACTTCGTGACCAGGTACAGCGGCACCCGACACAATCCCATTCACCACGTTATTGCGCAGCAGCGCGACCATCTGTGTGGCTGTAGAGGGTGACATCACAGTCACAGGCTGTGCCTGACTCTGATAAATCACTTGACCTTGTGCATTGACGATTCGATCAATGGCATGTGCCGGAAGTCGCACTCCATTATTATCAAATGCAGCGTAAGCATCCGCTAACGTAAGCGGTGAAATCCCCGGATGTATGTTCCCAAGTGCAATAGTCAGGTTCTGATTGGCTGAACTAGACAGATTGATTCCTGCCTTTTGCGCAAAATTGACCCCTGTTTGAATTCCAATCTTATTAAGAAGCCAAACTGCAGGCGTATTCCAAGATTCCGCAAGCGCCCAACGCATGGTCACATACCCATTGGCGGTAGGATGATTCTCCCAGTCGCTTACTGTATAACTGCCAAACGTCAGTTGATTGTTCGTCCCATCCTTTAGTGCAGAACTCGCATTCCACTGACCCGTCTGAATCGCTGGTCCATACACGACGAGCGGTTTCATCGCCGATCCTGGGGAGCGCTGGGTGGCAACCGCATAATCAAAACCACCATATGTGTATTGATTTTGTCGACCACCTTCAAGCGCCATAATACCGCCCGTATGGGGATCGACAAAAGCAGCCGCTCCTTGAATCTCCTCAGTTGCAGTCGACAACGGCGTCGGATAGTAGGCTGAGTTATTAATCACGTTATAAGCTGACAACTGTAACTGTGGATCAAGTGACGTATAAATCTTTACGCCACCTTGTGACAATAATTGTGTACTAAGATGCAATTGATTTAACTCTTGATACAAATAATCCCGAAAATAATCATATTGAGGTGGGATTTGAAACAAATTATTCGTACTTGGATGCAATTGCAGTGGCTCTTTTTGCGTCGTTACCATCGTTGTATAAGAGATGTATTTTTGTTCTTCCATACGTTGCAAAACTTCATTGCGCCGCTGCAGTGCAAGCTTTGGATTCACAAGCGGATCATAGAGCGAAGGCGCCTGCGGCAGTCCAGCTAACAGTGCGGACTGGGCTAGCGTCATCTTGTTCATTTGCGTCGGCTTTAGACCAAAATACGTGTAGGCGGCTTGGGCAATTCCTGTAGAACCATTCCCGAAGTACACATGATTAAAATACATGTCAAGAATTTGATTCTTACTGTACTCCCTTGAAATTTGTATCGAAAGCAGTAACTCTTCCAACTTGTACCCTAACGTCTTATTGTCATTTAGATACACAAACTTCGCCAACTGCTGTGTAATCGTACTTGCTCCCTGACCCGTACTATGATGTAAAATGTCATGAAAGGCAGCGCGAAAATACCCTCTGAGACTAAAACCAAAGTTATGATAAAATCCTGCGTCTTCAGTTGCGATTAGCGCCCGTTGCAAGTTGAGCGGAATCTCTTTGAGCGGAACCTGTTGGATTCCAGCAGGTTGAATCTTAAAGGCCAGTTGTCCGTATCGATCAAATACTTCTGTCGGCGTACTTGACTGATCCAATTTAGATAAATTCACCTGCGGTGTTGCGAAAAACCAGACAAAGCCAACAACCAATGCGGCAAACACCAATGCGCTAAAACTTCCAATCCAGGCAACCTTCACCCATCTTGGCACACGCTTTCGAGATCTTTGTTTCTCTGATCTTGAAGAGGGGCGTTTGGTTGCTGCTTTCCCCTTTTTATCCATACCTATCCTCCCTCTACTGCTGGCGACTTTAACATTGTAATAGAGGTCTCATAGTTCTGCAAAGTTTTAACGGAAATTATCACAGAAACACCAAAAAATAAACGATAACTTAATACCCCCTATAGGTCAATTCATTGCGAATGCCAGGAATATTCCATGGAACGCCATAATTCGCCTGAATATAGCGAATGGCCGCTATCGCATTGCTCACTGGACTCCAGATATTATTATGCGAACGCAACGCATAGCTCGCAAATGTGGATGGCAACATTTGCAGTAACCCTGACGCGTGTTCACCATCAACTGCCACCGGACTTTGTGCAGATGGATTCCCTCCACTCTCGTATCGAACCAGTAACAATAGCCAGGGCACCCATGACCGTGAGACCCCTGTATCTGCCACCGCCATTTCAAGATCGTTCGTGATAGTGGATTGATTTAATATCACGCTTGCAGAAGCGATTTGGGGTGCCTTCGCCTTTTTTGCAGCTTGCTGCGCAGCAATCCGCGCCTGTTCCACTTCTACAGCAGAAATTTGCGAAGCCAATCGTTGCATCCGTACGATTTGTTGTGAACGATTTGTCTTTGTTACGCTTTTTAGCATTTCAACGTGTGCAATGACTTGTCGTTCCTTTTTAGACGCAGCTGCAATTTTCTCCTGTTCTGCTATAATGTTCACAAAAATCGTTTGTGCCTGCCGCTCGTCCTTTTGTTCACGAATCAGAAGGGAGTGAAAAGCTCTAACATATCCGCTATCTTTCACAAAAAGTTGTTTTTGTTGTTGCATCAACATGGTCATCGCGGATAATCGGTAAAGAAAGTCAGAAAAACTATGTGCACCAAACAACACGTCAATATAGGGCAACGATCCTTGTTCATACCAAAATTGCACGAAATGCCGCAGCTGTACTTCTGCAAACTGAACCTTGTGCGTAAACTTCTCTGTTATCACTTGATCACGCCGCACCCTTGCGCGAAGAGAGGCGACGATTTGCGTTTGCTGCGCTAGTCGTTTCTGCCCATAAACGAGCGTCTGCTCAGTAGCCGACAGTTTGTCAGAAACTTGTTGTTGCGCTAAATCAAGTGTTGCAATTTGTGCATTTAACTGTTGACTACGCACTTGAGCTTGACGATAATCTTCTTGCAAATGTTCTAGGCTAAGTGTTTGAGCTTGTACTGAGATTGGTGACATTATCCAGATAGAAAGTGCCAGCAGACTACAAAGAAGCAAAATCGAGACTTGATATATGGTGGTCTTATCCATATGTTCATAATAACATGATAGAACAAGAGCGAATAGACAACGATCATAGGAGTTGAAATCTTGTACAGCACTTACTATTCACTACTTTTTGTAACAGTTATTGCATTTTTCTCCCCCTGGGCATCGTATCGTTTAACGCGCGGTTTTGTTCCTGCGATCGTAATTGAGATTCTTCTAGGAATTGTGGTTGGACCAAGCGGTTTCCACCTTACTCAAAGTACTCACTACGTGAACTTTCTATCCGACCTTGCATTCTCTTATCTCATGTTTTTATCTGGCTTAGAGATTGACTTTGACCTTATTTTACAGCGTGGAAATCGGAATGAACGTGCGCCTTGGTTAAAGGGCATCCTCTTTTTTATCACCGCCATGGTCGTCTCAGGTATGATTGCCTACACACTTTATGGCCTGCATCTTGTCCAACATCCTCTCTTCCTCACATTTATTTTAAGCACGACTTCGATCGGCATTGTAACACCTGCGCTAAAAGAAAAAGGGTGGCTTCTTGTCGCCTTCGGTCAAGAAATTTTGGTGTATGCATTGCTTGCCGACATTATGACCTTAATTTTCGTAGCTGCCTACACAACGTGGCATACTTCAGGCAATGCGGCAAGCGTTCTACTTGTCCTTGTACTTCTATTCGTCTTTGTCGCAGTCTACCGTATTCTAAAGGCAGTGAAAGGTATTCGACTGTTTGGTGCTGTAGAAAATGCGACAAGCGAACTTGGATTGCGCGGTTCCTTTGCGCTCATCCTCATCTTCCTTGCACTCGCGCAGTTACTCGGTACACAAGTTGTCGTAGGCGCCTTTTTAGCCGGAGCCATTATTAGTTTATTATCTGAAAAACACTCTGAATTAACACAAAAACTGAACTCCATTGGATATGGATTTTTCCTGCCAATCTTTTTTGTCAACGTCGGTTTAACCTTTAATTTGTCGTCATTAATTGGAAATATGTATTTTTGGATTAGCTTAGGTGTAATTTTTATTGGAATGTATGTAAATAAAATGGTTTCTACACTCTGGTGGATGAAAGGATTCAGTACCAAAGAACGCGTGGCGGCTGGATTTTTGCTTGGATCCCAGTTAAGTCTGACCATCGTCGCAAGTAAATTAGGCCAACAAATTGGAGTTATTCCTGCCGGACTTGCCAATGGACTCATTCTTCTCGCAATTATCACCTGTCTGATCTCCCCTGGCGTGTTTACTCGACTCGTCGGTATGCAAACGCGCGTGAAAACTCGGCATAATACCAAATCACTGCCATCTGATTTTTTACCAGAAGGTTGGATTATCGATGAAGTGGATGTCCTCTCCCCGCGCTTTAGCCATACGCCTATGCGAAGACTCTTGCTGCCTCAAGATATTTTATTTATCTCTATCGAACGCGGCGAAGAGAAAATCATCCCGCGTGGGCATACCGTACTTGAACAATTTGATGTTGTTCACTTGATGGGTTCAACTAACTCGATTGAGCGCCTACGCGCGCGATTTAGTGGTCGATAGCAAAATCTTTTACCCCCCATTCTTTTCGAATGAAGTGGAGTAGTGTAGTATAGAGTGTACATTGAAATTTATACGTTGACGGAGGGAATTGGGGCCCTACGCATTCACCTGCGCAAGCTCGATCTACATGTTCCATTGGTTAAAACACTACTTACGAGTTCAATTTGCTGTGATGATCATGAGTCCTTTGTTCATTTTATGCATTCCGCTTCCATCCCACAGTGGTCGAACCACCTCGCATACAGCCCTTGAGCAACCGAGGATTCTACCTTTGGGCAAACAAAGGGTTTTAGCACGAACCATTCGCGGCTCGGTTCTACTACATGCCCCACTTATCGGACAATTACCGCAACTCAAAAACGGGTGTGAGGTAACGAGTCTTGCCATGCTTTTGCAGTACGAACACATTCATGTAACGAAGCTCACACTCGCACAGCAAATTACGCACGATACGACTCCACTCACTACGAATCGCGATGGTCAAATCATCCGTTGGGGTAATCCAAATGAAGGTTTTGTCGGGAGCATTTCTGGCAGAGGTCCTGGTTTTGGCGTATTTCATCATCCGCTAGCACTTCTACTCGCGCGCTACGAGCCTCATCAAGCGCTTGATCTAACAGGTACTGACTGGAATCACCTGTTGCAAGTTGTCAAGAGTGGAAGGCCAGTCATCGTATGGACGACCATTCCACTCCGTCCCGTAACGAATTGGATGACCTGGACAAGTCCTACAGGACCCGTGCACACAACCTTAGCGGAACATACGGTTCTGCTTGTCGGATACACTCAAACAAAAGTCGTCATCAATAATCCCCTTACCGCTTCCATCCAATTTGTGCAGATTTCATCCTTTCGTCAAAGCTGGATTCAAATGGGGCGACAAGCTGTCACCATCGCCTCCTCTGCTAGAAATACACAATGATGAAACCAGACCGCACACCTGCAAGCTCTATACAGGCGTCCCCAAATGATCGCGATACAGTACGTCCGTAAAAGGTACGCGATCTCTCCATCCTGATGTCTTCAAAATAGGCTGTTGCGGCCACTCATCGGTAAATCCAAGTGTTAATAATCCGACGGGTGTAACATGTGGCGGAATGTGCAAAATCTCCTGCACATCAGGTTTTTGATAGATACTAACCCAACAGATGGACCATGATGGCCCGCATTTAAAATGCGCATAATCGCATCTTCTGGTAAAGGTGTGTCGACAAACCGACGAATATCTCGACGCAAGTAGATCGCTTTATATACAGCTTCACGCTCTATCTCTGTAAACTGCAGTTCATTTTGTGCGTAGTCGAGGCCTGGCTCAGCTTGCACGCTCCTCTTGCGCCAATGCTTCACCTATCTCCACTCCAGTTGCAGGCGCCGCCCATACTTCCGCCGCAGTCAGAGCTTCTTCTCGGCAAAAATTTCGAGTCCCATGGCGAACTTTTCGCGAAATCAACAGTGAATGATCAAGCACACCTTTTACTCCTATATCAACAATATGAACATGCGCCTCTGCTTGACGTGACAGCGCATTAACAGCTGCCCCGCCACGCAAGAAATTCAGGAACATCTGAGCGGTAACGTCACTTGGATAAGCTGAGACGCCTTCTTCTACTACGCCATGGTCCCCGGCCATGATAACAACATGCGCTTGATCAAAGCGCGGAATCACCGCACTTTGAATACCTGTCGCCTGAATCATCCATGTCTCTAATTGACCGAGACTCCTTTTAGGCTTTGTCATGTGATCTAGTCACTCTTTCGCCTGCTCCATCGCAGTAAAATCTAAGCGTTCGATCTGATCGAGAACTGCACCAACGCATGTTTGATATTTGTTTTCTATCATTTCACAATCCCTCCACTTCTTCAAAACGGCAGTAGCACACGTTCGATAACAGAAACCGCACAACGAATCGCCGCACCATGTTCAACCTTAACTTCCCAATGTCGCTTTGGATCTCCATACTGAGTTAACGCAAGAAATAACCGCAGCGGTCCTCCATGTGTCACCACAACATGTACACCCTGTCGATGCATTACAGGATTTTCGATCAATAAGGACATAAAGAGATAGAAGCGACATAACACGTCTAGCGCGGACTCTCCAGCAGGTGGTGCGACATAGAGCGAATCAGCATAAAATGCGTCACCAGCCTTCGGATAACGCATCATCACTTCCTCATAAGTCAACCCCTCAAAAACGCCAAAGTGCATCTCCCGCAACTGCGCGCTAAGCTCTGCTTTAATATGATGATACCCCGCGATACGATGCGCCAGATTCGCCGCTCGCGGTAGATCACTGCCATACACCGAAACAACAGGCTCATTGCGCAGCGCCTCACACAGTTGCTGCTCTTGCATGACCCCGACGGTAGTTACTGGCGAATCTAAGTGCCCAAGATATTTCCGTTCTACATTGGCCACTGTTTGCGCATGGCGAACAAATATCACCTCTCTTTGCACCACAGACACCTCATTATGGACGTAGCGCAATCACAAGCGCCAAAGTCACTTCAAGCAGTTCAATTGCGGCTCCAAACGTATCACCAGTCATGCCTCCGATTCGCCGCTTACAAGTTCGCACAAAGCGAATGATCAACAAACTAGCCACGATAAGACCGATGAGTCCTATCCAGTGAAGCAATGCAAAAACGAGCAGCAAAACGATCCCATTTGCAAGTACAATCGTACTCAGATTCGTCTTTCCCACAGCCTGTCGCCCTAGGCCCTCGGTTCGTGCGGGATGCGTAAAACGCAAGAGCACTAATAGTGCAGACCGCGAATAAAAAGGGGTGATAAAAAGAAGCGAAATCAGCGATGGCAATGACAAACTTTGATATACGGCAATGCGTACTAGCAGTGTAACTGCAAACACCATCACACCCATGGCTCCAACGCGGCTATCTTTCATGATGTTGAGCGTTTGTTCTCGTGAACGATAACTCAATAATCCATCAGCTGTATCCATGAGTCCATCCACATGTAACCCGCCTGTGAGATAAATCTGTAACCCAGCCAATAGTACAGCAAGCAGCAAAGAGGATGCATAAAAAATATGTATGAGTAGCGCAAAAAAAACATATGTCCCACCAAGCAAAGCCCCAACAGCAGGATAGTACGCGTAACTTCGATCCACATCTTGTGCGTCCACATCAAAAATATGCGGCGTGGGGAATCGAGTCAGAAATTGTACCGCGAGCACAAACGCCTTTGCCTGCCGATATGCTCCATCTAGCATCTGGTCACCGTCCATCAGCCCACTTTTCACAGCAGGGTGACAGAACCCCATCCCGCTTTAAAGAGAGTGCAAAGCCTGCCATATGCCACGTCACATCATTCGCAATCTCAGCAAAACGTGCGTTGGCTCTACCAAGCACATCGCGATACACTCGCACACTCTCATAGAGCGGAACGATACCCATGCCCACTTCATTTGACACAACCATAATGGGCCACGGATACTGTTCAATGGCGGCAAGCAGAGCAAGAGCCACATCAAGAAGAGATTCCTCCGTCATTTCGTCCCCTTGATCATAACTAGCCGTACCAAGATATGTCGAGAGACAGTCAATGAGCAAAATGCCACTTTCGCGCGGATTCAGGGTCGACAACTGTTCATCCAGATTCCTTGGAAATTCACGCAATTGAAATTCAGCCACCCGTAATTCTCGATGACGCTTGATCCGTGCCTCCATCTCTAAATCCGTCGCCACTCCGGTTGCAATATAGGTAACCGGGAGTTGCAACTTTGCAGCGGTTGTTAACGCGATTCGTTCTGCATATGCTGTTTTTCCACTGCGAGCGCCACCTATAATAAAATGCATGAAGTGATCTCAACCTCCTCTTTTTTCTGCATGGAAAGACGAGATAACCCTGTAAAGTCGTCCCTACTAGTAAAGAGCTAACGGCCAGCGAAAACATCCGAACCCTATCTTTTCTTACCATTTCCAGCCCGCATGTAGATAAAAAATTCCTCACTTGTCCGTTTGCTTCCATAAAAAAACAACTGCTGAGACGCAGATGGCAGGTGGAGAAGAGATGCTCTCCCCGTTGCGGACTTGCATTCTATGACAGTATAGCTATATTCATAAGAGTTGTCGAAGAAGCCACAAATTCCCGACAAATTTTGCAGAGAATCTTCAACACACGAAAAGAATTCTATGTTATTATGACCAATATATAAAAAACGACTTAACAGTCGGAAAGTTTTAATGATTAGGATGAGGCGTCCATTAGAAAAATAGACGTATGTTACTAAAGAAAGGAGATCACTTGCGATAGGCAAAGAAAGGTGTCGGAATATTCTATTCGATTATCTGATTAGATTTTTCTAAATTGTACGTTTACTATGGGGATTAGGGGGAAATAGAATGCAACAAGGTAAGCTTAAACGACAGCTGTCGTTAGTGGATCTTACTTTTCTTGGCCTTGGTGCCATTATAGGATCTGGATGGCTGTTTGCAGCACAACAAGGGGCGATTGACGCTGGCCCTTCGGCATGGATTGCATGGGTCATCGGCGCTATTGCAGTCATGCTCATTGGTCTTGTCTATGCAGAACTCGGGGGCGCACTACCACGTGCCGGTGGAATTATTCGGTATCCAGACTATTCGCACGGACCACTCATTGGCTATCTTATGGGATTTGCCGCACTTATCGCATACTCCAGCGTGGCTGGAATTGAAGCTGAAGCCATGCGTCAATACGCACAACACTGGTGGACGGCGCTTGGCACTGCATCCGGTAATCCAACTGTACTCGGGTGGTTTGTCGAAGCCTTTCTGCTGTTATTCTTCTTTCTCGTAAACTATTGGAGCGTTAACATCTTCGGTAAGATTAACTCATTTATTACAGCTTTGAAATTTGTCGTGCCGGCGCTCACAATTATCGTCATGTTTACAAATTTTCACGTCAGCAACTTTACAGTACATGGATTTGCACCAGGCGGCTTTACGGGAATTGAGTCTGCTGTATCAACGGCAGGTATCGTCTTCGCCTTTCTGGGTTTTCGCCAAGCAGTTGATTTTGCTGGAGAAGCCAAAAATCCACAACGCACAGTGCCGATTGCAATCATCTTAGCCATTTCTATTGGCGCTGTTCTCTATATTTTACTGCAAATTGTATTCATCGGTGCTATGCCGACAAGTGCACTCTCAAAAGGCTGGGCAAGTCTCAGCTACAATGCACCGTTTGCTGATCTCGCGATCGCCCTTGGCATGGGATGGCTTTCGACCATTCTTTTTGCAGATGCTGTGATCTCTCCAAGTGGAACCGCAAATATTTACCTTTCTTCAACCGCTCGGGTCTTGTTCGCTTGGGCGCGCACGGGAACCTTTTTCAAATCAATGACACGCATTCATCCCACGACGGGCGTCCCGCGCCCCGCACTGTGGTTGTCATTCTTACTCTCATTATTTTGGACCTTACCGTTCCCGACATGGGGCGCATTAGTTGGCGTCGTTTCATCTGCAACGGTCATGACGTATATCATTGGACCTGTCTCTGCGGCTGCATTTCGCAAAACTGCCCCTGATATGATTCGACCATTCCGCCTCGGTGGCATGTCAGTTATTGCTCCACTCGCATTTGTGATTGCGTCACTCATCATCTACTGGACGGGATGGAACATCGATTCATGGCTCATCGGAACTCAACTCGCCGTATTTCTGGCCTATTTGGCTATGGCGAAGATCATGCCAACCGACAAAATTCCTTTTAACGTTCAGTTGAAGTCTACTTGGTGGCTTATCATTTATTACGTCGTCATGTTTGCCTTATCGTATTTTGGATCGAAAGCGTTCGGCGGCACTGGATTAATTGCAAATCCTTGGGATCAAATTGTCGTCATTATCATTTCCTTTGCTGCATTCTACTGGGGCATCGCAAGTGCTTTACAAAAACCTGATCTTGGAATTGAAGAGACTGAAGAGGATATTGAACTATCTGTCAATATCTAAGATTGAAAATGAATATGCACAAAAAACCAGAAGCGTGTGGGAGATAAAACTCCCACACGCTTCTGGTTTCTCTATTCCTGATATTTTTTTAAATTCTTATTCTAATCGCAACAATAAATCCCCAGCTTGTACAGGATCTCCGATTTTTATACAAATTTCTTTAATACGCCCACTTCGAGGGGCCTGAACCTGCATCTCCATTTTCATCGCTTCTGTTACCACTAAAAATTGACCTGCATTCACTTGCTCACCCTCTTCGATCATGATGCTCACCACAGTACCTGACATCGAAGCACCCACTTCTCGATCATCTGTGGGATTCGCCTTACGCTGTCCTACAATGGTTTTCGCCTCTTGCCGATCCATGATCTCAATTTCCCGCGGCTGACCGTTCAATTCAAAAAATACGATGCGGTGACCATCCGCCCGAACCGCAGACACGGAGATTAATTTAATAATCAACGTTTTACCTGAAGCAATTTCAACTTCCACTTGTTCACCCGGACGCAATCCGTAAAAAAAGGTCCCGGAATCAAGTTTAGATAGATCTCCATAGCGTTCATGCGCCTGCATAAAATCCAAGAAAACCTGAGGATAAAGCGCATACGAACTCACATCACGAGTTGTAATGATACGCTTGACCTTACCATTCAATTCATTTGTCAGAGCGTCAAAATCAACATCTTCGAGTAATGCACCAGGACGAACGGTTAACGGAACACGATCCTTTAGTACTGCTTTTTGCAACCATTCTGGAAAACCGCCAGGAGGCTGCCCCATGTATCCCATAAAGTAATCGATGACAGAAGCAGGATAATCAAAATCGTAAGCTCGGCGGCGCAATTCTCCTGACGACAAACGATTTTGCACCATAAACAGCGCAAAATCACCAACCATTTTTGAAGATGGGGTAACTTTGACAATATCACCGAGTAAATCATTCACATCACGGTAAGCACGCTTTACTTCATCAAAACGATCCCCTAAACCGAGTGATTCAGCTTGTTTTTGTAAATTTGTATATTGACCACCAGGCATCTCGTGATCATAAACATCCAAAACTCCTTCGCGTGCATCACTTTCAAATGGTGCGTAGAGAGCACGTATTCCTCCAAAATAAGTACTTACAAGTGTTAATTTTGACATCTCTACTCGTGTATCTCGCGCCGAATCCGCAAGCGCCGCAACAACTGCTGTAGAATTCGGTTGTGACGTTAATCCAGACATTGACCCGACAGCTACATCTGCGATATTTAAGCCTGCCTCAACCGCTTTAATAATCGTTGCCACACCCGTAGAAGCTGTGTCATGCGTATGTAGGTGAATGGGTAACCCCACATGCTCCTTTAACGCTTTCACCAGCTGATATGCGGCATACGGTTTTAGCAGCCCGGCCATATCTTTGATCGCAAGAATATGCGCACCAGCACGCTCTAATTCTTTGGCTAGGTCAACGTAGTAAGATAACGTGAACTTCGTACGATTCTCATCAAGTATGTCGCCTGTGTAACAAATCGCAGCCTCTGCAATTTTGCCTTGACTGCGAACTCTCTCAATGGACAACTGCATATTTGGCAACCAATTTAAAGAGTCAAATATACGAAACACATCAATCCCGGCGACTGCCGCTTCATCGATAAAACGCGTGACGACGTTATCAGGATAATTGCGATATCCCACCGCATTTGCCCCACGCAACAACATTTGAAAGAGAATATTCGGGATGCGCTCTCGCATCTGAGCAAGACGCTCCCATGGATCTTCCTTCAAAAATCGCATCGCAGTGTCAAAGGTTGCCCCACCCCACATTTCCAGAGAAAATAATTGCGGGAATTCATGCGCAATAACATCAGAAATCTTAAGTAAATCATATGTGCGCATACGCGTTGCAAGCAACGATTGGTGTGCATCACGTAAAGTCGTATCAGTTAACCAAAGTCTCCCATCTTCGCGCATCCATTCAATCAGTCCGTTGACTCCGCGCTCATGTAACACATCTCGCGTACCTTTTCTCACAGGTGTATGAATCCCATAACGGGGCAACTGTGGTAGGTCCACATGTGGCTTCTTAGCCCCTGTTTTCACTCCTTCGCCGCCATTCACGGTCACTTCTGCGATGTAGCTGAGAAGTCGATTAGCGCGATTTTGACGCTTTGAAAAAGCAAATAATTCCGGATGGTTTTCAATCATATTGACGGTGTATTTGCCACTTTGGAACTGTGGATGATGAATTACATTCTCTAAAAATGGGATGTTCGTTTTTACTCCGCGAATGCGATATTCTGCCAAGGACCGACGCATTTTTGCCACTGCGCCTGGAAAAGTCAACGCCCACACCGATATTTTTTCTAGAAGTGAATCATAGTAAGGAGTGATCCGCGCACCACTATATCCGTTGCCGCCGTCTAGTCGAACTCCAAACCCCGTTGCTGAGCGGTAAGCTACGATCCGTCCCGTATCAGGGGTAAAATTGTTCTGTGGATCTTCGGTTGTTAATCGACACTGAATCGCATAACCACGAACGGAGATGTCGGCCTGCGTATAAATTCCAATTCGCTCATCAGATAACGGGAGTCCTTGCGCTACGATAATTTGCGCTTGCACCAAATCGATGCCGGTAATCAACTCTGTTACAGTGTGCTCTACTTGAATCCGTGGATTTACTTCAATGAAATAAAAATCTCCATCCGTTCCTAATAAAAATTCAACAGTCCCGGCATTTGTGTAGCCAACACTCTTCATGAGTTTTATTGCCGTCTCGCAAATTTCTGATCTTATAGAATCTGATAAAACAGAGGGCGCCACTTCAACTACCTTTTGGTGCCGCCGCTGAATTGAACAATCACGTTCATATAAATGGACTAAGTTCCCGAATTGATCTCCAAGAATTTGAACCTCAATATGTTTCGGATCTTGCACAAGTTTCTCTACATAAACTTGTGCAGCTCCAAAAGATGTCTGCGCTTCAGAACTTGCCCGCGTAAATGCCTCAGATAATTCTTCATCACTTTGTACTACGCGCATTCCACGGCCGCCGCCGCCACTGATCGCTTTCAACATCAGTGGGTACCCTACATCGCGAGCGAAATTCTTTGCTTCATCTATGGAAATGGCGTGATCAATTCCCGGAACGATGGGCACTCCCGCGGCCACAGCCGCTTTTCTAGCAAATACCTTGTTGCCAAACAACTCAAGCTGGTCTGGCGTAGGTCCAATAAAGCGAATCCCATTCTCCGCACACGCTTTTGCAAATTCTGCATTCTCTGATAAAAAACCATAACCAGGATGAATTGCATCACAGTCATGCCGTTTTGCGACTTCAATAATCCCAGGGATATCCAAATACGCTTCGATCGGTCCCTTCCCTTCTCCGATTAAATAGGCTTCATCCGCTTTATATCGATGAAGAGATAAACTATCTTCCTTCGCATAAATCGCGACTGTCCGAATACCGAGTTCAGTACAGGCGCGACAAATACGAATCGCAATCTCACCTCGATTTGCGACTAAAATTTTTCTAAACGCCACGCCACGTCCCCCTTGAGATAAAAGCTTTTCTACAAAGATACTATATCATAATACTCTGATACCTTGAACCATTGAACCAAGTGGTATCTCAGACGTAGGCGTAGGCGTAGCAGCACCGAGAGTTTGCCCATCATGCCACAAACAGAAATTCTCCTCTTTGCATCCGAGGCATCCCCTCCCCATGGGCCAGAAGAACTACTTGGTCCTGCTAGCCGTTTGGATACTCTGCCCAAAGTCCACAGCAGATAAACTCTCAATATTGGAAAATCAAATGTGCCAAAGGGTAAGAAACAGCCGAATTCGTTTGCTGACCACCTCGCTATGCCTCCATGCTGTGCATCACATAACTAAGCAGACACTTAGTGGTCATCCAAAATTGTAAATCCTTCATTTTTCAAGGTTTCGATTGCCTCATCGATCATCACTTCCTCTTTTGCAGCGAGCGTATGTCGATGAATTCCACCCGATAAACTGAGCAGCAAAGGCGCATTATGATCAGCCACAGCTTTTGTGAAGTGTAGCACATCCCTACGAGAACTGAACATGAGGCTTGCAACAAATTCTCCATAGATGGGGTGATCTACCGAAACATCAAGAACTTCTACACCTGCGTCGACAAAGGTCAATAATTCCTTTTCCGTTTGCTCTGGCGCATGATTAATGGTAATCGAACGAAAGACTCGACCAGAACGATGATGTGGATAGACCTTTGGTTGAAAGTAGCCTTGGGGCGTCGCAACAATAGCAAAACCTTTGGCGCGCAAAACAGCAATATCTTGAACAATCACCTGTCTCGTAACCCCAAAACGCTGCGCAAGATCAGCACCTGTGAGAGGTTCTTCACTCCCCTGTAAAATTCGCATTAACTCATCACGCCGTTCCATGAACCAGTCTCCTTCACCTCCTACTATCCATCAGGCATCAACGATAACAAGATCTTTTGTAAATCGCGTTAACACGTGACAACCACCCTCTGTGATCACCACATCGTCTTCAATCCTCACTCCAAATTGTCCAGATAAATAAACACCCGGTTCTATAGTAAATACCATACCAGGGGTCAATACTAGAGAATTCCCCTTCATAATACTCGGGTATTCATGAACATCAAGACCAAGTCCGTGACCGGTTCGATGCGTAAAATACTCGCCATATCCAGCCACGGAAATGACGTCCCGAGCTAACGCATCCACTTGTTCTGCAGTGATCCCAGCGACGACCCCACTTACCGCGGTCTCCTGTGCCTGCTTTACGATGTTGTATACTTTGCGTGCCTCATTGCTAGGCTCACCAAAAGCAATTGTCCTTGTCGTATCTGCAGCATATCCTGCACAGATTGCCCCATAATCGAGAACAACAAGCTCCCCCTGTTCAATCTGTTTACTCGTCGGCCCTCCATGCGGCAGGGCCCCTCGTGGTCCAGAGCCAACGATTGTGCCAAATGGAGTTCCCTCTGATCCAAACTTTCTCATCTGGTATTCCAGTTCCGCCGCCACTTCAAATTCAGTCATCCCTATCTTTACCAACGGAAGTGTCGATGTAAGCGCTGCATCAACAATGGTCGCAGCAGTTTGCAGGAGTGCAAGCTCGCGCGAATCTTTTATGAGTCGCAACCCCATCGGCATAGCATCCGCAGGAATAAGTTGTTCAATTCCTGCATTGCGCAGAGCATTTGCTTCAAAAAGCCGCAAATGGTCGGCTTCGATGCCAACTGAACTCATAGCAGTAAGCGCAAGTTCATTTGTGAATTCTCGCAATGCATCGTCCGATCCCGTTTCATCCGCATAGCTGAACAGTCTGGCTTGAAGTGTTTGGGGAACTCCATTTACCTCAAGTTTTGGTAAAAGTAACGCCGCACGCCCATCTACACTTATCCCAAAAAGTGTAAGACGTTCGCTTTGATGTGCTCCCATCCCCGTCAAATACGTAAAACTGGCACCAGGTGCCATAATCATATGAGTATACCCGTTGTTTTCCAGCTCAGGAATCAATCGCTTCCACTGGGCCATCGTTCAGTCCCCTTTGATCTTCTCACTTGTCTCTTTGATCATACCAAGGGAGCACAATAACTTACAAGATCAAATGCGTTTCATTGGAGGTGCGCTTCACACTCTTTTATTCAACATGCTCTTCATGCAGTTCTCGCCATAATGCAAGCGCCGTACTTTCGCCCACCAATGAAAACGTCTTGCGTAAACGCGTTTGTCCATCAGAAGGGGATTGTGAGCAAACCCTATTCACAAACTCCTGAAGAGATCCATACCGAGCAACTAACTCCATGCACACACGCGCATTGACAATCGTAGCGTGTACTTTACGAGTGTTTCGGATGATTCCTGAGTCTTGTCGGACGAGCCATTCTGCGTGTACCTCATCAAAAGAAGCGACACGACCAATTTGAAACGCGCAAAAGGCATCTTGAAAAGCAACCCATCGCCGATTGACAACCCTTTTACTAAATCCTGCATAAAAAATAAATTTCGTCAACAATTCAAAAAACGCCTCATCTGATCCATTCCACACCTTCGTGGTCGACTGCATCTTTTCATCTCTCCTCATTCATTTGAGAGAAGCGTACAGTCCCGCAATCAAAGAAGCGATGATGGAGAGAAGCGAAAGTAGCTATATCGCATATATTTGCGAAAAATAATTCATTTCCTAAATCGAATCGTTTTTCGACGATGCGAAAACTGCTGCTTTTGTTTACCCATATGCCTTCTCCCTTGTCGAAACGCAACTATTCCTGCTGCCACAAACAGCCCAATCCAAACGAAAACCGTAGGCCCAAGTGTCTCTGATTCATATGAAGGTTCAAACGTGATGGTGGTTGACGTATGGCCGTCTATCGTAACGAACTGCCCATCTGCCGCAAATGTCGTCGCGGTCGATGGAATTAGCACAGACTGATAGGCATCATAAAACTTCATCTGACCAGTCATATCCGTTCCACCATAGCGCCAATCTCCAAGAACCGATTGACCGATGGTTGTCTGGCGCAAGAAGGGATTCGTCGTTTGAAATGGATTTGCAGCAAGAACAACCCATAGTAAAAAGACGATTATCGCACCGACCAACAAGATAACAAACACCTGCGGCCGCCTTGATCCTCGTCTCTTGATTTTCCAATTACCGACATGCAAGCCCAATATCCCCGCCTCCAGTCTCATCGAGTTCCTATGCAATGTCATAGCATACTCTATGAGACAGGCAAAACAATTAGCACTGCTCGACGTCTACTCTTCTGCGCTCACCATCACAGCTAACCGTTCAACTGCTTGAACCTCGTCATTTCCCTGAGCCTTTAAGATAATCTCTGCTCCATGCGGAATCACAAGCGACATCACACCCATAATACTCTTTGCATTTACTGATTTACCGTCTTTTTCCAACATCACTTCACAACTGAATTTGTTCGCCTCTTGGACAAACAAAGCAGCTGGGCGCGCCTGCAAGCCCATCCGTAAATTCACGGTCACGGTTCTCTCCGCCATGATCGTAACCCCCTAGCTCTCAAGTTCCAAACCATTTCGTTTCTCGCGTTATTATCACATTATACCAGACGGTTTCTAACCATGCTACGATTCCTCAAAGATTCCGCGATCTGCACGAATTCTTTGTGCAATATCATCTAATTTTCGCAAACGATGATTGAGACCCGATTTACTGACTTTGTCGGGAAGCACTCCGCATAATTCCTGAAGTGTAATATCAGGGTACTGCATTCTTTTCTCTGCAACTACCCGTAGTTTCAGCGGCAAGCGATCAAATCCATAATCGCGCTCAATTAAACGAATATTATCCAATTGACGCACTGCCGCTAAAATCGTCTTATTTAAATTGGCAGTTTCACAGTTCACAAGACGATTCACCTGATTGCGCATATCCTTCACAATACGAACCTCTTCGAAATGCAATAACGCCTGATGCGCTCCCACCAACCCAAGAAATTCAACAATTTTGTCGCCCTCTTTAAGATAGACGATGTACCCTTTTTTTCTCTGTGTTTTCTTCGCATGCAAATGAAAGTCAGTGAACAACTGCAAAAGTTCCCCTGCATGATCAGCCGATTTGCAATACACTTCAAGGTGGTACGAATGACTATCAGGATCATTCAAGGAACCACTCGCTAAAAAGGCTCCTCGCAAATATGCTTTTTTACAACATAAACTCTCGCGAATCGCATCCGGAACCTTCATTCGAATCACGCGCTCGGGCGACAGAATGCTCAAACGATCTAATAACACAAATATCTCGTTGCGCATTCGAATAATATAAACATTATTTTTCTTTAACCGCATTTTACGTTGCACAAGCACCTCAAGCCCATGTCCAGTCTCAGCCTTTAACAATCCATACATGCGACGTGCGATCGCTGCATTTTCTGTTGCCAATTCTAACACAGCCGGATCCATATCCTCGTTAATTCTCCCACAATGTTGCACAAAGGCTATTAATTCAGCCGATTCACAGCACTTTTTACTCTTAAGTTGAGTGAGTTCTTTTTTCGTCTGTGCGGCAAATGACAACTTCACTCACCTCATCTTTACTCCTATTTCAATTTATGTTCACGTCCAATTAAAGATAGTACTTGCATCGCAATCATATCTGCATCATGTCTTGCATACATCGCGTAATGCAAGAAGTTTCGCGCAATGACCGTCACACCTAGCACATGCAACTTTTCAACATCTGCAAGTACAGGATAAGAGCCCTTTGACTCATATTGATCAATCACTGATTGTGGAATCGGAGCTGAATTCACAATAATAATGTCAAAAAAACGATCTCCAACATGATCATAAATGGCCTGAACGTGCTGAGATGCAGTAAATCCATCCGTTTCTCCCGGCTGCGTCATAACATTACACACATAGATGACTTTTGCAGGGGATCGACGTATTGCATCAGAGATTCCCGGAACAAGTAAATTGGGTAAAATACTCGTATACAAACTGCCAGGCCCAATCACAATGGCGTCCGCTTCCGCAATCGCATCGAGCGCTTCGGGTAACGGATCAACGTCATTGGGAATTAATTCGACCTCTAGAATCCGTTTTTGCTGAAGTGGGATCTGCGATTCACCAACCACTTTCGAACCATCTGCAAACGTGGCTGACAGCGTAATTGCACGTCGAGCTGCCGGTAGCACTCGACCTCGTACAGCGAGAACGCGACTCGTCTCTTTCACAGCCGTTTCAAAGTCGCCCGTGATATGCGTCATCGCAGCTAAAAAAAGGTTTCCAAAACTGTGTCCAGATAGCTCTGTACCCGAATCAAAACGATACTGCAGCAATTCTGCTAACAGTGGTTCCGTATCGGCGAGAGCGATAAGACAGTTGCGAATATCTCCTGGCGGCGGCATGTATAGATCTGTTCGCAAGCGTCCAGAACTCCCTCCATCATCAGCAACCGTGACAATCGCCGTAATTTCAGCATCCTTCGCCTTCAATCCCCGGAGTAAAACCGGCTGCCCTGTTCCTCCGCCAATCACGACCACATGTGGTCGACGAGCTAACTGTCGCTGCACCAATTTTTCACGAGTTCGATCCCGCAACTGCAAAAGAAGCAAAATCACCCCGCCAACGACAACACAGAAAATCCCCACAAGCCACCACTTGAGCCCATGCGCTAAGGCCGTATCATTACCGATGAGAATCCCGATGCCAAGAGATAAAATTAACCATGACCATTTATTGAGACTCTTCCTCATCGCTCACCTTCCTTGCTAAGATCCCGATGTGACACGGTGATCGCATACGACTTTTGCAAGTGCTCACGCAGCCTTTCAGCAATCGCCACTGAGCGATGCCTCCCTCCTGTACAACCGATTCCAATTACAATTTGCGACTTTCCTTCTTTGGTGTATTGCGGCAATAAAAAGTCGATCATCTCAAGCAATTTCCCCAAAAACTCTCTCGTTGCAGGCCACTGCATGACATAGTCATAGACATCAGGATCCTGCCCTGTGTGTGGACGCAACATCTCAACATAATACGGATTTGGCAAAAAACGCACATCAAAAATGAGATCTGCATCAATGGGTAGCCCATATTTAAAACCGAAAGACAGAACATTTACAGTCAATTTATCTCCCCTGCCGGCAACACCATAGCGCTTGGCTAAGATCTCTTTTAATTCTGCAGGTTTTAATCGAGTGGTATTGATCACGACATCTGCACGCTCTCGAACTTCCCGCAGCATCCCACGTTCCCGCGCGATCCCATCGACAATGCGACCATGCTCAGGGGCCATCGGATGCCTACGCCGAGATGCTTTATACCGTCGTACCAACACCTCATCGTCTGCTTCTAAATAAAGAATTTGATAATCGACACTCGATTGTTCTTCCAGTTCTTCTAACGCCGCAAACAGCGTCTTGAAAAATTCACCACCGCGCGGATCGCAGACAAGTGCTACACGTTTAATCGCCCCATCCGATTGGCGTACTAACTCACTAAACTTCAGGATCAATGCGGGTGGTAAATTGTCGACGCAAAAAAAACCCAAATCCTCAAGACATTGCACGGCGACTGTTTTTCCAGCCCCGGACATTCCAGTGATAATTAGCATCCGCACGCCTTGACCCATATATCTGCCACTCCTTTTACGGATACAAGGCCAATTTGCCCGCTCCTACAACTCCTGCATCGTTACCAAGTGACGCTGGCACAAGAGTCACCGCTTGAGCGACACGACGTAGAGCATATGCCTGAAATGCAAGACGCACCGGAGTAAACAACGTTTCTCCCGCACGCGCCATCCCGCCGCCAATCACAATGACATCTGGGTTAATCAGATTCGCGGCAATTGCCAATCCTCTCCCAAGCGTCTCTGCAGCTTCGTGCACAATCGCTTGTGCTACTCGATCGCCACGATCTGCTGCAGCAAATACAGTTGCTGCTGTAAGATTCGCTTTTTGGATCTCAGTTTGTTCACCTTGTTCGATTCTCTCACGTGCCAGACGAACAACACCCGTAGCGGATGAAACGGTCTCAAGACAACCCCGATGCCCACAATTACATGGTGCCCCATCTGGGTCAAGCACAAAATGCCCAATTTCACCAGCCATATGGCTTTCTCCTTGCAATACTTTTCCATTAATAATAACACCACCGCCAACGCCTGTACCTAAGGTGATGCACAATGCGTTGCGATATCCACGCCCTGCCCCGACCCAAGCTTCACCTAACGCCGCAAGATTCGCATCATTCTCCATATACACAGGCATATCAAGTGCCGTTTGCAAAGGCGCAATCACCGGTACATCATGCCATCCAATATTGATCACTTCTTCTGCAAGTCCGCGACTTGGGTCAATAAATCCCGGTATGCCAATTCCCAATCCCACGACTTCACTGCGTTTCGTGCTACTTTGTACGATGAGTTGTAGCGTCAATTCTTCGATTCGTTTTAAAATCCACTGAGCTCCGTTGCTCGCTTCTGTTGGCACCTCATCTTTTACGAGAAGATTCCCCTGTTCATCGATAAGTGCACCTTTAATAAACGTTCCACCCAAATCAATGCCAACCGAAACACGCAAGACCATTTCCCCCTCGACGAATCCCATGCCAACCATTGACATGGTGATACCTTTATTGTAACATGCCACAAAAAAAAAGACGCAACGAAAGGCCATTGCCTTCGTCACGCAGATACAATCATCAAAAGGGGGTCAAATGTGCTACAAGAAGATCATACGTCATCGAGATTGCATAGCTATTACAAGCGTATGAAGATCTCATGACTGGAAATTACTATAAGAGGTTGTTCAAAAAGGGTCGAGAACTCTGCGGCGCAGGGCTTCGGCTTGTGCTGGACATGCGTGCTCATGTACCACCTATCGTACACTCCGCGCGCATGTCCAGACTTCACCAAACCCCTGCTTGCATCTTACCTCAACCCTTTTGGAACAGGCTCTATAAAATTTCAGTTGTTTCACTACACTATATTTTCTAGATGCCGGAAAAATTCAGGGTACGTTTTTGCCGTGCAAGCTGGATTGGCGATGCGCGTTCCCGGAACTTTTAATCCTGTGATGGCAAAAGCCATAGCCATACGATGATCATCATACGTATGTACAGTAACACCTTCCTGCAATTGCGCACACGGCTCTATTTCCATCCCATCTTCAAATTCTGTAACCGTAACACCAAAGCGACGAAGTTCCGTAACGCACGCGCGAATGCGATCTGTTTCTTTGATGCGAACATTGGCCACATTTCGGATGCGCACCTTTTCCTTAGCAAATGGTGCAATCGCGGCTAACGTGGGCACCATATCGGACATAGCAAACAAATCAATATCGATGCCTTTAAGCCCATCGACTGGTCCAAGCAGTTCAATATACTCCTTCTCATACCGAACTGTACATCCCATATCCGCAAGGATGTGCGCAAACCTTGCATCCCCTTGCAGCGACTGTTGTCCGAGGCCCATAATCCTGACCTGTCCTCCGCAAATCGCAGTCGCCGCTAAAAAGTAGGAAGCCCCAGATGCATCTGGTTCAATGGCATAATCTTGTGCAAGGTAGTCCCCTGTAATCACGTGGAATATATTCCCCTTTTTTTCGACCTGCACACCGAATTGCCTCATCATTGCTAATGTCATCTCCACATACGGCGCAGACACCAACTCTCCCTGCACAACAATCGAGATCGGTTCTTTTGCATAAGGAGCCGCAATCAATAAACCCGACACAAATTGGCTGCTATCTTTCCCGTTCATCTCTACTCTCCCACCACGTAATCCGTTTGCTTCAATCAAAATGGGAGGACATCCGGTACCTAATTCGTCGTGGATCTGCACATCAAGGTCACGCAATGCAGACAATAGGGCAGCAATCGGTCGTTCCCGCATGCGCTGAACGCCATCAATACGATAACGACCTTTACCGAGGCTCACAAATGCAGATAAAAAACGGGCACTTGTTCCCGAATTGCCAACAAATAAATCAAGGCCCCGCTCATGTTCAAGTGGATCAGTTCCAGCCCCATCTATAATGACTTCTTTCATCAGTTCGTCTGTCTCGACATGATATCCCAACCTGCGTAGTGATTGAATGAAATAGCGACTATCGTCCGAAAATAAAGCACCACGCAATCGAGTCTTCCCGTTTGCCAAAGCTGCCATCGGCAGCGCCCGATTCGTAATCGACTTTGACCCTGGCACAATCACCTGCGCTCTGATGGGGTGACGACAAATCGGGACTTCATATACCGTCTCTTCTGATGTGTCCTTCATGCCTACTCTCTCCTAATAACTACTTGATATTGTCAGGTTCATCCACGGCGAAGATACACACGCACATCTCCATTGCGGCGTGTTTTTTTCTGGCGATCAAAATATTCAAGGATAGCCACTGCAAATTTGCGGCTCGTCGCTAATTGATCTCGAACATCTGCAACCGTAAACGGTCCTTGCTCGTCGTACAATTCGCGCACTGCCGCTTCAACATGAAGCAATGCGCGTGGAGACAAAAAGATCTCTTGGTTAAGAAAAGTGACTTCATCTGCCTGCACAAGCGCATGAAGAACTTGCCGTACCCTCTTCTCTTGCCCTTTATAATCTTTCTCAAGTTCTTGAACGGTTGGTGGGGAAAAAGGATGTTCTTTCATCTGGTCCATAATTAGAGAACTGATCTTCTTTTCTTCAAGCGATAGCGAAACTTGCCGTCCCTCTTTTTGCACGCGTTCTGTCTCCACAACAATATGACCATTCTCCGATAAATCCTGCAACAAAACATCCTGCACTCGCATTGGAACACCAAGCGCCTTTAGCATTTGATAGACGACCGATTTTGGCATCCATACATCATATGTATTTTTTCTGTAGTAATCATCTAAACCTACTAGAAATTCACTTGCCCATGCTGCCATCCGACTTGTCGGAATCCACAATTGGCCTTCATAGCAGATAACCTCTCCAAACGCAACAAGCTCCATTCGAGTCGCTTCTACTTCCTCTTGCAAGGCTCCCGTTAGACTTGCTAAATCGACCAAAGATAGTTCAGGATCTGATATGATCGCATCGAGCACTCGTTCATGCAAACTGCCACCTTCACGTCGCATCAACTGCTCAAAAACAGCCTCACTATGACGACGATGTAGCCGAACAGGATGTGGATCAATGACAACCCCGCCACCAAGCGTATGCATTGGTGAGAAACTTCTGATGACAAAGTGGTCTCGTGCTTCAACCACCACAGGTTGCTCTAACAGGATTTGTGCGAGTCCCTCCTCCCCAGCAAGTACTTCTTGATCGCGCAGGAGCAACATCCGTCCAATCACTTCTGCGGTTCCGTTGTAAAAGCGCACACGCGTCCGATGATGCAAAGCAAATGGGCTATCTGGCAATACGCGTATACGCACATCAAGTAAACGGCTTGGGTTCAGAACCTTTGGTTCAGCAAGTGTCATCCCCCGTCTCACATCCGTACGTACACTTGTAAAAGCCACGGCAGCCCGCTGACCGGCTACAGCCGTTTGCACTTGTTCTCCATGCACTTGAATTGACCGAATACGCACCTGTTCTTTGGCAGGTAACAGTTCCATCATATCACCCACATGCACTTGTCCTCGCCACACCGTGCCTGTTACAACGGTTCCAAATCCCGTGACAGTAAATACGCGATCAAGTGGTAGCCTAAGTGCACCCACACTTGATTTGGGCTGAACGTGTGAAATTGACTTTGCAATGACGACACGCAACTCATCTAATCCTTGACCTGTCAGGGCAGAGACATCTACTAGCGGACTGTTCTCCAAAAATGTGCCTCTCAGCTGTGAGCGAATTTCCTCATGCATAAGTAGAAGCCATTCATCGTCCACAAGATCCACTTTTGTAACAACCACGATCCCTTCAGTTAATTCAAGCATTTGTAAAATATCCACATGTTCACGCGTTTGTGGCATCATGCCTTCACGCGCATCGATCACAAGTAAAATCAGGTCCATCCCGCCAGCACCCGCCAACATATTGCGAATAAATCGCTCATGACCAGGTACATCTACAATCCCAATGCGTTGTCCCGTTGGCAATAAGAGCGGGGCAAATCCAAGTTCAATGGAAATGCCCCGCTCTTTTTCCTCGCGTGTTCGATCCGTATCAATTCCCGTAAGCGCTTTAACCAACGCAGTTTTACCATGGTCGATATGTCCAGCCGTACCCACAATCACGAAATCCACGCGTAACCACCGATCCTCTTATAGTGTCTGTTCCAAAAGGGTTGAGGTAAGATGCAAGCAGGGGTTTGGTGAAGTCTGGACATGCGCGCGGAGTGTACGATAGGTGGTACATGAGCACGCATGTCCAGCACAAGCCGAAGCCCTGCGCCGCAGAGTTCTCGCCCCTTTTTGAACAACCTCTTATAGTGTCATCGTAATGGCTTGTGCGGCCTTCGCGAGCGCCTTGACGGAGACTTCGTAACGACTCGCCACAATCGCTTGAGGCTCTGTTCTCCCTGAGGTCCGGCGAACCACATATTCCAAGGCAGCAGACCACACTCTGCGTTTTACGATTTTCGGTAAATCCGTATAAACATTCATCAAATAACGAATCCAAATTTCGTAGGCAAGATCGACCAAATCCGTATCCCGCACGAGTAGCGCTTCCTCCACTTCATGATACACAGCTTCCAATATCGCATTCCACGAGAACATTCGTTCGTCGCGCGCAGGCAACTGCAACGTGACCAATTGACCTCCTACAAATGCCTCCACCGCTCCTGTCACGTGCATGGACTGCAATACAAACAGCCCATTCCACACCATGTCTTCACCCTGAGTAGGATCACGGACAAAGTCGCGTAAAATATGAATCGTCTCCGCATCATGCAGTACAACTAATGCTTGAAGTGCTTCGCGTTTCGTTGCCCGCGGACCTCTAAACAAGGCAAAATACAGGGAAGAACGAACCGTAGGATCCTTTGCCCACGCGCCAATTTTAGCAAATGTCCCTGTCCGTGTCTGCGAATTCAGGTTCGATCGTAAATGAAATGGAAGTTGGTAGCTATAGCTAAGGAGCACCCGATCACCCTTTTCAATCGCACGGTCAATTTCCTGCAAATAATAATCGGCGATTCCGCTCTCTGGATCAAGCGCTTGTACCTCCATCATCCACTGTCGCGATTGTTTGAAGCGATTTAAATTTGCGCTTGCTGCCGCCAATGCAAAGTATAGAGTTGGATCATGCCGATCGCCAAACTGCACGAGTTGCAAAAAAATACGATAGGCAGCTTGATGCTCACCTAAAATACCCAATGTTGTCGCCAACTTGTATCCTTGATCAAATTGGAGGGGCATTAACTTCGTCAAAAGCGAAATCAATTGACGATATTCCTCATGCTGACCACGGTGTCGAATAAATACAGCAAGATTACACAATGCATGAACATTTTTCGATTCTAACTCAAGAACTTCACGTGTAAGTTCAATCGCAGCATCAATGTGGCCCAGGTAATACTTGGCCAACGCAAGGTTATTGCGCGCAGCTACCGCATCTGGCTGCAACTCAATTTCTTTCGCAAGCAATGCACTTGCTTCATGAAACTTCCCTTCTTCTAATAAATTTCGAGCAAGATCGTGTTCTTTACTTGACTCCTGTTGTTTACGCCTACTTTCACGCAGGATGTCTCCACCACCAAATTCATGAATGAGAACATCAAGCATCTCATCAGCATCCGGTGCAAACTCTCCCGTTGGATCAACTTCCAAATATTTAACGACATGTTCTTCCGCTAACTCATATTCCCCAAGGTTTGCATAATTATTGGCCATATAGAAATAACATTCCGTCATGTCTGGCGCGAGATCCGTTAAAACGCTTTGTAGAATTTCGTTTGATTTCTCAAAATCACCCAATTCCGATAAGACGCCAGCCAAATTGCAATGATTCACCGCATTACTTGGTTCACATTGTACCGCACGCTCAAACGATTTTAATGCACGAGACAAATCGTGTCGATTGAGAAATCGAACTCCTCGCTCAAAGAAAAAGGCAGCATCTGGCTCAAACGGTACAATTTTCGAGTTTTTCTCCCGTTCTTCCATGAAGTAGCCTCCTTAACTTGCCTTCTGAGAGTAAATTAAAGTTATTGTTAAGCGAAGTATATCACAGTGTTGTTTTCATTGTCATGCCGTCAAAAGCAGCATTCCACACCTAAAATTGCTGTCCAGAATCGTTTTGTCTATAATGAAAGGATATATTATGAAAGAGATAAAGGGGCGAACCAACCTGTGTATGGCATCAAAGAATGGATCCTAAGAGATTTGGCTGAATATGCGATGGTTGGCCAAACATCCCTCACGGAATGGTTGGAAATACCGCCAGATCCATCACTCGGTGACTTAGCGCTACCGTGCTTTCGCCTGGCGAAAGAATTGAAAAAAAGTCCGCAGAGTATCGCTATTGACCTTGTCGAAATATTCCAGAAAGCTCCTATTGTACTGCGAGCAGAAGCCACCGGACCTTATGTGAATATCCATTTGAACCGCCTGGCTGCAGTATCCATGTGGCTCGATGCGCTCGCCAGAGATCAGTCCTTTTTCACGAGTTCTGAAGGAGCAGGTCAAATCGTCGCCATTGATCTCTCATCGCCAAATATCGCAAAGCCATTCTCCATGGGCCATTTACGCTCGACAATTATTGGAACGGCTCTGGCAAACTTACTCGAATCAGCTGGTTACACTACCCTACGCATCAATCACTTGGGAGATTGGGGTACACAGTTTGGAAAGATGATTGTCGCCTATCATCTTTATGGCGATGCAGATATAATTAGAAAAAACCCAATTCATGAACTCAATCAACTTTATGTGCGATTTCACGAAGAGGAAAAGGAACACGCAGAACTTGAGGATGCGGCTCGTGCTGCATTCAAACAACTAGAAGACGGCGACCAGGCTGCGACGGAGCTCTGGCGCTGGATTGTCAAAGTAAGTCTCGATGAGTTTAATCGCACGTATGAACTCCTGCGCACTCCCTTTACCCATGTACTTGGAGAGAGCTTTTACAATGACAAGATGGATGCCGTTGTAACGGAACTTGCACAGCGCCACCTGCTTGTGGAAAGTGAAGGAGCAGATGTTGTTTTACTTGATCAATTCTCTCTCCCCCCATGCCTCATTCGTAAATCGGACGGCGCCACACTCTATGCCACTCGCGATTTAGCAGCAGCACTTTATCGCCATAAATCGTTAGGCGCCATTCGTCTCATGTATGTTGTGGGAGGTGAGCAACGTCTACACTTTCGCCAACTTTTCCATGTACTTGAACGCATGGGCTATTCCTTTGCAAAAGACTGTGAGCATGTCGCGTTTGGACTGATGAAAATTGACGGCAAAAAGATGTCCACACGTAAAGGACAGGTCGTCCGGTTACAAGAGGTGTTAGACGAGGCGATTCATCGAGCGCAAGTCATCATTTCAGAGAAAAACCCTGATCTCGCGAATGCGCAAGAAATTGCGCAGGCGATCGGTGTAGGGGCTGTCATATTTAACGATCTAAAGACACATCGCTTACACGACATTGAGTTCTCTTTAGATCAAGCAGTAGCCTTTGATGGCGAAACAGGCCCCTATGTACAGTATACTCATGCACGCGCATGTTCCGTTTTACGCAAAGCGACTGTGTTACGAGACAATGAATCACCAAAAGAAGCGGTGGTGATCACCGAGGCGCTCGCACTTACACATGATGCAACCTCTCTATCCAACCATGCGGTAATCGATGACGCAACATGGCAATTGGCAAAACAACTGAGTCTATATCCAAACATGCGATACCGAGCAATAGTGGAATCTGATCCGTCACTAATCGCGAAGCAAATTCTAGACGTGTCGCAAGCATTTAATCGTTTTTACCACGATTGTCCGATTTTAGGTGCAGAACCCGGTGTAAAAACGGTACGTCTAGCCCTCACTGATGCAACGCGCCTGACGATTCGATCGGCACTCGATCTACTCGGCATCTTGCACCCCGCACAAATTTAACATAGAAAGAGAGCGCACTTCCCAGTTCACAAGGGCTTGTGCACTCTCTTTCTCTTTTCAATAGTTCATACCGTCAACTTGACAATTCAAGAGCTATGCGGAGCAATCCAAATGTTTTGCAATGGATCCATCAAGTTTGGATTGATGTAAAATCCTTTAACCCAAGGTTGTACCGCCGCATCATAAACTGGATACACGAGTGGAATCCACGGCGCTTGCGACATGATGATGTTTTGTGCTTGCTTATACACGTTATCACGTGCGGTACCAGCAGGCATGGTCGCTCCTTCATTCAACAACGCATCAACTTGAGGATTGCTGTAATTCGTTGAATTGTTCACTGGAGCTTCATTCGAATTAAACAGTGTATTCAAAAAGTCGGATGGATCTGGGAAATCCTCGAACCACGCAAGCGTAAATATACCTTGTTTCCCTGTTTCATTGTTAGTCAAAAATGTGTTCCAAGACGTTTGATTGACAGTAGCATGTACGCCTACTTGCGCAAACATTTGCTGCACAGCTTCAGCCGTCTTCAAGTCTGTCGGACTAGTGTTATCCGTATAAATTGTCGTACTAAATCCAGTTGGATACCCCGCTTTTGCAAGCAATTTCTTGGCAAGCGCCGGGTCATAGGTGTACTGCGCATTCGCAGGCAAAGTCGACTCATAACCAGCCGGCATGCTCGGTGGGATGATCTGATTTGCGGGAACAGCAAGCCCATCCAAAATCCGTACGATCACTTGTTTGTTCACTGCATGTTCAAGCGCACGCCGTACATTCACATTTGCTGTAGGCCCAACTTTGGTATTCAATCCAAGATAATTGATAGCCACCTCAGTTTGTTTCACAACATCGCCGCTATACTTTGGATTGTTCATGAGCGGGAGGTAATCCTCAGGCGGAATCCCGTTTTGGTTCCACGAAATCAGCCCTGTCTGACCTTGCTCAAAGTGAAACAACACAGCACTTGGTGAATTGTTAATATTAAAAACGATCTTATTCAGGTATGGAATCCCTTTAATAAAGTAATTAGGATTTTTCTTCAAGATATAATCTTTACCTGGCGTATAAGAGGCCAATTCAAATGGGCCTGTCCCCATCGGATGTGTATCAATGTAGGGCTCAGGATGCGCAGCCACATAAGAGGGATCTACAGCCGAGAAGAATGGCATAGCTAACACATATAAGAATGTGGCACTAGGATGCAGTAACGTAATTTGCAGCGTATTTTGATTAAGTGCCTTTAACCCGGAAACTGTCTTCGCATGACCGGCCACATAGGCTGCAGACCCTTGAATCAACGGATCGACAAAACCTTGCCCCCCTGATTGCATACTATTCTCGAGCACGCGATCAAATTCGGTAATAAAGCTTTGTGCCGTGACAGGATCGCCATTCCAAAACTTCGCCTTTTTAATATGGAACGTGTATACTTTTCCACCACCAGACACTGTATAGGTTGCTAAATCAGGAATAATCTTATTCGTTGCACCCTGATAGGTGACTAGTTGATTATAGAACTGCTCAACAGCGTCGTCAGAAGTCGTATCATACGCCTTTGCCGGATCAAGGTGTGGAAATTGACTGGACAAGTCCATCGTCAATGTTCCACCATACACCGGCTGATTGCTCGACGTAGTTGTACCAGAAGCTGATGGTGATGTTGCCGTTTGGGTGCCGCATCCAGCAAGGGCAGTACCAAGCATCGCCATAGAAGCGACGACTCCGAGCAAACGCAGTTTATTCCGTTTCATTAATTGTCCTCCTTCTGAATTGTAACGACTGTGTGAAATTGTAATGAAAGTGTAATATGATTCTAGCACTATGTTATGTTTATTTTTATAACTAGTCAAGTCAGAAAATAAAATAAAGGTACATTCCATAAATAAAACTGTGATTTCTCTGAATTCTATTATTTATTCTCAAAAACAAGAAGGTGTACGAAACCAACACAGATGGCTTCATACACCTTTGCCATTTAGGCGCCACACAAATTATTAATAGGTGATGCGTGGATCTACGATACCATATAACACGTCTACCAAAAGATTAAACAGAACCACAAACAGCGCAGCAAACAACACAGTACCCATAATGACTGGAACATCGAGGTTATTAATCGCCTGCACTGTCAACTGTCCGATTCCTGAATAACCAAATACATCCTCGATTACGACAACCCCACCAAATAAACTGGCAATATCAATTCCACCATATGTCATGACAGGAATGATCGCATTACGCAGTGCATGACGTAAAATGACACGATTCGGACTGGCACCCTTCGCTTTTGCCGTCCGGATATAATCAGAGTTCATCACATCAATCATAGACGATTTAAGTAGCCGCGCATAATATGCTGCACCTGTAATTGCATAGGTGAGGGCAGGTAAAATGACAAAAGTGAATCCTCCCGATCCACCAACAGGTAACCATCCAAGCCTAAATCCAACCCAGTACATCAGCTCAAGTCCAACAAAAAAGACTGGCAATGAAATACCAATAAGCGCAAATATACTGACTACATGATCAACCGCTTTACGATCGTATAAGGCTGAAATAATACCGATTGGAAGACCAATAAGCAATTCTCCTATCCAAGCCGTAACAGCCAATTGCGCGGTTGCACCTGCGCGTTGCCCAATTAATGTCGTTACAGGTTGATCAAGAACGTAAGATGTTCCTAAGTTGCCTTGAAGAAGGTTCTCCATATAATGCACATAACGAATGGGTAAAGGTTGATTTAAGCCTAACTGCTTCTCAACTTGTAACACAAGTGCTTCTGAAGCGTGTGGACCTACAATCGCGCGGGCTGGATTTGCTGGCACTAGATAGGCCAGAGAAAATGTAATAATCGAAATCCCAATCAACACGACGATCGAGCCACCAATGCGACGAATAATATAAGCAATCACATAGGCACCTCCTATTTAGGATTCGTTTGGCTTGAGCAAAAACTCAAGCCAAACGGGTCACTGTAAGATAAATCAAATGATTACTTACTGTTTAGCAATCCACATGTACTGCAAAGGATCCATTAGGTTCGGATTAATATAAAAACCCTTCACCCATGGTTGCACAGCCGCTGCATACACAGGATACACAAGTGGAATCCATGGCGCCTGCGCCATGATGATATTTTGCGCTTGCTTATACACGTTATCTCGAGCAGTACCTGCGGGCATCAGCGCCCCTTGATTCAACAATGCGTCGACTTGCGAATTGCTGTAGTTAGTCGAATTGTTTACCGGAATTTGATTTGAATTGAACAAGGTGTTCAAGAAATCAGAAGGATCCGGGAAGTCTTCGAGCCACGCAAGAGTAAACATGTTTTGTTTACCTGTCTCATTACTTGAGAGAAATGTATTCCACGACGATTGATTTATCTGTGCTTTGACCCCAACTTGAGCAAACATTTGCTGCACAGCTTCAGCCATTTTCAAATCGGTTGGGTTGCTGTTGTCGGTGTAAATCGTCGTGCTAAATCCCTGTGGATAGCCTGCTTTTGCAAGCAGTTTTTTCGCAAGGGCCGGATCATAGGTATACTGTGCATTTGTTGGTAGATGTTGTTCATAACCAGATGGCATACTGGGCGGAATAATTTGGTTTGCCGGTATCGCAAGCCCGTCTAAAATCCGCACGATCACTTGTTTATTCACCGCGTACTCAAGTGCACGGCGCACAGCCACATTCGCAGTAGGTCCCATTGTCGTGTTTAACCCAAAATAGTCTGTTGCAACCTCAGTTTTTTTAACGATATCACCGGAGTATTTTGGATTATTGCTAAGCGGCAAATAATCTTCTGTCGGTATGCCGCCTTGATTCCAAGAAACCATCCCTGTTTGCCCTTGTTCAAAGTGGAACAAAACAGCACTTGGCGAATTGTTAATATTAAATACAACTTTGTTCAGGTATGGAATTCCCTTCACAAAATAATTAGGGTTCTTCGTCAAGATATAGTCTTTGCCTGGCGTGTAGGACGAAAGTTCAAAAGGACCAGTCCCCATCGGATGCGTGTCGATATAAGACTCTGAATGCGCAGCGATATACGATGGATCCACAGCCGAGAAAAACGGCATGGCCAACACGTACAAGAACGTAGCGCTTGGGTGCATTAAGGTAATCTGTAGTGTACTGTTGTTAATTGCCGTAAGTCCCGAAACTGTTTTTGCCATGCCAGATACATACGCTGCTGAACCCTGAATCAACGGATCGACAAAGCCTTGTCCACCTGATTGCATGTTGTTGTTCAGTACACGTTCAAACTCCGTGATGAAACTTTGCGCCGTAACCGGGTCTCCGTTCCAAAACTTCGCCTTTTTGATGTGAAATGTATACACCTTGCCACCATTTGAAATGGTGTAGGTCGCCAAGTCAGGAATTATTTTATTTGTAGTTCCCTGATAGGTAACCAACGTATTATAAAACTGTTCCACCGCTTCATTTGAAGTAGTGTCATATGCTTTCGCCGGATCAAGATGTGGAAATTGACTTAACAGATCGAGTGTTAAGGTTCCCCCATAAACCGGTTGTGTGCTACCTCCACTTGCGGTCGTGCCGCCTTGTGACGTCGTTGCGGATTGCGTTCCACATCCTGCGAGCGCAGTTCCGAGCATTGTCATCGAGGCAACAACGCCCAACATACGCATCTTGCTGACTTTCATCTGTGTACCCCCTTAGTGACTAAACCAGATTACCTATACTCTTCCCAGAGCAGTGTAATCTCCATACGAAGATTCCACACCGACTGCTTGTCCACTTCTCTCTACCGGACACGGCGTGGATTGAACAGTTCTCGCAAACCGTCCCCTAGAAGATTAAATCCTAGTACCGAAAATAGCAAGGCAAGGCCAGGATAGTAGAGTAGCCAAGGCGCATACTCGAAAACCTGTTGTCCTTCGGCCAGCATGCTACCCCAACTTGGAGTAGGAGGCTGTACTCCGATACCAAGAAAACTGAGTGTTGATTCGAGCAACATGTTGTTCCCGATAGCAAGCGTCGTTAGAACAATAACCGGAGCCATAATATTTGGCAAAATAATACGAAACAAGATTCGGAATTGTCGACTGCCAAGCGCACGTGCAGCTTGTACGTACTCAAACTCCTTTACAGCAAGCACCTGTGCACGTACAATACGCGCAGTACTCGCCCAACCAAGAACCCCAATAGCGATAAAAATATTACTTACAGAAGGTGTTAATACGGCAACAAGTGCAACGACAAAGAGAATAAACGGAAAAGCCAGCATGATATCCGTAATTCGCATAATAATGCTATCAATCCATTTACCATAGTAACCAGATATAATGCCAAGTGACGTCCCAATAAACAAACTGATTAAACTTGCAAATACGCCAACTTCAAGTGAAATACGCGCTCCAAATAGCAACCGACTATACACATCTCGCCCTAAATCATCCGTACCCATAATGAATGTATGATTGGGAGCCAGCGGCGCACCATTTGAAGCAAGTCCATTCGGAAACTGAAAATCAGGACTGAAAGGTGCCAACTTATCCGCAAAAACGGCGACAAAAATCAAAGTTAAAACCATCAACCCGCCAACAAAGACAAGCGGATAGGCTTTCAGTATACGCACAAACTTACTCTGGATCTTCCCTTGCGGATGAGCCAAAGTCTGTGTCAGTTCAGTTGATGGGGGCATCATCGTTTGTGACATGTCACACCTCCGTTCGATTTAATGATACAAATGGCAGGCCACAAACCGATTGGGTTCAACTTCCTTCCATTCAGGAGCAGTCGTCTTACAAATGTCCATACAATCTCTACAACGCGGATGAAAATAACATCCTGTCGGCGGTTTAGATGGGCTCGGTAAATCTCCCTGCAAAATAATGCGTTCCCGCTTAATCTCAGGATCCGGAATTGGAACAGCAGAGAGTAAGGCCTGCGTATAAGGGTGAAACGGTTTATCATATAATACTTCAGCTGACGCCAATTCAACTAACTTGCCGAGGTACATCACGCCAATTCGATTGCTAATATGTTTTACAACACTCAAGTCATGCGCGATAAATACATAAGCAATACCGAACTCTTTTTGCAAATCGTTCAATAAATTCAACACCTGCGATTGTACCGAAACGTCAAGTGCAGAAACGGGTTCATCTGCAATAATGAGTCTAGGACTGACAGCGAGTGCTCGGGCAATCCCGATCCGTTGGCGTTGCCCCCCAGAAAATTCGTGTGGATAGCGATCCATCCGACTTCCAGAAAGGCCCACTGTCTCAAGCAGATCAATGACCTTTTTCTTGCGTTCCGCCGCTCCACCATGAAGGCCGTGAATGATCATCGGTTCTTCTAAGATTTGACGAACCGTATAGCGTGGATTGAGCGATGCGTAAGGATCCTGAAAAACAATTTGCATCTCGCGACGCATTTTGCGCATTTCTGAGCGCCCCAATTTACGAACATCTTTCCCATCAAAAATGATGTCTCCACCTGTTGGTTCAATGAGGCGAAGGATACTTCTGCCTGTTGTGGACTTCCCACATCCGCTCTCGCCAACAAGTCCAAACGTCTCACCTGCGCTCACATCAAAACTAACTCCATCCACTGCTCGCACATTCCCACTCGTCAGCCGCATAACGCCTTTTTTAATTGGGAAATACTTCTCTAAGCCGCGAACTTGCAACAACGCATCACCACTCTTCATACGGCTACCCCCTTTTCATCCACGAGCCAGCAGCGTGCATCGTGTTCTTCGGAGATAGACAAAAGTGACGGTTCTTCTGTAACGCAGCGCTTTGTGGCAAAGGCACAACGTGATGCGAAGCGACAACCTGCTGGCATCAATTCTAAGCTCGGTACATTTCCTGGGATGGAAGACAACCGTTCCTGCCGACCTTCAAGTCGCGGAATCGAATTGAGCAAGCCCATCGTATAGGGATGTGAAGGATGACGGAAGATTTCCCTCACGCTCCCCTGCTCAACCACTTTTCCAGCATACATGACAACCACGCGATCACACATCTCCGCCACAACACCAAGATCATGCGTAATCAGCAAAATAGCCATATCAAGCTCGACTTTTAGTTTTCGCATTAAATCTAAAATCTGAGCCTGAATCGTGACATCCAGTGCAGTCGTCGGTTCATCGGCGATCAGAAGTTTGGGATTGCACGCCATGGCAATGGCAATCATGACACGCTGTCTCATGCCACCTGACAGACGATGTGGATACTCTTCCACAATCTCCTCTGCACGTGGAATCCCTACTAACTGCAACAATTCGACTGCCTTCTCTTGCGCCTGCGCATTGTTATAGTTTTTGTGAATGCGCAGCGATTCCCCAATCTGCCGGCCAATCTTGTGGACTGGATTCAAGGAAGTCATAGGTTCCTGAAAGATCATCGCGATATCGTTACCGCGAATTTTACGCATGTCGCCATCTTTCAAGCCGACTAATTCTTTACCGTCAAACTTAATCGATCCGGATTCTATCTTTCCATTCGCTGTGAGTAACTGCATAATCGACAGCGACGTAACGCTTTTACCACACCCAGACTCTCCTACAATCCCAAGTGTTTCACCCTTTTCGATGGCAAAACTTACATCTTCGATAGCAGGTAGAAATCCGTTTGCTGTTTTGAAGCTCGTGGTTATTCCCGAGACTTCGAGTAATGTCGACATATGATCACCTCGATTTCGTCAATTAGACTAACAAATTCGCTACCAATGTGCAATAATTTGACGATCGAAATAATTTCTTATAATTACCTGAAATTAAAAGCATTGAATAAACACTTATGCAAATGATATGTTATCACATTTAACCGCCTTATTCTCTATCAATATTAACCACTACAAGAAGTTGCCTACAAAAAAAAGACCAACGAGGTTGGCCTGACAAGTCGCGTGAAAGCGTTGTCATATTCCTTCTCCAGTTCATGTCGTATATCGATGTTCGAGCTCTGACAAGACAGCACTGAGTGGTACATTTTGTTCTCGCAACATCACCATAAGATGGTAAATCAAGTCTGCTACTTCATATTGCACTTCATCTGAATTTCGATTTTTTGCACCGATAATCACCTCTGCTGTTTCTTCACCGACTTTCTTAAGAATTTTATCAATGCCTTTTGTAAATAAATATGTGGTATAAGAGCCTTCCGGCATTTCGCTAGCACGATTTGCCACACGCTGTTCTAGCAGGTACAAAACATCCGCAGGACGTTGCTCATCATTCCTTGCTTCTAACCAAGGCGTATCATTTACCTTTGCTTCGTCAACCCCGACAAAGCAAGAAATTTCACCTGTATGACAAGCAGGGCCCGCAGGAACCACGTGAAATAATAACGTATCTGCGTCACAATCATAAAATGCCTGAACGATGGTTTGTGTGTTCCCTGACTGTTCACCTTTATGCCAAAGTTCATCGCGCGATCGACTATAGAACCACGTCTGACCAGTCTTTAAAGAGGTCGAGAGCGATTCTACATTCATATAGGCAAGCATTAAAACCTGTCCTGTCTGTACATCTTGTACAATCGCAGGAACTAATCCCTGTTCATTATATTGAATCTGCGAAAGATCGCTCTGTGTATCAAGGGATAAGCGGCTCACGTACATTCACTCCTTTTCTTTGCAATTCTCGTTTCACTTCGCCGATCGATGTTTCTTTAAAGTGAAATACACTTGCAGCTAGTGCCGCATCTGCTTCACCTTGCGTCAACACATCATAAAAATGTTCTTTTGCACCAGCGCCTCCAGACGCAATCACAGGAATTGAAACGCTTGTTGCTACTTGTTTTGTCAAATGAAGATCATATCCATTGCGTTGCCCGTCCTGATCAAAACTGGTCAATAGAATCTCCCCAGCCCCTTGTTGTTCCGCTTCTTTTGCCCACTTTACAACACTCTTGCCCGTATGAATCCGCCCACCGCTAATGACCACTTCATAGTCATGCAACTCATCTGACCACTTGGCATCAATCGCAACTACGGCACATTGTGAACCAAAACGTCGCGCCACCTCGGTAATGAGAGACGGATCTCGCACCGCTGCAGAATTGAGTGAAACCTTATCAGCACCAGCCAGTAGTACTTCACGAACTTCATCTAGGTGTTTGATTCCACCACCAACAGTAAAAGGAATGAAAACCTGCGCTGAAGTCTGACGGATGATGTCAAGTAAAATGCCGCGTTGTTCATGCGTTGCCGTAATATCAAGTAAAACAAGTTCGTCCGCACCTTGCGCATCATAAAGTGCCGCAAGCACCACCGGATCCCCGGCATCGCGCGGATTTGCAAAAAACGACTCATGCTTCACTACGCGACCGTTTGCCACATCAAAACAAGGAATAATCCGTTTCGATAACACAATTACGCCTCCTTGCCACGCACAGTAGCGAAGACATCAGTCAATGACAATTGCCCCTCATATAGTGCCTTCCCAATCACCACACCCGAGAGTCCCTCATCTTGTTTCGCCAAGATCGCCTCAATGTCCTGAATGTCCCTTACACCACCTGATACGATCACCTTAAGTTGAGTCGACTCCACTAAGGCGAGCGCACCTGCAAGATTGACCCCTGACAACATCCCATCTTTAGAAATATCAGTATAAATACACTCTTGCAGACCAAATTGCTTGAGAACTCTTCCAAAGTGTTCTGCAGTCATGGTTTCCTTCTCCGTCCACCCAGAACTCGCAACATATCCATCTTTCACATCAATTCCAATCATGACATGATCATGATAAGTTTCAATCATCTCATGGGCAAATTCCAAATTGCGAACTGCTGCCGTACCCAAAACGCAACGCCAAACCCCCACATCATAAAAGCGATCGAGATCCTCTTGCGCGCGAATGCCACCACCGATTTCTACCATTAAATTAGTTGTGGAAATAATTTGTTGTACGAGTATGAGCGTAGCTTTATCGAATGTACCAGAACGAGCTGCACCAAGATCGACCAGATGAACATGAGTTGCTCCCGCATCTTCATAACGTTTAGCCGCCGCAAGAGGATCGCCATAATGTTGTTGCTTCGCATAATCCCCCTGAAGCAACCGGACAGCCTTCCCCTCATACAAATCGATTGCAGGTAAAATGATCACGAACATTCACCTCCGGTCCAATGTAGCGCTATACTGTGCAAAGTTCTTGAGAAGCTGCAATCCGGTTGTAGAACTTCTCTCAGGATGAAACTGCATACCAAAGATACGATTCTGAACAACAATTGCCGGAATTGCCTGATGATAATCAGTCGAAGCAAGAACTACCTGGGGATTACTCGGTACTACATAGTAACTGTGTACAAAATACACATAATCACCGGTAGAAACTCCCTTCCCCACTGCATGTTCCTGTTTCATTTGAAGTTGATTCCAGCCCACATGCGGTATTTTGTAGTGACCCTGCATCTTGGTCACATGTCCGGAAAGCAATCCAAGTCCCACATGTTCCCCATGCTCTTCACTCATTTCAAATAGCATCTGCATGCCAAGACATATACCTAAGAGCGGCCTCCCGTCCTTTGCATACTGCTTAATTGGATGGATCAAATTGCGGATTTTCAACTGTTGCATCGCATCGCCAAACGCTCCTACTCCAGGTAGTACGACCCCGTCCGCCTGTAAGAGAATCTCCGGATCAGACGTCGTGCACACAGACTCCCCTATGTGGGTGAATGCATTTTCCACGCTGCGCAAGTTCCCTACACCATAATCCACAATTGCAATCACGTATTGATCACCTCACCATTCCATGCGAAGTCGGGTCACGACATCATCAACCTCCGCCGCACGCAGTTGATAACTTCGTCGATTCGCAACAAGTCGAGCAGAGACCTCCGCAACTTGCGAGAGTACCACGAGACCATTCTCTTTAAGAGTTCGACCTGTCTCCACAAGATCTACAATACAATCTGCAAGTCCGATGAGCGGAGCCAACTCGACACTCCCTTGCAGGGA